>JANYHJ010000035.1 GCA_025359135.1 Gemmatimonadota bacterium | reverse complement strand
GACAACTTCTTCGAGCTGGGCGGCGACTCGCTGCTCGCGATCCAGGTGATTTCGCGTGCGGCGCGCGACGGGTATGCGTTGACGCTCACCGAGGCGCTCAAGCACCCGACGGTGGCGGCGCAGGCGCGGGTCGCGCGCGTGTCCTCGGCGCGCGCCTCGGGTTCGAGCGTGGAGCCGGCGG
Organism: Gemmatimonadota bacterium; assembly: GCA_025359135.1. Classification (GTDB taxonomy): domain Bacteria; phylum Gemmatimonadota; class Gemmatimonadetes; order Gemmatimonadales; family Gemmatimonadaceae; genus JACPPC01. The sequence goes on along the minus strand of JANYHJ010000035.1, from coordinate 1,982 downwards.
TTCCTGCGGGAACGGCGGTGACGTTGACGCCGGTGCAGGCGTGGTTCGCGGAACTGGATCCGCTCGACCCGCAGCACTGGAACCAGGGCTGGGTGTTCGATCTCGTGGCTGACCTCGACGTACCGACGTTCGAACGTGCGGTGCGCGCGGTGGCGGCGCATCACGATGCATTCCGGTTGCGCTTCGTGCGCGATGGGAGCGGAAGTTGGCGTCAACACTACGCGGCCGATGGCGCGGTGGCGGTGGATGTCGTCGCGCTGGGCGATGGCGATGCGTCGAGCGAAGCCGAGGCGTTGGGCGAAGGCGATGCGTCAAACGCGATCACGGCGGCGGCGGACACTGCGCAACGCGCACTCGAGCTCGCGGATGGGCCGCTGGTGCGCGTGGTGGTCATGACGCAGGGCGGGACGCCAGTGCGCGTGGCGCTTGTGGCGCATCACCTCGTGGTGGACGGCGTGTCGTGGCGCGTGCTGCGCGAGGATCTCGACAGCGCGTACGAGCAGATCAAGGCGGGCAAGACGCCCGTGCTGGGCGCGAGCGCACGGTGGCGCAGCTGGAGCGAGGCGCTTGTGCGCGAGGCGGCGTCGCCGCGGCTCGCGGCCGAGTTGCCGTACTGGGCGGCGCAGGTGGCGCCGGGCACGCTGGCGTTGCCCGTGGCGCACGACGACGCGCCGAACGTGGAAGGTGAGCTGACCACGGTGAAGGTGCGGCTCAACGCCGAGGAAACCAGCGCGCTGCTACAGCGCGTGCCTGCGGCGTACGGCACGCGGGTCAACGACGCGTTGCTCGCCGCGCTCGAGGGCGCGCTGGCGTCATGGCTCGGCGACGGTGAGGTGCTGGTCGACATGGAAGGCCACGGCCGCGAGGACATGGGAGTCGATGTCGCGCGCACGGTGGGCTGGTTCACGAGTGTCTTCCCGGTACGCGTGGCGTGCAAGCGCGGCGCGACGCCGCGCGAGCGGTTGATCGCGGCCAAGGAACGGCTGCGCGCGCTGCCACGACAAGGCGTCGGCTTCGGCCTGCTGCGCTACTTGGGCGCGCAGGCGGCACTCGCAGACGGTTCGAGCGCGCCGATCCTCTTCAACTACCTCGGACAGTTCGACCAGGTCGTCGAGGGGTCGTCGCTCTTCCGGTTCGCGCGTGAGTCAGCGGGGGCGTGGCGCAGCGCGCGGTCGCGGCGGCGCCACGAGATCGAGATCAACGGCGACGTCCAGGGCGGCGCGCTCGAGGTGCGCATCGCATATGCGGCGGCGCGACATGACGCGTCCGTGATGGCCGCATTTGCGTCGGCATTCGGCACGTCGCTTCGCGCGATCATCACGCATGCCACCGCGCCTGAGGCTGGCGGCTACACGCCGTCCGATTTCCCGCTGGCGGCGCTCGACCAGCCGGCGATCGACCACCTGCTCGGCACCACCCGTCGCGGACACGACGTCTATCCGCTCACGCCGGTGCAGCGGCTCTTTCTCGATGGCGCGGGCGCGCCGGGGGACACGGGATTCCAGCAGTACTTGTTCACGCTCGATGGCTCGGTGGACGAGCCCGCGCTGCGCGCTGCGTGGGAGGCGGTGATTGCGGCACATCCGGCGTTCCGCACGCGCTTTGTTCGTGGCGCGCCGCCGCTGCAGGTGGTCGAGGGCGCCGCGGTCCTGCCGTGGAGCGTGATCGACGCGCCGGCCGACGCGACGTCGCACGCGGCGTGGACGGAATCGTGGCTGGCCGCCGATCGCAAGCTCGGCTTCGACCCGTCACGAGCGCCGCTCATGCGCGTGGCGCTCCTCCGACTCACGCCGACGCGCACGCTGCTCGTCTGGACGCAACACCACCTGATCCTCGACCGCTGGTCGTGGCCGCGCGTGCTGCGGCAGGTGGGCGCGCAGTACGCGGCGCGTCGTGCGGGCACCGATGTCCCCGTGCTCTCGGCGCCAGCGTTCCGCGACGCGGTGGCGGCAATCGTCGCGCCAACATCGAGCGCCACGGGG
>JANYHJ010000030.1 GCA_025359135.1 Gemmatimonadota bacterium | reverse complement strand
ACACGCCACACCATGCGGAGCACGTGATGGGAGCCATCCGGATCAAGACGCCGATTCCCGGCCCGAAAGCACAGGCGATCATCGCGCGCCGCTCTGCGGCCGTGGCCGCCGGACTCGCGAAGGCCACCGACGTCGTCGTCGATCACGCGAGCGGTGCGCTCGTGCACGACGTCGACGGCAACACCTTCATCGATCTCGTGGGCGGCATCGGCATGCTCGCCGTCGGACACAGCCCAGCGAACGTCGTGGAGGCGATCTCCGCCCAAGCGGCGAAGTTCGTGCACCTCTGTGCACTCGTCGGCACCTACGAGCCGTACGTGCGGCTCTGCGAACTCCTCAACGAGTGCGCCCCCGGACCGTTCGCCAAGAAGTCGCTGCTCGCCAACTCGGGCGCCGAGTCGGTCGAGAACGCGGTCAACCTCGCTCGCCGCTTCACAGGCCGCCCGGTCGTGATCTGCTTCGAGGGCGGCTATCACGGTCGCACGCTGCTCACGCTCAGCCTCACGAGCAAGTACGGCCTCTTCAAGAAGGGATTCGGGCCGTACGCGCCGGAAATCGTACGGCTGCCCATGCCCAACCTCTACCGCAAGCCGGCCGAACAGACGGAGGCGCAGTATCTCGACGCGGCGATCACACAGCTCGAGACGGCGTTCGTGTCGCAGGTGGATCCGTCAGCCGTCGCCGCGATCCTCGTTGAAACGGTGCAGGGTGAAGGCGGCTTCCTTCCCGTGCCGCCACGCTTCCTCACGCGCATCCGCGAACTCTGCAGCGAACACGGCATCGTCATGATCGCCGACGAGGTGCAGTGCGGCATGGGACGCACGGGCAAGCTCTTCGCGATCGAGCACTACGGCATCGCGCCCGACCTCATCGTCACCGCCAAGTCGCTCGGCGCCGGCATGCCGGTGAGCGCCGTCACGGGACGCGCCGAGATCATGGACTCGGCGCACCTGGGCGGGGTCGGCGGCACGTACGGTGGGAGTCCGGTGGCGTGCGCGGCGGCCATCGAAGCGCTCGAGACCATCCGCACACCGGCGTTCCTCGCGCAGGCCAATCGCGTGGGCGAGGTGCTGCGCGAGGTGCTCGGCTCGTGGAAGGGCAAGCATCCGCTCGTCGGCGACGTGCGCGGCCTCGGACCGATGATGCTCGTCGAGTTCGTGCGCGATCATTCAACGCGCGAGCCCGCGCCCGAGGAGACGCTCGCCGTCATCCGCAAGACGGTGCAGCGCGGCGTGATCGCGATGCGCGCGGGCCTCTTCAGCAACTGCATCCGCTTCCTGCCGCCACTCGTGATCAGCGAGGCCGAGCTGCGCGAGGCGCTCGGCGTCATGGAAGCCGCGCTCGAGGAAGTCGAGGCGGCGCGTCTCGTCGGCGCAGGCGCCTAGGTAGCCGGCGGTGAAGGCCGACCTGATCTTCGCGAACGGCACGCTGCTCACGCAGGAGCCGTCGATGCCCGTCGCCAGCGCGATGGCCGTGCGCGAAGGGCGCATCATGGCAGTCGGCAGCGAAGATGACGTGCACGCGCTTGCTGGACCGGCCACGCAGAAGGTCGACCTCGGTGGGCGCACGCTCGTGCCAGGACTGATCGACGCGCACGCGCACATCTGGAAGATCGGCCACCTGCTCACGACGATGGTCGACTTGCGTCGCACGCGCTCACTCGGCGAGCTGATGCACGCATTGCAGCCGGCGCACGCGCGGCTCGGCGACAGCGCGTGGTTGCAGGGCCGCGGCTTCAACGAGGCGAATCTCGCCGAGCACCGCATGCCAAACCGCGCGGATCTCGACGCCGTGGTGCGCGATCGACCGGTGGTGCTGACGCGCACCTGTGGGCACATCTACGCCGTCAACAGCACCGCACTCGCCCGAGCCGGGATCACGCGCGACACCCCTGATCCATCGGGCGGGCTGATCGCGCGCGACGCGAGCGGCGAGCCGACGGGGTTGCTGCACGAGACGGCGATGGGCTTGATCAATGCGCACATGCCGTCGCCGTCGCGCAACGACTACGCCGCGATGATCACGGCCGCGCTGCACCACCAGCTCGCGCTCGGCATCACGTCCACCAACGACGCCGGCGTGAGTCCGCAACTGCTCGACGTCTATCGATCGATGGAGCGCGAGCGCGCGTTGCCGAGCCGCGTGAACGTGATGGCGCTGCGCAAGGTGGACGGCGTGGGCGTGGTGCCGCTTCCCGAGCGACACGTCTCGGAGCGGCTGCGCGTCGACACGGTCAAGTTCCTCGCGGACGGCGGCCTCTCCGGTGCGACCGCGGCGCTGAGCATGCCGTATCGCCACGCGAACACGCGCGGCATGCTGCGCTTCGATCGGGGCGAGCTCGAGCACCTCGCACGCGAGGCCCACGACGCGGGCCTGCGCATCGCGACGCACGCCATTGGCGACGTGACGATCGACCAGGTGCTCGACGTGTACGAAGCACTCGGCCGCGGACCGCAGCGTCACCGCATCGAGCACTTCGGGCTGCCGAGCGATGCGCAGATTGCGCGGGCGGCCCGCCTCGGCGTGATCGCCGTGCCTCAGACGATCTTCCTGCACGAGCTGGGGCGCAATTTCCGCGAGTACATCCCGGATGCACTGTTTGCGCGCACGTATCCCGTGCGTGCGATGCTCGGCGGCGGCGTGACGGTGGCGCTCTCGTCGGATGCGCCCGTGGTCGAGAACGACAACCCGTTGCAGGGGATGTGCGCGGCGGTGGGCCGCCTCGACGATCAGGGCCGCGCGATTCTCCCCGAGCAGGCGATCACCGCGGCCGAGGCGCTCTTCGCGTACACCATGGGCGGCGCGATCGCGTCGGGTGATGACGACAACCGCGGCAGCCTGCGCGTGGGCAAGTGGGCCGACGTCGCCGTGCTCTCCGGCAATCCGCTCGACACGCCCGCCCAACAGCTTCCGCATCTTCACGTCGACGCCACCTGGCTCGGCGGCACCCTCGCATACGAGCGCTGACATGCCTGATTGTCCGTATCTGCAGCTGATCGACGGCCAGTGGGTCGGCGCCTCGAACGGCGGTTCGTGGGACGTGATCAATCCGGGCACCGAGGAAATCATCCGCGCGGTGCCGTTCGGCACGCGCGCCGATTGCCGGTCGGCGATCGAGGCGGCGGAGCGCGCCTTCCCTTCGTGGAGTGCGAAGACACCGTACGAACGCGCGGCGATTCTGACCAAGGCCGCCGCGCTCATGCGCGAGCGCGCAGACGCGCTCGGACGCATCACGGTGCTCGAGAGCGGCAAGCCGTTTCCGCAGGGCAAGGGCGAATGGTTCGTGGCCGCCGACCTCTTCGAGTGGTTCGCGGAAGAGGGAAAGCGCGCGTACGGACGCACGATCCCGTCGCGGACGGCGGGCAAGCGGATGACCGTGCTGCGCCAGCCACTCGGCGTCGTCGGCGTGATCACGGCGTGGAATTTCCCCGCGTACAATCCGGCGCGGGCGTGGGCGGCCGCGCTCGCGGCGGGCTGCACGGTGGTTGCGCGCGCGTCGGAGTTCACGCCGCTCACGGCGATGGAGATGGCGTCGATGCTCGTCGAGGCCGGGATTCCGGCCGGCGTGCTCAATCTCGTGAACGGCGATCCCGAAGCGATGGGGCAGGAGATGCTCGATCATCCCGCCGTGCGGAAAATCAGTTTCACGGGCAGTGTGCGCGTCGGGAAGATCCTCATGGACGGCGCCTCGCGCACGGTCACGCGGCTCTCGCTCGAGCTGGGCGGCAACGCACCGGTGCTCATTCTCCCCGATGCCGACGCGGGCGCACTCGCGGCCGGCGCGGTGAGCGCCAAGTTCCGCAACAACGGCCAGGTCTGCGTGGCGCCGCAGCGCTTCTTCGTGCATCGCGCACGCGCCGACGAGTTCGCGGAGAAGGCAGCGGCGCGTGCGTCAGCGCTGCGCGTCGGCGTGGGACTCGAGAAGGATTCGCAGGTCGGCCCGCTCATCAACGCCAAGCAACGCGACCGCGTGGAAGCGCTCGTTGCGTCGGCTGGCGCGCACGGCGCAGACGTGCGCGCTGGTGGCAAGCGTCCGGCGCAGCTCGCCAAGGGCTACTTCTACGAACCGACGGTGCTGAGCGGCGTAGTGCCGGGTTCGCCGCTCTACCAAGAGGAGATCTTCGGCCCCGTCATGCCGGTCACGACGTTCGATGACCTCGACCACGCCATCGCGCTCGCGAACTCCACGCCGTACGGACTCGCGGCGTATGTCTTCACGAACGATCTCAAGGCAGCGGTCAAGGCGAGCGAAGGGCTCCAGTTCGGCATGATCGGCGTCAACGAGTGGACGCCACACGCCACCGAGGCGCCGTTCGGCGGCTGGAAGCAGAGCGGCATCGGCCACGAGAGCGGCGCAGAAGGTCTCGCGGAGTATCTCGAATCGAAGCTCGTCTCGATGGGGGGATTGTGAGCGATCGCGACCTGGGCATGGGGCGGCGCATCACGCGCCGGGATTTTCTCGACGGCGTCGCACTCGGTGTGAGCGCCACGGCGCTCTCGCCATGGATGCACATGCTCGGCGCACAGGGAACCGCGCCGTATCCGCCGGCGCGCATGGGACTGCGTGGCTCGCATGTGGGTTCGTTCGAGCTCTTTCACTCCTTGCGCGACGGCACCTTCTGGGAGAGCGCGGGACGCGCGCGGTCGGTCGATGCGGAGTACGACCTCGTGATCGTCGGTGGCGGCATCTCGGGGCTCGCGGCCGCGCACTACTTCCGCGCGGCCAATCCCGGCGCACGCGTGCTCGTGCTCGACAACCACGACGATTTCGGCGGGCACGCCAAGCGCAACGAGTTCAGCGCGGGCGGCCGCACGATCATCGGCTATGGTGGCACGCAGTCGATCGACAGTCCGGCGCCGTACAGCGCGACCGCCCAGGCGCTCATCAGCGACCTGGGGATCGACGTGAGTGCGTACGCGCGTGCCGTCGACAGCAGCCTCTATCCGTCGATGGGGCTCAAGCCCGGCCTCTTCTTCGACCGCGAGCACTACGGGCGCGACGTGCTCGCCGTCGGCAAGGGTCGCGGCATGGACCAGTCGATGATTGCGGCCATGCCGCTCTCAGACACGGCCAAGGACGACCTGCGCCGGCTGATCGCGGGACCGGCCGATCCGTGGCCCGGCGAAACCAGTGACGCCAAGAAGCGCCGCCTCGCGCGCGTGAGTTACGCCGACTTCCTCACGCAGGTGCTCAAGCTCGACGCCGCGATCCTGCCCGTCTACCAGACGCGGCCGCACGGACTCTTCGGCGCGGGCATCGACGCCGTCCCCGCGCAGGACGCCTTCGGACTCGGCTTCCCGGGTTTCCAGCAGATGGGGCTCGAACCCGGCGCCGGTGCTGGGCAGAACTACGATTCGATCCGCAATGACGAAGCGGAACGCTACTACTACCACTTTCCCGACGGCAACGCGACGATCGCGCGCCTGCTCGTGCGGCGGCTCATCCCGGCGGCCATTCCCGGATCGACGGCCGCTGACATCGTGACCGCGCGGGCGAACTATGCGATGCTCGACGAGGCCAGGTCGAACGTGCGCATCCGGCTCGAGAGCACGGTGGTGCGCGTCGAACACGATGGCGATCCGCAATCGGCGAAGGGCGTGATCGTGAGCTACGTGCGTCGCGGCCGTCTCGAAGAGGTGAAGGCGCAGCGCGTCGTGCTCGCCTGCTGGCACGCGGGCATTCCGTATCTCTGTCCCGCACTGCCCAGTTCACAGAAGGATGCCCTCGCGTTCGCGATCAAGGTGCCGCTCGTCTACACGAACGTGGTGGTCAAGCAGTGGACCGCGTTCAAGGCGCTCGGCGTCAACAGCGTCACGATGCCCAATGCGTGGCACACGAGCGTCAACCTCGACTTCCCCGTGAGCGTGGGCGACTACCACCACACCACCAATCCCGCCAAGCCGGTCACGCTCCACCTCTCGAAGGCCGCGTGCAAGCCCGGCCTCCCCATTCGCGACCAACATCGCGAGGGACGCAAGGAGCTGTTCACCACATCGTTCGCCAGCATCGAGCGTTCGATCCGCGACCAGCTCGCTCGTGCGCTCGGTCCCGGTGGCTTCGATCCTGCGCGAGACATCGCGGGCATCACTGTCAACCGCTGGCCGCACGGCTACGCGTACCAGTACAACTCGCTCTGGGACGACTTCTGGGTGAAGGGCGGCGAAACGCCGTGCGAGGTGGCGCGGCGGCCGTTCGGGCGCATCGCGATCGCCAACGCCGACGCGGGCGCGTACTCGTACACCGACGCCGCCATCGACCACGCGTACCGCGCGGTGGGCGAGCTGTCGCGCCAAGGCTAGCGCGTGACAGCCGAGGCAGGCCCGAGCGCGGCCGGCAGCGTCCCGCGCTCGCTCGGACGGCTCGACCTCGTGCTCCTCAAGATCGTCGCCATCGTCAACATCAACAACGTGCCGCCCGCCGCGGTGTACGGACGCGCGTCGTTGCTGCTCTGGACGCTCGCCTTCGCGGCCTTCTTCATCCCTGAGGCGATCGCGGTGCTCGTCCTGGCCAAGCGCCATCCGGGCGAAGGTGGCGTGTACCTCTGGATCCGCGAGGAGTTCGGCGAGTCACACGGCTTCCTCGCCGGCTGGTGCTACTGGGTCAACAACCTCTTCTACATCCCGGTGCTGCTGGTCTACATGGCCGGCATCTTCGCGTTCGTCGGTGGCGAACGCTCAGCCGATCTCGTCAACGCGAAGTGGTTCGTGGCCGGCATCGCGTTCGGCTGGCTCGCGCTCATCACCGGGCTCAACATCCGCGGCCTGGGTGTCGGCAAGTGGATCCAGAACCTGGGCGGCATCGGTGCGGGGTTGAGCGTGCTGCTCGTGCTCGTGGCGGGACTGCTCGCGTGGCAACGCGGCGTGGCACAGCATCCACCACTCGTGACCGGCGCGGGATGGGAGATGATCACGAGCTTCGCCGTGATGTGCAACGCGCTCGTCGGCGTCGAGTTGGCCTCCACCATGGGCGACGAGATCCGCGATCCCGCGCGCGACCTGAAGCCCGCCGTCATCATCGCCGGCGTGATGGCGCTCGGCTCCTACCTGCTCGTGACCGCAGCGGTGCTCGCGCTTGTGCCGATCGCGCAGTTGGGCGTCATCCAGGGCATCATGCAGGCGGTGAGCGCAGGCGCGCTGGCCGCGCACGCCGAGTGGATCGTCGCGCCGGTGGCGGTCGTGCTCGGCCTCGCGATCGGCGGAGCGGCGTCGGCGTGGTTCGCGGGCAGCGCGCGCGTGCCGTTTGTCGCGGGACTGACGAGTGCGCTGCCGGCGGGCCTCGGGCGCGTGCATCCCAAGTGGGGATCACCGCACGTCGCGCTCATCGTCTGCGCCGTGCTCGCGGCCCTGTTCACGCTCATGTCGTTCGTGGGATCGAGCGTGGCCGAAGCGTATCAGGTGCTGCTCAAGGCGGCGGTGGTGATCCAGCTCGCGCCCTTCTGCTACCTGTTCCTGGCACTGATGCGGCTCGGTGGCGTGGGCGCAGGCGCGCGCGCGGCGGGCATGGTCGGCCTGGTGACGACAGCCGTCGGCATCGTCGCGGCCTTCCTGCCCACCGCCGACGTGACGAGCGTGGCCACCTTCGAGCTCAAGATGGTGGTCGGCGTCGTGGGCCCGATCGCGATCGGCTGGTGGTTGTACCGGAAGAGGTGAGCAGCCGTCGTCCTGAGCGGAGCGAAGGAGCTGCTTGTGCCGTTGAAGTCTTGCGTTTGTTGCTGTTGAAGTAGCCGCTGCTCGCTTCTCGCCAACCCCAAGCCCGTCCTGCACATTTCTCCGCTACCGCCCGCGTCTCTTCCCGAAGCAGCCGCCATGTCCCGTCGCGCCTTCACCCTCATCGAGCTGATGATCGTCGTGATCATCATCGGCATCCTCGCCGCCATCGCGATCCCCAAGTTCTCGAGCAATCGCGAGAAGGCCTACATCACGCAGATGAAGAGCGACCTACGCAACCTCGCCACCGCGCAGGAGGGCTACTACCAGGATTGGCAGGTGTACGCCTCCGCGACGGCCAGCGGCATGGTCAACAAGAACGGCGCGTCGCTCTGGACGCCGACCACCGGCACCACGCTCGTCGCGGGCGGCACCGCGGGCAACGCCACCGGGTGGAATGCGCAGGTGCGGCATGCCGCGTCGACCCAGACCTGTTCGCTCTTCCAGGGTGTGGGTGGCACGGGCGCGTTCGCGGCGTCGGGGCAGGCAGCGGGCGACGTGACCTGCTACTAGCGCCGTCGTCTACGGCAGCTTCACCACGACACCACCCTTCATCACGAACCGCACGCGTTCGAGTGCCGTGATGTCGGCGAGCGGATTGTCGCTCGTCGCGATCAGGTCCGCGAGGTAGCCCGGCGCGATCGCGCCCAGCCGGTCAGCGGCGCCCAGCAGGTCCGCCGCGCTCGTCGTCGCCGTCATGATCGCCGCCATCGGTGTCATCCCCCACGCGACGTAGTCGCGGAACTGTTTCGCATTCTCGCCGTGCGGCAACACGCCGGCGTCCGTCGCGAAGGCGATCTTGACGCCCATGCGCATCGCCAGCTTGGTCGACGCCTCGTGTCCCTGGACGAGCTTGCCGAGCTTGTCGACGATGTGCTGCGAGTACCCGAGCGCAGCGGCGTGCTCCCAGAACCAGCGATCGTCGTACGAGTCCTTCGAGAGATACGTGCCGCGCTCGACCATGAGCCGTGCGCCCTCCTCATCGAGGAAGGTGCCGTGCTCGATGCTCGCCACGCCGGCGCGCACCGCCCGCTTGATTCCCTCGGCGCCGTGTGCGTGCGCGGCCACCTTCTTCCCCCACATCTTCGCCTCGTCCACGAGCGCGTCGAGCTCGGCCTGCGAGTAGAGCGCGGCGTCGACACTCTCTTCCTCGCTGCTCGCACCTGCCGTGGCCACCACCTTGATCACGTCGGCGCCGCGCTTGACGAGCAGACGCACCTTGGCGCGGATCTCGTCGACTCCATCGGCGATGCCCGTGGCTTCCGAGTTCCGGTAGTACGGCGAGAGGCCGTTGACGTCGCCATGTCCGCCCGTCGCGCTGATGATCATCGTGCCCGCCCAGATGCGCGGCCCGGGAATGAGCCCGGCGTTGATCGCGTTGCGGAGCGCCACGTCGGTGAACTCGGGCGCGCCCAGGTTGCGGATCGAGGTGAAGCCCGCGTCGAGCGTGCGCTTCGCGTAGACGGTGCCGCGAATGGCCGCGTCCACATGGCTAGTGCGGAACTGCGCCGCCGCGCCGGCCTCCGCCCCTTCGGTGATGTGGTCGTGGCAGTCGATGAGCCCGGGCAGCACGGTGTACTTCGAGAGGTCGATCACCGGCATGCCGGCGGGAATCGCGACGTTCGTTCCGACCGCCGAGATGCGCTCGCCATTCACGAGAATGACCGCGTTGAGCAGCGGCGGGCCGCCGCGCCCGTCGATCACGCGCCCCGCCCTGATCGCGAAGGATCGCGGCGCGGTAGGCGCGCTTGCTTGTGCACCGGCGTGGTGCGCGAAGAGGAGCGCGGTCGCGGCAAGGATGATCGGACGCATGTAGCCTCGCGGCATGCTGAAGACGGTTGGGGAACGCCGGTGAACGCCGGATGATCGCCGAACGAATGTCGGATGAACCCCGAGCGCCCTCCGCGTCCGCGCTGGCTGAATGCGCCACGCGCAGACGACAGTACGCGCTACAGCCGCACTCGGCAACTACGCAGGGCGCGACCTCTTCCGCGCGCCGCCCGGACACCGCACCTTCGCCCGGAGCGTTCACGCCGCGTGAAGGAGCATGCCAGATGAATGATCAGGATCGCCGCGCCTTCATGCGCACCTCCGCATTCGCAGGTGCCGCCGCGCTCGGGCTCGGTCACTGGCCGTCCGCGCCATCACGCGGCGAGCTCGTCGCCGACCTCGCCATCCGTGACGTCACGCTCTTCGACAGCGTGGCGCGTCGCATGCGGCCGCACCAGACGATCCTCATCCGCGGCGATCGGATCGCCGCCGTGGACGACGCGAGTGCCGTGCCGATTCCGCCATCCGCGCGCGTCATCGACGGGCGTGGTCGTTGGGCGCTCCCCGGCCTCATCGACGCGCACGTGCACCTCACCCACGTGCTCTACCAGGCTCGCATGACGGGCGACGAGATCCTGCCGCTCTGGGTCGCGCATGGCGTCACGTCGGTACGGAGCACGGGCGACAACGTGCCGGCGCAGCGACTCCTGCAGCATTGGGTGGCGGCGCATCCCGACCTGGGCCCGCGCATCTTTCCGGGCAGCTTCCTCATCGACGGCGCCACGCTCGATCACCCCGATGTCGGGTGGAGTCTCACCGATCCCGCGCAAGTCGTGCCCTTCGTGGACGACATGGCGGCGTGGGGCGTGAGCACGCTCAAGCTCTACGTCGGCTGCGAGCGTCCGGTCGGGCAGCGCGTGATCGCCGAGGCGCATGCGCGGGGCATGGCGGTGGCAGGACACCTCGAGCACTACCACCCGCGCGACGCCGTCGCGGACGGCATCGATTCGCTCGAACACATCTACACCATCGCGGACTTCATTCGCGCCAATCCTGCCGACCGTCATTCAGTCGACCTCGCGTCCGATGCCGCCAAGCGCCTCATCGACCAGGTGGCGGCGAGTGGCACGGCGGTGGACCCGACGCTGATGGTCTTCTGGGGTACGCTCTTCTTCGCCGACCAGCAAGAGGTCGTCGAGCACGCCGACAACGCCCTCGTGCCGCGCCGGCTGCGCGACTACTGGCGCGCCGACAATCCGCGTCGCTTCAAGGATTTCAGCGCGGGCCCGCTTTCGATACGACAGCAGACCTTTCGCACCTACCAAGCGCTCACCGGCATGCTGCATCGCGCCGGCGTGCCGATTCTCGTCGGCACCGACGCGGCCGAGCCGCAGGTGACGCCCGGCGCATCGCTCCATCACGAGATGGCGTTGCTCGTCGAGTCGGGACTCGCTCCGGCCGACGTCCTCGCATCCGCCACGCTCGGCAACGCGAAAATCCTGCGACAGGACGCGGCGCTCGGATCCGTCGGTGTCGGCAAGCTCGCCGACCTCGTGCTCCTCGACGCCGACCCGCTCGCGCGCATCGACAACACGCGACGAATCCGGCACGTGGTGCTCCGTGGCGCGCCACTCTCGCCGTCCACCGTACTCGGCACCGTCTCGCGCGAGTAGAACGGCGCGCCTCAAGCAGCTTGCGGGCACGGCCGACGCGACGGACGTTTCATGCGGTTCGCTCTCCCCCTTCGAAGTCCGAGGTTCGCTCGTGATGCGCCGGTCGCCACTGCTCGTCGCGCTTGCCCTCGCCGCGCTCGTCGCGGCTCCCGCCCGTGCCCAAGGCACGCGCTTGCTCCGCCAGCCGACCGTGAGCGCCGCGCAGGTGGCGTTCATCTACGCCTCCGACCTCTGGATCGCCGATCGCAACGGCGGCGACGCCCGGCGCCTCACGAGCACCGGCGCCGTCGAGAGCGATCCGCACTTCAGTCCCGATGGCGCGCGCATCGCCTTCACGTCCGACCGCAGCGGCACGCCGCAGGTCTACGTGATGGACGCCGCGGGCGGCGACCCGGTGCGCCTCACCTGGTATCCCGCGCCGTCCACCGCACGCGGTTGGTCGCCCGACGGACAGCGCGTGCTCTACGAGTCGGCGCGCGAGACCGCGCCCTCCATCTACGGCCGCCTCTGGACGGTGAGCGCCGAGGGCGGGCCGTCGACGCTGATCGCCGCACCGTGGGCGCACGCCGGCAGCTATTCATCCGACGGCAAGCGGCTCGTGCTCGATCGCATGCGCCGCTGGGACGTGGAGTGGCGCAGCTATCGCGGCGGGCAGAACACGCCGCTCGTGATCATGGATCTCGCCTCGCTCGACGAGGTCAAGATTCCGAACGAACGCTCGATGGACCTCTATCCCGTCTGGCTCGGGTCGAAGGTCTTCTTCGTCTCCGATCGCAACTGGACCGAGAACGTCTGGTCGTACGATGTCGGCACCAAGGTGCTCGCGCAGGTCACGCACTTCACCGACGTCGACGTCAAGCAGCTCGATGGCGGCGCGGGCGGCCTCGTGTACGAGCAGGACGGCTACATCCATCTGCTCGATCCCGCGACGGCCAAGAGCACCAAGCTCACGATCACGTGCCGCGGCGACTTCCCCTGGATGACGGCCAAGTTCGAGGACGTCACCACGCGCGCCACCAACGTCTCGCTCTCGCCCACGGGCAAGCGCATGCTCATGGAGGCGCGCGGCGACATCTTCACCGTGCCGGCCGAGAAGGGCGACGTCCGCAACCTCACCAGCAGCTCGACCGCCGCCGACCACGCGCCGATCTGGTCGCCGGACGGCAAGCAGGTGGCGTGGTTCAACAACACGGGCAAGGGCTACGCGCTCATGATCGGCGCGCAGGACGGCAGTGGCACGGTGCGCACCATTGCCATCGGTGAGTCGAAGGCCGCGTGGATTCCGGCGTGGAGTCCCGATGGCGCGCGCATCGCGTTCGTGGACGACGACACGCGCATCCGCATCGTCGACCTCAAGACTGGCACCCTGACGACCGCCGACGCCGACGGCTCGAACATCGGACGTGGTCGCGAGGGGATCACCTGGTCGCCCGACTCGAAGCACCTCGCCTACAGCAAGTACTACCCGAACATGATGCGCCGCATCGTGGTCTGGTCGGTGGACGCGCTCAAGGTGCGCGCCGTGACTGATGCGATGGCCGACGCCGGCGAACCGGCTTGGGATCGCGGTGGGCGCTACCTCTACTTCGTCGCCAGCACCGACCTGGGGCTCGGGTCCGGCTGGGCGAACACCAGCTCCGGCTTCACGCGCGCGACGTACGGCGTCTATGCGCTCGTGCTGCGCGAGGGCGATCCGTCGCCACTCGCACCCAAGAGCGACGAGGAGCCGACCACGCCGGCTGCCAAACCCGACACGGGATCGGTGCCGGTGCGAATCGACACCGCCGGGCTCGATCGTCGCATCGTCGCGCTGCCGCTGCCAGTGCGCCGCTACAGCTCGCTGGTGGCGGGTCCCGCGGGTTCGTTCTTCGCGGGCGAGCTGATCGAGAACCAGCCGGGCGAGACCATCTCCAAGTTCACGCTCGTCGATGCCAAGACCGACGTCTTCGCCCGCAACGTGACGGCATTCGCCGTGTCCGCCGACGGCAAGAAGGCGCTCACGCGCGTCGGTCCGGTGTGGAGCGTGGTCGGCACCGACAAGGCGCCGGAAGCGGGCAAGGGCGTCGTCGCCGTGCACCTCTCGATGCTCGTGGACCGGGCGGCCGAGTTCCGGCAGATGTTCGACGAAGCGTGGGCATACGAGAAGGACTTCTTCTACGACCCCGCGATGCACGGCAACGACTGGAACGCCGTGTGCACACGCTACCGCCCGCTCCTCGAGCACGTACGCCATCGCAGCGACCTCAACTACGTGCTCGACCTCGTCAACGGTGAGCTCTCGGTTGGCCACTCGTTCGTGTTCGGTGGCGACATGCCCGCGGTCGACACCAATCGCGTGGGGCTGCTGGGCGCCGACCTCACGGCCACCAACGGGGCGTGGCGCATCGCGCGCATCTACACGTTCGAGAGCTGGAACCCGGGGCTGGCGGCGCCGCTCGATCGTCCCGGCGTCAAGGCGCGCGTCGGCGACTACGTGGTTGGCGTCAACGGACAGGCGATCACGGCCGCTGATGATCCGTATCGCCCCTTCGATGGCACGGCGGGCCGGCAGACGGTCGTGCACTTGAACGACAAGCCGGGCATGGACGGCAGCTGGACGGAGACGATCGTGCCCGTGGGCAACGAGAACGCGCTCCGCACGCGCGCCTGGGTCGAGGACAATCGCCGTACGGTGGACCGGCTCTCGGGCGGCAAGCTCGCCTACGTGTGGGTGCCGAACACGGGCGGGGCCGGCACGTCATCGTTCAACCGCTATCTCTTCGCGCAGCAGGACAAGGCCGGCGCCGTCATCGACGAACGCTTCAACGGCGGCGGCAACCTCGACGACTACATGGTGGACCACATGACGCGCACGCTGCGCGCGGCCGCCACCAACGAGGTCCCCAACGGCAAACCGTTCCGCCTGCCGCAGGGGGTGCTCGGTCCCAAGGTCCTGCTCATCAACGAGCTTGCCGGTTCGGGCGGCGACTACTTCCCGTTCGCCTTCCGCCAGCAGAAGGCCGGGCCGCTCATCGGTGCGCGCACGTGGGGCGGGTTGGTCAAGTCGAGCGTGCACTACGCCCTCATCGATGGCGGCGCACTCACTGCACCCGACAACGCCATCTTCGACCCGGCCACCAACAAGTGGATTGCGGAGAACGAGGGCATTCCGCCCGACATCGAGGTACTGCTTGATGCGAAGTCGCTCGCGGCGGGACGCGATCCGCAGCTCGAGCGTGCCGTCGCGGAAACGCTGCGCCTGCTCAAGGAGAAGGGCGAACCGGTGGTGACGCCGCCGCCCTTCTCCAAGCCGTCGAAGCGCGCCAAGCCGTAGCGCACTTGGACCGCCGCATGCCACGAGGACCCCGAGAGGAGCGACCGCGTGGCATGACGGTGCGGTTCGGCGTGGATCGCGTGGTGGCGGACATCGCGCTCCTCTCGGGCGCGCGCGCCGTCGGCCTCGTCACCAACGACGCCGCGCGCCTTGCCTCCGACGCCACCGTACGTTCGCGCGTCGCGCTCCAGCACGCGGGCGTTCCGCTTGTTCGCCTCTTCGCGCCGGAGCACGGACTGGACGCCTCGGCGCCCGATGGCGCAGCTGTCGTCAACACCACGGACGAGCGCACGGGACTCGCCGTCGTTTCGCTCTACGGCGAACGCATGCGCCCCACGCCGGACCAGCTCGGAGGCCTCGACCTCGTGCTCTTCGACGTCCCCGACGTCGGCGTGCGCTTCTATACGTATGCGTGGACGCTGTTCCACCTGCTCGCCGCGTGCGCCGAATCACGAATTCCGCTCTGCGTGCTCGATCGGCCCAATCCACTTGGCGGCACCCTCGCGAGCGCAGAAGGTCCGACGCTCGATCTTGCGCTCGCCTCGTTCGTGGGCGCTGACGCGATTCCCGTCCGGCACGCGCTCACACTCGGCGAACTCGCCCGCATGTGGCAGCGTGAACGCTGGCCGCACGCCGACCTGCGCGTCGTCACCTGTGAAGGCTGGGCGCGCGACATGCCGTGGTCCGACACCGCGCTGCCGTGGGTGCCCACGTCGCCGGCCATGCCGAGCGTGGCGTCGCTGTCGACGTACGCCGGGCTCGCCTTCTTCGAGGGAACGAATCTGAGCGTGGGACGCGGCACCGATGCGCCGTTCCAGCATGTCGGCGCACCATGGCTCGACGCGGATGCGGTGCTCTCCTGGCTCGCGCGTGCATCGCTCGCGGGCATCACCCTCGAGCACGATGCGTTCGTGCCCGCGTTGGCACCGCATGCGGGCGAGCGCTGTCAGGGCATCCGCGTGATCGTCACCGACGCGAGCGCGTATCGTCCCGTCGCGATCGGCCTCTGGCTGCTGGCCGCGGTGGTCGCGACGCACCGGAGCGCGTTTGCGTGGTCGCGCTATTCCACCGCGGCCAACCCGACGGGCGAAGGACACGTGGACCGGCTCGTGGGGCAGCGTTCAGTGCGCGCGCAGCTCGACCGTGACCCCAACACGGTAAGCGCGGAACAGGTGGCGGCCTGGACGGCCGTGCCCGATTGGGACGCTCGTGTGCGGCCCATTTTGCTGTACCCTCCCTGAGCCCAGACGGGGGGCGAATTGCGCCAAAGTCGGCAATTCCCGCCCAGAAAGCGCGGTCCAGTACTCAGGATGGTCGACCGAAACGACCCCGCAGGACCCGGTTTTTCGACTCAAAATCGCACCCCGTGACCCCACAGTGGAGGCCCCAAGTTTACCTCGGCGTTGCTCGGCGAAACGCTTCCGGGACAACGAGTTAGAAGATGCGTGCGAGCAGGCAAACCGTCACGCGAACTGCGCCGGCTCACACTTCGGCGGCATGCATCGTGCGTAGTAACTAGTCAACTTGCCTCACGAACGAGCCCGTGACCGATGACACTTTCGCCGCGTCCAGCAGCGTCAAGTGTCGGCACCACAAGGTCTTGGTGTCCGTCCTCCCTTGGAGTCCCGTCATGTCGCGTCGATCTGGATTCACGCTCATCGAACTGCTCATCGTCGTCGTGATCATCGGCATCCTCGCCTCGATCGCGATTCCGAAGTTCAGCAGCTCGCGCGAAAAGGCGTGGCAGTCGCAGATCAAGTCGGATCTGCGCAACCTCGCGGCGGCGCAGGAGACGTACTTCCAGGATTACCAGACGTATGCGACGGTGACGGCGGCGGGACTGGCGAGCGCGAGCGGCCTGCCGACGTGGAAGCCGTCGACGGGCACCAAGGTCATCGCCGGTGGCACGCTTGGCACCGTCAACGGGTGGAATGCGCAGCTCGGTCATCCGGGCACCACGCAGACCTGTTCGCTCTGGCAGGGATCGGGCGGCACCGGCGTCTTCATGGGGTCGGGCCAGCAGGAAGGCGACGTCACCTGCTACTGAGTTCGTCGTAGCCTCGCCACCGCTTCACGCGAGCGAGCGCGCCGTCGATCAGAACCGCTGCAGGTCGCGTGCGGACACCACCGGGCCTGCGAACGCCGAACGCACCTCGGTCAGCAACGTCTCATCGCTCGAGCCGAAATACAGCTGGTGGTAGAGCACGAGCAGCTTGGTGTGCGCTGCCGTGGCGATGGCGCCCAGTTGCGTCGCTGACGTGTGCGCCTGCGCGTGGTACAACTTGCGCGCGGCCGGAATGCCGGCGAAGCCCGCGTCCGAGTACACCTCGTGGATCAGCACGTCACAGCCGTGGCACGCGCGCGCGATGGCGTCGTTGGCGCGCGTATCGCCGCTGATCACGATCGAACGATCCGGGGTGTCGATGCGATAGCCGAACGCGTACTTCCACTTGCTGTGCGGCACGGCGAAGGCGCGCACGGTGATGCGCTCGTCGCGGTAGATCTCGCCTTCGTGGATCTCGTGCACGACGGCCTTGTAGCCCGCGGCCGACGGTCCGCCCGAGCTGTTGATCCGTTCGCGGATGTCCTCGGCGTTGCCATCGATGATACCGTTCACGAGCCGGCGCGTGCCCGGTGGGCCGTAGAGTGCGAGCGGCGCCTTCCGGCCCTGGATCCACGGCGTGAAGAGCACGTCGTTGAGTCCGAGCGTGTGATCCGAGTGGAGGTGCGTGAGGAAAAGGAAGCCGAGCTGCGGCGCGCGCAGCGCGGGGAGGTTGTCGCGCGCAGCCGCCGCGGACCGGCGCACGATGCCACTGCCCGCGTCGAACAGGTACGCGACCGAATCGACGACGATCGCGACCCCCGGGCCCATGCGATCGGGATCGGGAATCGGCGTGCCGGTGCCGAGCATGACGATGGTGGTGCGACTCGCGAGTGTTGGCGACTGCGCTGCGACAATACGCGGCGCGAGCGCAGCCGCCATCACCAGGGCCAACTCGATGAGTCGCATCAAAAGCCAGCGGGGTGCTCGCCCACGACGCCGAACGCGCGCTCGAGCGCCACGCCCACGCGCCCGATGGTTCCTTCGTCGAACATGCGGCCGAGCAGCGTGATGCCGTGCGGCACGCGCCGCGGCGGGTTGAACGTCGGAAGCGGGTGTGCCGCGTCGGGCGCCCAGTCGCTGCGGGCCGTGCTGACGTTGACGAACCCGGCGCGCAGCGTGAGCGACGGATGTCCGGTGAAGTTGCTGATGGTCAGCATTTCGTCGCGGAGGGACGGAATGAGCAGCAGGTCGACGCTGCCCATGATGCGGGCCATCTCCTGCGCGACCTTGCGGCGCAGCCGGTCGGCTTGCACGAAGTCGACAGCCGAGAGGAAGCGCGCTTCGCGGAAGAGGTTGGGCCACGCGTCGGGCACCTGTGCCTTGAGCGTCGCGGCTTGGCCACTGAGCGTGAGCTCCTCGAACGCGGCGGCCGCTTCAGCGAATAGCACGACGTTGAGCGACTGGTAGGGCCAGTCGGGCAGCGACACTTCGGTGGGAATCATGCCGAGCTTCTTCACCGTCTCGAGGGCGGCGCGGTCCACTTCGGTGGCGGGGTTCTCCTTCATCCACGCCGGGAAGTAGCCGACCTTGAGGCCGGACACGCTGAGCGTGGCGTCGAAGTCGAGATGCGTTGGCACGGAGCCCATGTCGAGCACGTCCACGGCGGAGATGGCGTTGAGCACGAGCATCGCGTCCTCGACCGATCGCGTCATCGGCCCGAGCTTGTCGAGCGACCAGCAGAGCGTCATGGCGCCGGTGCGCGGCACGCGACCGAAGGTGGGGCGCAATCCCGTGACGCCGCAGCGCATGCTCGGGCTGATGATGCTGCCGCCCGTCTCGCTGCCGATGGAGAAGGCGACGAGGCCCGCAGCCGTTGCGGCGCCCGGCCCTGCACTCGAGCCCGATGCGCCTTCCTCGAGCAGCCACGGATTCATGGTCTGCCCGCCGAACCAGATGTCGTTGAGCGCGAGCGCGCCAAGCGAGAGCTTGGCGATGAGCACCGCCCCCGCGTCGGTGAGGTGCTTGACCACGGCGCTGTCGGCCGTGGGTACGCGGTTGCGGAACGGCTCGGCGCCCCACGTCGTGGCGATGCCCGCGGTGTCGAGCAGGTCCTTCACGCCATAGGGAATTCCGTGGAGCGGGCCGCGATACTTTCCCGCCGCGATCTCGGCGTCGGCCTGCTTCGCTTGCGCCAGCGCGTGATCGCGCGCGAGCGTGATGATGCAGCGCACCTTGGGGTCGTGCCGCTCGATGCGCGCGAGGTAGATGCGCACGAGCCGGTCGGAGGTGAGCTGCTTCTTCTCGATCCAGCGCGAGAGCCTGGTCACCGGCGCGAAGGCGATCTCGTCGTCGCTCGAGGGGAGCGGTCCGGGATCCGCAGCGCTGCGCACGAAGCGATCGCGCACGGGACCGGCGTGCGTATCGATGTGGCCGGGCGTCCATCGTGTTGCCGGTGCGACGGCGTCGGACAGCGCGACTTTGCGCGGGCCCGTGCGTCGCTCGTACATCGCGGCCATCGACGTGCGCCAGCTCGCGGCCGCCATCGCGCGATCCGCGGGCGACATCGCGAGCTGCATCAGCTTCTCGGCCTCGGCGAACGTGTTGGGCGTGACATCGGGGCCGACGGGGGGCAGCGTCCCGAACGTCGGCGGCGCACCGGCGGGCGCCCCTGCGCCCTGCGTCGACGGCACGTCGCTCTTCGGTGCGTCAGCAGACTTGCCCTGGCACGCGGCCGCGACGCCAAGTGCAGCGACGGGCGCCTTGATGAGGAACTGCCGGCGCGTGTTCACGCGCCCCTCCCGTTGGGGACGCGCGCCTTCTCGAGCTTGACCACCACGGTGAACTCCGGGTCCACGAGTTGCACGATTGGCGCGCGGACGTTCTGCGCCACGAACTGGTAGGCATCGAGTTCGCTCATGCCGGTGCGCGCGCGCACCCAGCCCACCATCGCCTTGTACGCCACGCGCGCGGCATCCTCGAGCGGGCGGCCGTTGCCGACGAACATCACCTCGCGCGCGTTCTCGATACGCGGCACGAGTGTGGATTGCTTCTTGATGAGTTCGACATACACCTCGACGTTCATCGCCCCCTCGATGGCCGCGCCCATGATCTCGCCGTCGCCCATCGCGTAGTGACCATCGCCGAACGAGAGCATCGCGCCCGGCACGTTGACGCCAAGGAAGACCGTGTTGCCGGCGCGCACCTCGGGGCAGTCCATGTTGCCGCCGAAGAAGCTTGGCACGATCGTGGAGCGCACTTCACCCATCGACGGCGCGACGCCCATGCAGCCGAGGAACGGTGCGAGCGGTACGTCCCACGTGAAGCGGCCATCGCTCGACTGCGAACGCGCCACGCGGCGCGCCATGTCGACGTCGTAACGCCAGGTCGTCTCCGGCAGGTCGGGACCGAGGATCGCGGTGCGGTCGGTGCCGACGATGGCGCCGAAGCCGGGCGCGAACGACGACACGGCGTAGTCGCGCGCCGGCTCGAGCCTGAGGATGTGCACCGCGATCGTGTCACCCGGTTCCGCGCCCTCGACGTGAAACGGTCCCGTCTGCGGATTGTCGTGGCCCGGCGGCATGACCTTCGTCGGCAGGTCGCGCGCGGTCTTCACCATGCCGTCGAAGCAGTCTTCCGTCCATGTCACGATGTGCGTGCCCGACGCGATGCGGTGCTTTGCGGCCACGCCGCCGAAGGTGTAGCAGAGCTCGTCGTGCTTGGGCGTCCAGGTGAGCGTGGGCGCGTTGGCGGGCACGGCCGCGAGCAGGGGCGCGGCCACGGCGTTCGCGGTGGCACCTGCCGAGGCGGGTGCAGCAGGCGCGCCGTCAGTCTGGGCAGCGACGAGCGTGCCGCGTGATTCACTGCCGCGATCGTTGCAAGCGGCGAGCACGGCGGCGGCCCCGAGCGGGGCGCGAGCGAGGAAGGTCCGGCGCGGAATCACGAGCGGGCTCCGAGAGCGGGAAGGGCGCAACGCGAACGCGCTGCGCGCCAAACATGTCCCCGCGTGCGCGCTTGAGCCAGCGCGTGAGCCAGCGCGCATGAGCCAGCGATGTCAATCCCGCGACAGAGCCAGCGCGCTGTCCGTCAAGCCTTGGGCATCGCCAGCGCGATCGCGTTCACGGTGTGCCAGCCGCCCTT
Source organism: Gemmatimonadota bacterium (assembly GCA_025359135.1). GTDB lineage: Bacteria > Gemmatimonadota > Gemmatimonadetes > Gemmatimonadales > Gemmatimonadaceae > JACPPC01. The sequence goes on along the minus strand of JANYHJ010000030.1, from coordinate 26,580 downwards.
GGCCCCGCGTTCGACCGTCACGCGCCACGCGGCTTGGCAGTGCTCGCCACACGAGCGCGAGATGATCAACCAGGCCGCGTTCGGCGACTGGGTCTCGACGTGCACATTGGTGATCGTCGCCAACCCTGGCGCGCCCGGATAGCGCGCGTACCATGCCGGCCACGCGTCGGCGTTGGCCTTGAAGTGCGCTTCGACGTCGGCCTGGGTGAGGATCGTGACCGGAATGCCGAGTGCGAGCGCGGCCGTGTCTGGCGTGACGATGGGCAGTGCGCTCAACTCGGGCTGTGGTCCCTGCCGCGCGAGCGTGGGGTCATCGAGACCTGCTTGCACGAGCAGCACGAGCTGCTTCGCGTCCTCACGTTCGATGAAGACGGTGGTGAGCGCGGCGTGCTGGATCGCGGCGATGTCCGCGGGCGTCAGCGGTTTGGGGCCGCGGGTGCAGGCAGCGAACACGCCGAGCCACGCTGTGGCCGCGAGGCGCGCTCCGTACCACGTCCATCGCCTCACGACGACGAGCGATCGCTCACGAGAGCACCTCGAGCAGCCGATCGATGTCGGCCATGTCGTTGTACACCGACGGCGAGACGCGCATCCAGTACTTGGCCACGCGCACGGTGATCTTCGCCTTGTCGAGCCGGCGGTTGATCTCCGCCTCCTTGTCGTGCGCGAAGGTCTCGATCGGTCCGGTGGTTTCGCTCGGCGTTTGCGGCGTGAAGCCCAGCCGCGGCAGCTCGGCCTGCAACTTCGCCATCATCGGCTGCCGGTGCGCCACGATGCGGTCCAAGCCCAGCTGCTGGATGTACGGCAGCGAGACGCTGAGCGCCGCGGCCACGCCGCTCGCCATCGTGCCCAGCTCGAAGGTCGCGGCGGCGCCCGTGCCCGGCGTCCATGCGATCGGGGTGGCCGACTGCGGATCGAACGGCGAGAGATGGATGTCGGAGTCGCTCGTCGACTCGTAGCTCCAGTGCGGCCGCTGGATGACGGTGCCGAGCAGCGCCTCGCGCACGTAGAGGAAGCCGAGCCCGAAGTCGCCCATCAGCCACTTGTAGCTCGAGCACGCGGCGAAGTCGACGCTGCTCGCGCGCACGTCGAACGGCACCGCCCCCACTCCCTGGATGACGTCGCAGTACACGTACGCGCCGTGCGCATGCGCGAGGTCGCAGACCGCCTTGAGGTCGTGCTGGAAGCCGTTGTACCACGACACGAGCGAGACCTCGACGAGGCGCGTCTTGCGGTCGATCAACCGCTCGAAGTCGGCCAGCAGGATGCGCCCGTCCTTCGGCTTCGCGAGGCGCAGGTCGAGGCCGCGCTTCTCAAGCTCGAGCAGGTGAATGAGCGCACCGTCGAAGTGCAGCAGGTCGCTCACGACATTCCCGTCGTTCTTCGCCACGCCGAGACACTCGACGATCAGGTTCTCGGCCGAGCTCGTGTTCTGCACGAGACTGACCTCGGCGGGGCTCGCGTTGATGAGCGCGGCAAAGGCGCGACGGGCCGTGTCACGCGCGGCACTGGCGCCGGCACTGGCCGTGGTGGTGCGCCGTTCGGTGAACGCCTGCGCCGCGCGCGCCGCGGCAATCGGCATCGGATGCGTGTACGCGCCGCTCAGGAAGGTCTCGCCCGGCGTGAGACGGAAGTCGGCCTTGCGCGGAAAGTCGAGCGGGCTGCCGTCGGCCATGGGAAGCACGGGGAAGGGGGCGCCAGGATCGAGGCGCGTCATCGCCGCACCGGCGGCCAGGGAGCCGAGCCCCTTGATGACGTCACGACGCGTCGGCGAGCTGTCCATCGTGGCTACGGCCCCTTGGCAGCGCGCAACTCCACCTTTTCGCGGAAGGTGAACGACTTGCCGCATTGGGTGCAGATGAAGTTGCCCGTGCGCTCACCCAGGTCGTACTCCTTCGCGAACGCGGGATGTTCGCAGGGCTTGTCGCCCCATTCCTGCTGCAGGACGATCGCGCGCTTGCGCTGCACGTGGGACTCCTCGGTACGCGAGAGTTGGGCGTGGGCGGACGCCGAAGAATACCACATTCGGCGGCGCGAGCGCCGGAACGCCTCTTCGCGCGCTCGTCGCACGTGCGATGGACGGCGAGCCACTAGCGCACCTTCATGGCGCGCGTGAGTGCGCGGTCGAGTGCGTTCGAGAACGCCTGCTTGTCCTTGGGTCCCCAGGCTGCGGCGCCGCCCGTGTCGACGCCGGCGCCGCGCAGGCCATCCATGAAGTTGCGCACCGACAGCCGCTCGCCGATGCTCTCGGTGGTGTACGTCTCGCCACGCGGATCGATGACCAGCACGCCCTTCGGCACGAGCAGCGCCGCGAGCGGAATGTCGGCCGTCACGGCCACGTCGCCCGACTCCGCGTGCTCGGCGATGTACGCGTCGGCGGCGTCGGGGCCGCCGTCGACACGCACCGATTCGAGGTGCGCGTATCCGGGCGCGAGCGGTACGCGACGGTTCGCCACGAGCACGGTCACGAGCTTGAGCCGATCGGAGGCGCGGACGCACACGTCCTTGACGTCGCGCGGCGAGGCGTCGGCATCGAGCCAGAGCTTCATGGGCGGCGCGGCAAGACCATGCCGCAACCTAGCGCCGGGGGGGCGGCGTGGCCGGGGAGATGCGCGAAGGCTCGGCGTGTCGCATCATTGTCGGATGATTCACCACCTTGTGTCGCTCCTCGCAGCACTCGCGCTCGCGCAGTCGGCCAGCGCACAGGCGCGCACCGAGCTCTTCACCGGTCGCTTCCTCACGCTCGACTCGCTCGCGCCGCGCGCCGAGGCGATGGCGGTGCGCGACGGTCGCATCGTCGCGATCGGCACGCTGCGCGACGTCGCGAAGGTTGCCGGGCCCGACGCGACGCGCACCGCGCTCCCGGGCGTCGCCCTGCCAGGCTTCGCCGACGCGCACGTGCACGCCGCGACCTTGGGCGAGGTGATCGAGTCGGTGGAGCTGCGCGGGCTCTCCAAGGCGGCGCTGCTGGCGCGCGTACGCGCTGCGGCGCTCAAGGCGCCCGCCGGTGCGTGGATCCGCGGCTCGGGATGGGACCAGTCGTTCTGGAGTCCACCCGAGTTTCCCACGGCCGCCGAACTCGACCGCGTGAGCGCCGGACATCCGATGGTGCTCGAACGCATCGATGGCCACGCGGTCTGGGTGAACACGGCCGTGCAGCGACTCGCCGGAGTCACGCGCGAGACGCCCGATGGTGCGGGCGGCCGCATCACGCGCGATGCCTCGGGTGCGCCGAGCGGTGTGTACGTGGACGACGCGATGTCGATCGTCTATCGCGCGCAGCCGCCGTTGCCGATGAGTGAGCGGGTGCGGCGGTTGCGCGGCGCGCTCGCGCAGTACGCGCGCTGGGGGCTCACGGAAATCCACGACGCCGGTATCGGGCTCGCGGACGTGGAGGCGTACAAGGCCATCGGGGAAGAGGGGCCGTTGCCCGTGCGCGTCTATGCGATGGCGTCGGCCTCGGACAGCACGTTGCGCGCCGTGCTCGCGCACGGGCCCGAGGTCGGTGTGTTGGGCGGCACGTTCACGCTCCGCACCATCAAGGTCGTGGAGGACGGCGCGCTCGGCTCGCGCGGCGCACGACTGGGCGCGCCCTACGCCGATGACGCGACGCGCACCGGCTTCCGGCTCGTGAGCGCGGCTCGGCTCGACAGCATCATTGCACGGGGCATGTCGCGTGGCTTCCAGATTGCGGTGCACGCCATCGGCGATGCGTCGAATCATGACGTGCTCGACGCCTTCGAACGCGCAGGGCCCGCGGCACGTACGTCGCGTTTCCGCCTCGAGCACGCCTCGATGATCCGCGATGCTGATGTCCCGCGTCTCGCGCGGCTCGGCGTCATCGCCTCGATGCAACCCGTGTTCGTGGGTGAGTACTCGCGCTTCGCCGAGGCGCGCGTGGGCGCGGCGCGCTTGCCGTGGGTCTATCGCACGCGCGACGTGTTGGCTGCGGGCGCGGTGGTCGCATCGGGCACGGACTATCCTGCGTCGGACGCCGGCGACCCGATTCTCACGTTGTTCGCGCTCGTGACGCGTCGTGGCTACGACGGCATGCCGGCGGCAGGCTGGCTGCCGGGGCAGGCGGTGAGCGTGGACGCGGCGCTCCGCAGCATGACGATCGGTCCGGCGTGGTCCGCGTTCGAGGAGAACGACGGCGGCGTGCTGCGCGTGGGTCGTCGCGCGGACGTGACGGTGCTTTCCGCGGATCCGACGACGATGGCGCCGGAGCAGCTGCGTGCGCTCACCGTGCTGCGGACGATCGTGGGTGGGCGCACGACGTGGATGCGCGCGAGCGCGTCAGCTGCTCCGTAGCCACCCGCTCGCTGCTCTTGGCGTCCGCGACGGTAACGCGATCGCCACCCGCTCGCTGCTCCCGACCTCAGCTGCTCACACGCAGACTATCGCACTACTTGATGCCGTTGAAATCCGCGGTGCCGACCTTCACGACGGTACCCGTGCGATTGCGCGGGTTGGGCTTGGGCGACGCGTCGAGCGTCAGCGCCTCGACCCACGTGCCATGCACGCGCCCGTTCTGCGCCACGAGCCAGCTGTAGTCGCCGAGGAAGACGCTCTCGCCCGTGAAGGCAGCTTCGGACCAGGCGTAGTTGGTGAACGAGCGCCCCTGGTTGGTGGAGCGCGCGAGTGTCACGCGCGTGCCGCGATTGGCCGGGTCGTCGCGCCGATCGTAGAACTGCACGTAGAGGTCGCCGTTGGCCGCGTCCACCGCGAGCCACTGGAAGAACTGGTCCTTGCCATTGTGGATCGGGTCGTCGTTGACGCGCACCGGCGGCGACCAGCGCGTGCCACCGTCGGTCGAGCGACTGAGGAAGACGTCGACGTCGCCGTTCCGGAAATCACTCCACGTCACGTAGAGCGTGTGGCGCTTCGCGTCGAGTCCCACCTGCGGGAAGCCCATCACGCGCACCACGCCGGGGATGCCCGTGGCGCCGCCGAAGTACGGCGGGCCCACGGGCACGATCGAGCGCGACGGTGCGAAGGTGCGGCCACCATCGCGCGAACTCGCGTAGACGATCGAGTTCTGGTCGTTCCAGATCACGTGCATCGTTCCGTCGGGTCCGACCACGCCGATGGGCGCCACGAGCCCGCCGTTATCGTCGCGCGGCAGGCCGGCCTTGGTGCTGATGCGCATCGGCACCGACCACGTCGCGCCATGATCGACCGAGCGCGAGAACTGGATGATCGAGCGGTCGAGCTCCCAGTTGATCCACGCGACGTAGAGGTTGCCGTGATGCGGGCTCGCCGGGTTCGCATCCACCCAGATGCGCGACATGTCGACCATCTGCGGCGCGGTGTCGCGCGGGTTGGGCCAGACCTTGACCACCACCGGTGGCGTCGGCCACGTGCGGCCGCCGTCGGTCGAGCGTTGCACCCAGATGCCACTCTTGCCGGCATGATGCGCCCAATAGCTCGCGGTGCCGAGCCCTTCGCTGGTGAGATACGAGAGGTACGCTGCGCCCTGGTCATCGAACGCCACTGACACGTCACCACCACCCTTGCCGCCGGGCGGAATCGTGCCGTCGGCGATTGCGAACGTGCGCCCCGAATCCGCCGACCACGCGATGTACGGACCGCCATATGCGGCGATGATCCGCGCGCTGTTGTGTGGATCGATCGCGATGCCCGGCTCGGAGCCCCAGTGCTCGGGCTTCGACACCGTGACAACGCGCGCGTTGGGCGCGGGAGGAAGCGGCTGCTGTGCGTGAGCCGCGTCAGCGCTCGCAACGACGGCGAGCAGCAGCACAGTCGCTACGCTCGCACGGGCGTCAGACCACGATGCGTGCGCCTTCCGCACGCTCACGGCGACACCAGCATCTGCTTCACGTCGTCCGGCAGCTTCCCCGTCAACTCCCAGCGCAGCAGCGACGCGGGCACCAATCCCGCCGCCATGATCTCGTCCATGGTCTGCTTCATCGTGAACTTCGCGCCCTGCGCCGCGCGCCGCGCTGCGAAAAGCTGGTCCATCTGGTGCTTCCCGCTCACGTACGCCGTTCCGTACCCCGGCTGCCCGAGGTACAGGTGCTGCTCGAAGTACACGAGGTTGCCCTTCATGCTGAGCCAGCCGCGCGGCGTCTTGTCCGACGCGACCTGTGACGCCTGCTGGATCGTGTAGCCCTTGCCCTGCATCATCAGGTCACCGATGGCGCGTGCGGCACGCTCGGCCAGCAGGATGTACACAAGCTCGCGCGACCGCGCACTCTTCTCGAACAACCCTTCGTTCATCGCGATCTCTTCCCATCCCGTCGCGAAGCCTTCCGTGCGCGAGACGAAGATGTTGTAGAGCAGGGGCCCGCGACGGATCGGGTCCGGGTTGGGCGCGTTGACCATCGTGCCCAAGTCGATCCAGTGCAGCCCGTGGGTGCGCATCACCACGGGGTCGCGGTAATCGACCTCGGTGAAGAACTCGCGTGGACCGGGATTGAACGAGCCGATGCGCGCACGCATGGCGCCGTCCATCCACGGTGCCACCGTCATGATCTGCTTGTCCTTGAGCCACGCCATGTACGCCGTCACACCGTCGTTGAACCGCTTGGCATGTTCGGCAGCGCTCGCCACCACGGGCTGCTGCGGCAACTTGGCGTTGGCGCGTTCCGTAGCCGCGAGCGCGGCGTTGGCACGCGCGAGCTCCGATTCCATCAGCGCCGTCACGCTCGTGTAGGTCAGCGGCGTGAGCTGCACGTGCGCGAGATACCAGTCGTAGTTGGCCGTGCCGATGCCGCTCGGCCCCGTGTGCTTCGCCGACTCGGCTTCCACCCACTGCGCGAACTCCGTGGACGCCTGCTGCGCCTTCTTGACGTCGGCCGCGAGCGAACCCGGCGCTCCGGACACGCGAGTGCCGAGTGCGTCGAGCTCCTTGGCCTGGTCCTTCATGACCTTGGCGCCGTAGACCCAGAGGTCGTGCCCATTGCCGACGAGGTTCTTCTTCGCCGACGCGAGCAGTCCTGGAATCGCGCGCACACCGGAGTCCATCTTCGCGGCGGCCGCGGGCGTCAGCGGGAAGGTGTACTGCCAGATCTCCACCGCGCCGTCGGCGAACGGGCCCTCCCGCGCCGGCTGGTCGCTCTGCTCGTTGAACACGGTCACGTAGAAAGCCGCGTTGTTGGCCCACGGCCGTAGCACGCGATGGTCGAAATCCATCCCGTTCATCTCCGCGCGCACCACGTGCCAGTCGACCTGTTGCTTGATCGGCCAGCCCGTGGTGTCGATCGCCTTCAACCGCTTCTGCATGGCCGGCAGCGCCTGCTGCTGCGCGGTCATGGCGGCGGCCGAGTAGTCGGGAACGCCGTTGACGCGCTTCGGCAACTGGAAGGCGCGCCACTCGGTGAAGAGCGACGTCAGCGCCGTGAACGGCGATCCGCGCTGTGCCAGCGCAGGTGCGGGGCGGCCGAGGTGGAAAACGGAGGCGACGAGCAGGAGGGCCGGACGGCGGACAAGGCGCATTGCGGATTCACCGGGTGAAAGGCTCGGGGCAAATGTGCGCCCCGGCGCGGCGGCGTCGCAATGCGCGCGGGCGTCACGCCATTGGCGGACTGGGGCGCCGCGCATGCCCGCGCGCAGGCTGGCCCGCGCCGCACGCTGCGCCCATCTTGCAAGGAGACCCCTTGGGAGACGCACGATGGACGGCAACATCCGCAGCCTGCACCACGTCACCGCGACCGTCAACGAAGCGCAGCCCGACCTCGACTTCTACGTCGGGCTGCTCGGCCAGCGCCTTGTCAAGAAGACGGTCAACTTCGACAATCCCGGCGTCTACCACTTCTACTACGGCGACGAACGCGGCACGCCGGGCACGATCATGACCACCTTCCCCTACGCCGGGAAGAACGTGCGGCAGGGGGTGAAGGGGTCGGGGCAGATCACCGTCACGTCATTCTCCGCGCCGGTCGCGTCGCTCCCGTTCTGGCGGCAGTGCTTGAGTGCGCATGGCGTGGCGTTCATCGACGAAGGCACCGCCTTCGGCGAGGGCGCGATCAGTTTCGATGATCCGTCGGGGCTCGGCATCCGCATCGTGGGAACCGACGCCGATGCGCGCGCGCCGTGGACCGGCGCGGGCATTCCCGCCGACAAGGCCATTCGGGGCATCCACAGCGTCTCGCTGCTCGTGCGCGATCCCGCCAAGACCGCCGGCCTCGTGGGTGCGCTCCTCGATGGCGCCGTCATCAACGAAACCGCGGGCGCCACGCGCCTCGGCATCAACGGTCACGCCCCCGGCCAACTCGTCGAATTGCTGCAAGCCACGGACGAAGCGCTCGGCATCAACGGCCTCGGCACCGTGCATCACGTGGCGTTTGCCGCCGCCGATGACACAGCGCAGCTCGCCATCCGCAACGAGGTGATCGCGCGCGGCATGCACGTCACCCCCGTGCTCGATCGCCAGTACTTCCATTCGATCTACTTCCGCGAACCCAACGGCGTGCTCTTCGAAGTGGCCACGCTGCCACCCGGCTTCACCGTCGACGAACCACTGGGCTCGCTCGGTCGCGCGCTCAAGCTGCCGCCCGCCGAAGAGGCGCGTCGCGCGCAGATCGAGGCCATCCTGCCCGCGGTCAACTACTGATGGTGATCCAGGGCGCACCACTCGGCACCGGACACGTGGCCATCATCATGGTCCACGGCCGCAACGCGTCGCCGGAGAAGATCCTCACGCTCGTGCCCGAGCTCGCCACGCCGCGCATCACCTTCATCGCGCCGGCGGCCGAGGGTGGGTCGTGGTATCCGAAGGGATTCATGGCGCCGACCGCGGAGAACGAACCCGGCATCACGAACGGGATTGCCTCGGTCCACGCGTGCATCGACGAGGCGCTCGCGGCCGGGATCCCAAGTGAGCGCATCGTGCTGCTCGGCTTCTCGCAGGGCGCGTGCCTTGCGGGCACGGCCGCCGTGCAACGCGCCGCGCACTACGGCGGCATCGTGATGTACTCGGGCGGACTGATCGGCCCGGTGGGCACCAAGTGGCCGACCAACGGCGACTTCGCGCGCACGCCCGTGTTCCTCGGCTGCAGCGACGTCGACGCGCACATCCCCGCGGGACGCGTGCGCGAGAGCGCGACGCACTTCGAGGCGATGAACGCCGACGTCACAATGCGCCTCTACAAGGGCATGGGCCATCTCGTGGGCGAAGACGAGCTGGACTGGACGCGCGCGGTGCTACGGACGCTCGGCGCGTAGCGCGCGGCTCCACGCGCTCGGCGCAGGGCGCGCGGCCAGAAAACCGCTAGCGCGTCTTCCGCTCCGACATCGCCTCGCGCAGCTGGATGAGTGGCGCGAACGCGTACGTGATCAGCCGGCGCTTCTCCACCACCACGCGCGCCGTTCCACCCATGCCGGGCATGAGCGCTCGATCCGCACCGTCCACGCGGATGCTCTTGTCATCGGCACGCGCGCGTGCGCGGAAGCCGGTGGAGTCGCCGAGCGACGCCGCACCGCTCGCGGCACCCACCCAGGTGAGTTCGCCGTAGCGCACGCCGTAGCGCTGGTACGGGAAGGCGTCGTAGAGCAGGCGCACGTCCTGTCCCGCGCGTACGCGACCGATGCCCGAGGCCGGCACCTCGACTTCGATCACGAGCGAATCGGCCGCGCAGGCGAGGTCGGCGAGCAGTGCGCCCTGCGTCACGTAGGCGCCCGCCGCGCGTACGTTCAAGCGAAGCAGCGTGCCCTCGCACGGACTGCGCACGACGAGCCCCGTGCCGGTCGTGGCGCCGGTGGCGCGCATCGAACCCAGCCGCGACTCCGCACGCGCGATCTCGATGTCGAGCTTGCGCACGCGGTCGCGGTAGTCGGCCTCGTGGACCTGCGCATCGAAGTCGAGGCGGCTGCGCGCCGCGCGCGTGTCCGCGAGGTTGCCCTCGGCCACTGCGAGTTCGTCCTCGAGCCGGCTGACGTTGATGCGCAGTTGCGCGAGGTCGCTCTCGCTCGTGACGCCACTCGCGGCGCCCTTGCGGCCGCGCTCCTCGAGGTCGCGCGCGATGCGCAGCTGGTCGCGTTTGGCCGTGATCGAGCGCTGCAGCGTGCCGAGGCGCGCATCGAGGCGCACGCGCTCGCCCGCGTCGGCCTTGCGTACGCCATCGAACTGCGACGCGAGGTCCCGCCGCGACACCGGTCCCTGCGCCACCGTGCGTTCGAGCGCGCCGCGGTCGGCACTGCGTTCGATGGCCGGGTCCGACGCAACAACGAAAAGCGTGTCGCCGGTGTGGACGGCCGTGGCCGGATTCACGGCCACGCGCGTCACCACCCCTTCCTGCGGGGCGCGCACCGGATCGGTGCCGCGAGCCGGCACGAGCATGAAGCGGCCCGACACCGTCTCCGGCACGCGGATGACGACACCCGCCACCACGACCACCACGGCGACCGCGAGCGCGCTCGTCGCGAGCGCACGCGCGAGCCAGGGCGGCGGCGTGTCGTCGAGGAACGGCGGCGAGATGACGGGAGCGGGCATCGTCAGAGCGAGAGTTGCTGGGACACGAGATAGTAGTAGAGTCCCTGCCGCGCCATCAGCGCGTCATGGTTGCCCTGCTCGACCAGGCGCCCGCGCTCGAGCACGAGGATCACGTCGGCATCGCGCACGGTGCTCAGGCGGTGCGCGATCACGAGCGACGTGCGCCCCTTGAGCAATTGGTCGAGGTTTTCCTTGAGCGCGCGCTCCGACTCCGAGTCGAGCGCGCTCGTGGCTTCGTCGAAGAGCAGGATCGGCGGCCGGCGGTAGAGGGCGCGCGCGATCGCGATGCGCTGCTGCTGCCCGCCCGAGAGCGCGAGCCCCGATTCCCCGATCTTCGTGTCGTAGCCGAACGGCAGCCGCTCGATGAAATCCTGCGCGGCGGCGGCGCGCGCCGCCCAGATCACCGCATCGAGGTCGGGCTCCGTCTCTCCGAACGCGATGTTGCGCGCGATCGTGTCGTTGAAGAGGTGGTTCTGCTGCAGCACGAAGCCCACGTGCTGCCGCACCGAGCGCAGGTCGAGCACGGCGAGGTCCTGGCCATCGAGCAGGATGCGACCGCCCGTCGGCTGCAGCAGGCCCGACAGCATCTTCACGAGCGTCGTCTTGCCGGAGCCCGAACGTCCGACGATCGCGGCACGCGTGCCGGCCGGGATGTCCACCGAGATCCCCTCGAGGATCGCCGTCGACTCGGCGCCGCCGTAGCGGAACGAGATGTCCTGCAGCGTGATGCGCCCCTCGAGCGTGCGCACCGGGCGCAGCGCCGACGGATCGCGCCCCTGCTCCGGGTCCGGTTCGAGCACGTCCTGCAACCGGTTGAGCAGCACGCGCAGCCACTGCACGTTGTCCCACATCCCGAGCAACTGCTGCAGCGGGCTGATGGCGAGCGTCACGAGCGAGGTGAACGCGACGAAGCCGCCAATGGTCAGATCGCCCGACATCACGCGCAGCGCCCCGACCCAGAGCACGAGCGCCGTGGTGGTGTAGCCGAGCACCTGCGTGATGCCCTCGTAGGCCAGCAGCGTGAAGTTCGAGCGGAAGCGCAGCTGCGACACCTTGAGGAATTCCTCGAGCATCAGCTCACGCAGCGCGCCCTCGGCGCCCATCGCCTTGACCGTCTCGATGCCGCGCACCGCGTCGATCTGGTAGGAGCCGTACTTGCCCCCCGCTTCCTCGAGCGCATCGAACATCGGGCGCAGGCGCGACTGCGAAAACCAGAGCAGGGCGACATACCCCGGCGACACCGCCAGCGCCACCAGCGCGAGCGGCGGACTGTAGACGAGCATCAGCGCCACCGCGACGACGAGCTGCACCGCCGAGCTCAGCCCGCCCACCGCGTGGTGCACGATGAAGTCGCGCACCTGCGACATGCCTGCCAGTCGCCGCAGGATGTCGCCCGTGCGCCGGGTGGCGAAGTACTTCATCGGCAACGCGAGCAGCGTGCGCGTCAGGAAGTCGAGCGCCGCCGTGTCGAAGCGCACCGCCACCCAGCTCAACAGGTAGCGCTGCACCAGCGACGCGCCGAGCGAGAGCGCCAGCACGCTGAACATCCCGATCACGACGATCGCGAGCAGGTCGCGGTCGGACTCCACCAGCACCCGGTCGACGATCAGCTGCGAGAACACCGGCAGCGCCATCTGCAACCCGGCCACGAGCCCCGCGAGGCCGAGCGCGCGCAGCAGCAGCCCGGTGTGCGGCTTGAGGAAGCGCCACAGCCACGCCCAGTCGCGCTCCGACTCCGGCTGTGACGCGAACGCTTCCGTGTAGTCGAAGAGCGCCGCGTAGCCCGACCACTTCCGCTCGAACTCCTCGCGCGGCACGCGGCGGCGTCCGAGCGACGGATCGGCGATCACCGCCCCCTTCGCGTCGATGCGCTCGAGCACCACCCAGTGGTTGCCGTCCCAGTGCACCACCGCCGGCAACGGCATCGACTCCACCTGCGCCATCGTGGTCTTGACCGCGCGGGCGGCCAACCCGAGCTGCTCGGCCGCCGAGACAATCGCGCGCAGGCTCGTGCCGTCGACGCTCGTGTGCGCCACCTCGCGGATGCGCGTCAGCGACACCGCGCGCCCGAAGTAGCGGCAGATCATCCCGAGACACGCAGCGCCACAGTCCATCTCGTCGATCTGCGCCACGAACGGCACGCGCCGCCGCTTGCGCGCCGCGCGCCGCGCCGTCGTCATGAACGTCGACGTGTCGCTCGTCTCCTCCTCGACGTCCGCGCCGGTGTTCTCCGGCGCCGAGGCGAGGCTCGACGCCGCGGCCGGCAGCAGCTCGTCGTCGAAGTCGAGCGGCACGCGCGCCACGCGGCGGAAATCGTACTGCGCCACGCGCGCCGCGATCTGCCGCGCGAACTCCGGCGACTCGCCGATGAGCGCGCGGAACGTCTCGGGCTTGAGCTCGAGCAGCACGCAGGCGTCGTGCGTCACCACCGTGGCCGCACGCGGCTGCTCGGCGAAGACCGACAGCTCGCCGAACCAGTCACCGCGGCGCAGGTACGCGAGCGGCCGCCGTTCGCCGTTCTGCTCGGAGAAGACGCGCAAGCGGCCGCTGCGCACGATCCACATCGGACCCGGCGCATCGCCCTGCCGAACGACGGTCGTTCCGGCGGGTATCGACTGCTCCTCGAGCGCGTGGAGCAGCTTCTCGAGCAACGGCGCGGGCAGCGTCTTGAAGGCGGTGAATTGGCGGAAGAAGGCGGCCAGCTCGCGCTCCGTGCTCTGCAGCTCGAGCCAGGCGCGCGCCTCGGGGCGCACGCGCAGCAACCCCTCCACCACGCCGCGCTCAAGACGCCACGCGAGCACCTCGCCGCTCGCTCGCACCGTGGCCGTGCGCGCGCTGTGGTGCAGCAACGCCGACTCGCCGAACACGTCGCCGGGCTTGAGCGTGCCGAGCACCACCTCGCGCCCGTCGTCGCCCGTGGTGAGCACGCGCGCGCGACCGCGCCCGATCACGAGCAGCGCATCGGCGGCGTCGCCCTGCCGCACGATGACATCGCCGAACGCGAAGGTGACGGGTTCGAACGCCGCCACGAACACGGCGCGCGCCTCGGCGGGGAGAAGCCGGAACAGCTCGAGCGACTCGAGCTGGCCGCGATCGAGCGCGGCGAACTCGCCCGTGCCGGCGATCGGTGCGGTCACGGGCGCGTGTCCGCGACGGTCACGTGCTGCGCGACGAGCGCCGCCGTCGCCCGCTCCTCGAGTCGCCGCTCGGCTGCCTCGCGAACCAGCGGCTCGTCGAGCGAAGGCGCGCGCTTGGCGTGCAGTTGCGCCACGAGCCACCGATCGCCGAGGGCGAGGGGGCCGACGAGTTCGCCCGGCGCCGCCGTGAGCAGGGCGTCACGGAGCGTATCGGGGGCGTCGGCCAGGAGCCGGCGCATCTGACGCACCGGGACCCCGGCTTCGTCCGCCACGTCGGCGAGCGCCATGCCATCGGCCTGCACGCACGAGATGGCCTCGTGGGCCGCGTCCACATTGGGCCACGCGCACTCCATCGTTTCCACCATCAGCCAGGAGAGCCGTTCGTGATTCACCACGTCCTGCAGCGCATCCTCCTGCAGCAGGGCGGCGCGCCATGGCATCCAGGTGACCTCGAGGGCGTCGTGGCGCCGGTCGTGATCGGGGCTCGCAGGCCACGCGCGCGCGTCGCGTGCGACGGCGATGCGCCGCGCGAGCGCCGTCATCGCGTTGTCGAGCACGTCAGTCACCACGAGGTCCGCGAGGGCGGCGTCGTCGGGATCCACCGGGGGAGCGTCACTCTCGGCGTCGTTGCCGGTTGCAGGGCGAAGCAGCGGCTGGTCGCGGAACTTCGCTTCGAGCGCGGTGCGCCGAACTGACTCCCACCATGCGTCCACTGTCAGGCCGCGCGCCGTGAGCCAGGCCGTCAGCTCGTCAACCGCTTCGAGGGATCGCGCGTAGCGGAACTCGGCGGCCGCTTCCTCGACGCGCGCGTCGAAGGCCTCGTCGTCGTCGAGCTCGATCGCCCCGAGTGCGGCCCGGTACGCCAGGCGCCCCGTGAACGCGGGGTCGAATCGCTCGGCCCAGCGTCGCACCTCGCCCCGCGTGATGGCCACATCGCCAGCGCGCAACATGACGGCGTCGAGGACCACGCGGGGGTCCACTGCGGAATCGGAACTCACGGTCATCGCGGCGGGAGGTGGTCCATCGAGGCGATATTGCGCGCCCGCAGGGACACCGTCAACGTATCCCGCTGCGCGCCGGGACGGTGCCCACGAAGCAATGCAGTCCGGCGGCGAGTTCCATCATGCCGTGCGCGATCGGAGCGAAGGTCGAGAGCGCGACCGGCTGGACTCCCGCGCGCCGCCACTGCCGCTCCGCCAGCGTGTCGAGCGCGGGAATCCCCCAGGGTAGGTGGAACACCGACGCCACGCCGCGCCGCAACGCGGGCAGCGCATTGCAGAACGTGAAGTCCATGTTGCCGAGCCCGGCCACGCGACGATCGGCATCCACGCGCAGCTCGGGCAGGCCGACCACGCGATACCCCAGACGCTCGAGCTGCCGCCGATAGCCTGCGAGCAGCGGGCGGCGCAGCGCGGCCACGCGCGCATACTCGGCGCGAAGCAGCCGATCTCCGAGACGCGCCGGCAGGCCGTGCCAGTCGCGCACGAGCGGATGGCGCAGCACGCGAGGGAGCACGGTGAGGCCCAGCGCCGGGTCGGCGAGCATCACGGTGGGTGTGCCGCCGTTCACGCGGCCCAGCGGGCAGACGTCGAGGTCAATGTGGTACGAGGCCTGCCCGGACCGCGCCAGCTTGTCCTGCGTCCCGTCGAAGCGCGCACGGCCGACGGCGCCGAGCACTCCGACCGGCACGCCGAACTCCGATTCGAGGATCGCGCGCACCTGTGCGGCCGTGAGCCCGAGACGCCCGCAGTTCTCGCGCACGAGGTCCGCGCCCACGAGGCAACAATGTCCGTCGTAGAGCACGTTGCCTCCTTCCCAGTAGAGCAGCGATCGGCGCACGCGCACCCCGAGGGCGCGACTCGCGCTGCGGGCATCGAGCGGCTCGTCCTCCTTGCCACGCACGGGGCGGAAGCCGCGCGGGACGAGGAGCAGCGGCTCGCCCTTCGGCCCGCGACAGGCGACGGCGTGGTCGCGCGCGAAGGCGGTGGCCGATCCGCTGACGACGAAGCGGATTCGACTGCGCGGCCCGAGCACCCTGCGCGCGATGCGCCGCAGCGCCGTGGCGGCCGAGCCCGGCGCGAGCATCACGTGCACGGTGGTCGCGCGGTCGAGCCGCGTCTCGAGGTCGCGAAGCAGTGGCAGAACGAGGGGTGCCGCGCCCGAGTCGGGAGCGAGCTGCAGCCGTATGTCACCCATGGGCAGCCCGGCCGCGGCCGGCACGAGCGTCGTCGCCTTCGCCGGCGGGCGGAATCCCATGCGCGACCCGGCGTGCCAATGCGGAAAGAGCGCAAGCAGATCGCCGGGCAGGGAGAGGGATGCAAGCTCGGCCTCCCCGAGCCCCAGTTCGCGCCGCAGGGTGGCGGCCACGGTGACGAGGTGGGTGCGAACGAGCGCGCGGCGGCACCAGCTGAGTAGCAGTGCCGCCGCGCGTGCGTGTCGAATCAGTTGCTGACCCCGGGCCGAGGGCAGGTCGCTCCGGATGGAGCGCAGTTCCGCCGCGAGGCCCGAGGGAAGTCGATCCGCCAAGGGCTAGTTGCGAAGTCGCTTCCGGAGCGCTCCGCCCTTTACCTTCTTCACCTTCGAGTCGAGCGCATCGAGGTCGCGCAGCTTCGCGGCCGGGGTGCTCGTCTTCGTTTTGCCCGTCGCCTTCTTCTTCGGTGCCATGGTCCGCTCCGTGTGCGGGTGGGGAGCCTACTTCTTGGGGACGGGATCGGCCTTCATCATGCCGCCCTTCACGTTCTTCGTCGCCGAGGCCCCGAGCTTCTTCGGGAGGCTCTTCGTTGCCTTGACTGTGCCCTTCTTCTTGTCGGCCATTTCTGTTCTCGAGTGAGGGTAAGCGGAGAAGTGCGGGGAGCCGCGCAGGACGAGCAAACGATCAGTCGAACCTGATGTACCTGCCCGCGGAAGTACCGACGCCGCCCTTCAGCTGCTTGGCGTTCTCGGCGCGCAGCTTCTTGGGCAGCGCCTTCGCTGCCATGGTCGAGGGCTTCTTCTTGGCTGGCATGGGAGATGAACGAGGTGTGGGGACTGGGACGGGGTCGCGATCAACCGCCGCGCGTCGTATTCGTCTTCACGCTCCCGTCGCCAGCCGCGAACTTCCATTCGATCTGCTTGATGCCGACGGTGCTGAGAGTCGCGCCGCCCTTCACTTGCTTCGCGTTCTTCGCGCTGAGCGTCTCCGCGGCCTTGCTGCCCGACTTCTTGTCGCCCTTGCTCTTGCCTGCCATCGGAAGATTCCTCAGGGTGAAAATGTGGGAAAGATGAGCGATCAGCCGCCGCGCGTAGTATTGAGCTTCACGCTCCCGATCGAAGTCACTGCCTTGTAATCGAAATCCATGACCGCGGTCGGGTTGAGGAGCGCACCACCCTTCACCTGCTTCGCGTTCTTCGCGCTGAGCGTCTTGACGGGCTTGGCGCTTGCCTTCTTCTCGCCCTTGCTCTTGCCGGCCATGGTCGGTACCTCATGACTTCGTGGGAGGGGACAACGTGCGACTGGAGCGCCCTGCAAGTATGCAGCTCCGTTTCAGTTTGCGCAGTGACCCAGCGTACAACCTCGACGGCAGCCCTCCGGAGACGTACGTTCGCCCCATGGCTCCCACTTCATCACCGGCGCTTCCGCCGCTGTACGACAGCTGGATGCGCGAGATGCTCGGCGAATCGGTACCGAGCGAGCCCGCCGCCACGTGCAGCGATTGCGCGATGTGCACCCCCCCCGCCGCCGTCGCTGCCGGCTCCACGGCGTCCGGGTTCAACCCCGACGTCAAGTGCTGCACCTACCACCCGCAGACCTGGAATTTCCTCGCCGGCCGGGCGCTGAACGACGAATCGCCCGAAGGGACGGCGGGCCGCAGCGCGCTCGAGACGCGCATTGCCGCCGGCGACGGGGTGACCCCGATGGGGCTCGGGCGCACGCGGCGCTATCAGCTGCTCTACCTCGCCGGCACCGAGGGGTTCGGCCGCGCCTTGAGCATGCGCTGTCCACACTACATCGTGGACGGCGGGCGCTGCGGCATCTGGCGAAACCGGGAATCCACCTGTGCGACCTGGTTCTGCAAGCATGAGCAGGGTGGCTTGGGCGCCGCCTTCTGGGAGCGACTGCGTGAACTGCTCCACAGCGCGGAGGTCGCGGTGGCTCGGCACGCCGTGCTGTCACTGGAAGTGGGGCCGCGCGCCTTGGCCCAGCTCTTTCCGTCGCGAGAACGCGGTGACCGTAGCCTCACCGCCGCCGAGCTCGACGAGACCGCCACGCCCGAGCGTCGTGCCGCCCTCTGGGGGGCGTGGGCTGGCCGTGAACGCGAGTTCTACCAGCGCGCCGCCGAGCTCGCCGCCGCGTTGAGCTGGAGTGACATCGAGCGCCTCGGCGGCGTCGAGCTGGCGCTGCAGGCTTCGCTGTTGCGCAGCGCGCACGGCCAGCTCCGCGATCCCGCGCCCCCCGCCCGCCTGCGCGTCGGCTCGCTCAACATCGCAGCGGGTGTTCCGCATGACGCGGACAACGTGGTGCTGGGCACCTACAGCGGCCTCAATCCCCTCGAGGTGCCCGCGGTGCTCGTCCGGAGCCTGCCGTACTTCGACGGTCGGCCCACCGTCGACGCGGTCGACGCCATCGAGGCCGCGCTCGGCGTACGTCTCGAGGACGATCTTGTGCGCAAGCTCTACGCGTACGGACTGCTCGCCGAGGTCGAGGAGTCCGCCAGCGGCTGATCCGCCCAGGCACACCTTGCAAACCGCCCCCGGTGCGCGGTGCGCATCGGGGGCGGTCGAGCGGATCGGCGCGCGCTACTTGGCGCGAAGGCGCTCCACCACGAGGTCGTCCAAGTCATCATCTCCGCCGCGCGTCATGCGGCCGCCCTTCACATTGCTCGCGGACTAGGCGCCCTTCTTGGGCAGCGACTCGACGGCCTTCGCAGCGGGTTTGGCTTGCTGCTTGGGAGTTGCCTTGGTCATTCTCGATCGATGCTGGAGTACTCGTCCCCGGGGGTGTGGACGGGACTGGCGACAACATGCACACGGGGTGCGAGCAGCGCTGTGGCGGCAATCACCACGGGCCGCGCACGAACTCGGTCGACCGGCTTACCCGTTCACCGACGCCATCAGGGCCTCCGGGTAGCGAAGCCCTGACACCGCGTCGGACGGGAAGATGGCGTCGAGTTCCGCGAGGTCCTCCGGCGCGAGGCGCACGTCGAGCGCGCGGATGTTCTCGTCGAGGTACTTCACCCGCTTGGTGCCGGGAATCGGGACGAGATCCTGCCCCTGCGCGAGCACCCACGCAAGCGCGAGCTGGCTCGGCGTGCAGCCCAACCGCGAAGCAAGCTCCTGCACCTTGGCCACGAGCACGAGATTCTTCGCGAAGTTCTCGCCTTGGAAGCGTGGGCTGAAGCGGCGATAATCGTCGGTGGCAAAGTCGTCGGGGCTCGTGATCGCCCCCGTGAGGAAACCGCGCCCGAGCGGGCTGTACGGCACGAAGCCAACGCCGAGGGCGCGGCACGCGGCGAGCGTTTCTTCTTCGGGATCACGGGTCCAGAGGGAATACTCGCTCTGCAGCGCCGTGATCTGGTGAATCGCGCACGCGCGCGTGAGTGTGGCGGCCGACGCCTCCGAAAGCCCGATGAAGCGGATGAGGCCCTTGGCTACCAGATCGGAGAGCGCCCCGACCGTTTCCTCGATCGGCACCGAGCGGTCCACGCGATGCTGGTAGTACAGGTCGATGTGATCGACCTTGAGGCGGCGCAGGCTGCCCTCGACGGCGCTCTTCACGTACTCGGGACGCCCGTTGATGCCGCGCTTGGTCGGATCGTCCGGGTTGCGCTGGATGCCGAACTTGGTGGCGAGGACGACGTCCCGGCGCCGTCCCTTGATCGCCTGGCCCACCAACTCCTCGTTGGTGTACGGCCCGTACATGTCGGCCGTGTCGAGGAAAGTGAGCCCCACGTCGAGCGCACGATGGATCGTCGCGATGGATTCGGCGTCATCACGCGCGCCGTAGAACTCGCTCATGCCCATGCAGCCCAGGCCGAGGGCGGAGACGATGGGGCCGTTACGACCGAGCCGACGTGTCTGCAACGAACAACTCCGCTGGAGGGGCTTTGGCGCGCCGCGCGCTCGCCGCGCAGGTACGCAATCCAGTATACACCAGCGACGAGCAGCGTCCCGCCAGCGATGTTGCCCGCCGTCACGGCCGCGAGGTTCCCGATCACACCGGCCTGCGCGATCAGGCCCTGCTGGTCCAACGCGAGTCCGTAGGGCAGTAAAAACCAGTTGGCGATGGAGCGCTCGAGGCCCATGGCCACGAACGACGTGATCGGGAGGGTGATGGCGAGGAGCTTTTCCTGTCACGCAGCGTGCGCCCAGCGTCAGCCACGCCGCGAGGCAGAAGAAGAGCGCGCCGGGCGAGATGAAGGCGCCCGCGAGCGCGGAGAGGACGCCGACCGTGACGGCATCGGTGACTTGCCTGCCGCGAACGGCAACGGCAGGTCGCGCTACTTCATCAGGCCAACGTTCAACCCTTGTGATCCACGTGCGTGGACTCCCCGTCCACGCTGACTGTGCCCCGAATGATCGCGCCACCCTTGACGGACTTCGCCTCGGCGGCCTTGATCGTCAGGTCACGCGCAAGCTTGGCATCGGGCTTCGTGGGCTTCTTCGTCATGTGTGACGCCTGACAGGGATGAGCTTGCCCGCACGGTGCAACCCCGCGCGGCTTCCGCACAGTGCCAGGGCTGGCGCCCGGCTGCAAAGTGCCAGATCACACATGGCCGACCCGATGGCTTGTGCTGCACCGTCAGTCGAGCGAAAGCTTCTTCGCCACCTCGCCGATCCGCGCGAGCGCCTTCTTCACCTTCTCCGCCGGATAGCCCACCGTGACCCGCAAGTGGTGCTCGGCGCCCATCAGGCTGCCCGGCGCCACGAGCACGTTGCCTTCGATGCGGATGCGATCGGCCAGCGTGAGCGAGTCGAGCGCGAGGTGGCTCTTCACGAACGCGATGGCGGTGGCATGCGAAGGCACGAGGCTGAAGCGCCCATCCTGCTGGGCGAGCCAATCTGCGAGCACGGCGTGCCCGTCGCGCGTGAGCCGCTTCTGGCGGTCGAAGAGCCAGCGGCGCTTCTCCGGGAGGAGGGCGATCTCGGCCATCGTCATGCTCGGCGCAGACGCGGCGATCACGGCGTACTCGTGTCGGCGCCAGAGTTCCTCGATCATCTCGGGGCTGGAGACGATCCAGCCGAGTCGCAGCCCGGCGAGTCCGTAGGCCTTGGAGAGCGAGTTGGTGCAGACCAGGCGATCGTAGCGGCCGAAGAAGGACGGCGTCTCCGCCGCGCGGCCGTGTTCGGTGCCGGCGTAGACCTCGTCGGCGTGGAGCCAGGCGCCAACGCGCGCGCAGGCCGCGACGATGCGCTGCATCTCGGCGTCGGTGAAGATCGAGCCGGTCGGATTGTTGGGATTCACGACCGCGACGAGCTTGGTGCGCGAGTTGACGACCTGATCGAGCACGCCCAAGTCGGCGCGCCAGTCGTTGTGCGGATCGAGCGGCAGTTCACGCACGGTGCAGCCCGCGTTCCTCGCGAGCCCCCAGACCTGCCGGTAGCCGGGCGACATGACGACGACTTCATCGCCGGGTTCAAGCAGCGCTTGGCAGATCATGCTGTTGGCTTGTGCAGCGCCGACGGTCACGAGCACGTGCGCAGGAGTGGCGCGAGGGTAAAGCGCGGCGATGCGCTCCCTGAGCAGTGCGGTGCCATTGACTTCCGGATAAAAGAGCCCGGTGTCGAGCACCTGCTGCTGTTCGTCGTTCGAAAGCCAGTCGCGCGTGGTGAGGCACTGCACGCTGGAGTCGGCGAGGTTCATCTCGACGGTGCGCTCCCAGCGGGACTGGTAGGCCTCGAGGTCGAACGGCTGGAAGGACATGAAGGCTCAGCTGGGGCAGGCAGCGCGGTGGCGAGCGACATCGGTGCTGCGACGTGGCCGATGCGGCATGACGTGCGGGAAATATGCCGGGTCGTGGTGGTTGCGCCACCGACGGCGGCGCGGGAAGTTCGGTCACCTCCCAACACGGTGTCCTGCGTGCTCCACCTGCCAGTCGTCGCACTTCTCCTGCTCGCTCCCGTCACCAGCGGCCATCGGCGCGACGGCTACCAGCGCCAGCCGCTGGACGTGGAGCACTACCGCTTCGCGCTCACCCTGGCCGACAGCACCGACCGCATCAGCGGGCGGGCGACGGTGCGCATGAAGCTGCTCAACGCGGGGATGACGAGTGTCTGGCTCGACCTTGCGGGCGTGACGCCGGAGCGGAAGGGGCGGGGCATGCGCGTGAGTGGCGTGACGAGTGGTGGCGCGTCGTTGCGCTTCACGCACGCCGATGACCGGCTGACGATGACGTTGGCGTCGCCCTCCACGGCGGCGCAGGTGGTGGAGCTGACCGTATCGTACGAAGGGATTCCCGCGGACGGCCTGCTGATCAAGCCGACGCCGCACGGTGATCGCGCCTTCTTCAGCGATGATTGGCCCGACAAGGCGCACCAGTGGCTGCCGACCATCGACCACATCGCCGACAAGGCGACGATGGAGATGGACGTGGTCGCGCCGTCACACTACCAGGTGATTTCGAACGGACGCCGCGTGGAAGAGACGGACCTGATGGACGGCACGCGCCGCACCGTCTGGCGCGAGTCGGTGCCGATCGCGCCATGGCTCTACGTGCTCGGCGTGGCCCGCTTCGCCGTGCAACACGTGGGCGACCATCACGGCATACCGATCGAGACGTGGGTCTTCGCGAAGGATCGCGACGCGGGCTTCCACGACTTCGCGGTACCGACGCGCGACGTGCTGGCCTTCTATTCGGAGCGGATCGGCCCGTTCTCCTACGAGAAGCTGGCCAACGTGCAGTCGACGTCGGCAGCGGGTGGCATGGAAGCGGCCTCGGCGATCTTCTACGCGACGGGGAGCGTGAGCGGCACGCGCAACGTTCGCTGGCGGAACGTCGTGATCCACGAGATCGCGCACCAGTGGTTCGGCAACGCGATCACGGAGAGCGACTGGAACGACGTCTGGTTGAGCGAGGGGTTCGCGACGTACTTCACGCTGCTCTTCCAGGAACACGCGTACGGGCGCGACGAATTCGCGGACGGCTTGCGGAAGTCACGCACGGCCATCGTGGAGCTCGATGCGAAGCTGCCCGGCTACCGGGTGGTGCACGAGAACCTCGTGAACATGGCGAACGTCACCAACCGCCTCACGTACGAGAAGGGGGCGTGGACGCTGCACATGCTGCGGCAGCGCGTCGGCGACGAGGCGTTCTGGGCGGGCATCCGCGCGTATCACGCGCGCTACCGCGAGCGGACGGCGAGCACCGCCGACTTCCGCACCGAGATGGAGCGCGCGAGCGGACAGGAGCTGGGCGGGTTCTTCGACCAGTGGCTCGTGCGCGGCGGCATCCCGAAGCTCGAGGGGAGCTGGACGTGGAACGCGCGCAGCAAGCAGGTAGACCTCGAGGTGCGGCAGGTACAGGACGGTGCACCGTTCGTGATGCCGCTCGAGATCGCGATCACGGTGGGTGGCGCCCCGGCTCGCGTGGAGCGCGTCGAGCTCGGGAGCGGGGCCGTGACGCGCGTGTCGTTTGCCGCGGAGCAGGCGCCGACGGCGGTGACGCTTGATCCCGAGGTGCGTGCCTTGTTCGCGGGCGCGCTGGTCAAGCGGTAGGGCGTGCGCGACAGCTCATGAGGCGGTAGTCGCCGCAGTCGCGCGCGGTGCGCACGGTGAGCACGGCGCGTGGTGTGCGGCCTTCAGCGCGTGGCGGCGAGCGGCATGCGGATCGTGATGCTCGTGCCGGCGCCTTGGCGGCTCGTGACCGCGACCGAACCGTTGGCCTGTTCCACGAGCACGCGCGTCATGGCGAGGCCGAGTCCGAGTCCGCCGCGCGTGCCCTTGGTGGTGAAGAAGGGCTCGAACATGCGCCGCATCGTCTCGTCGTCGAGGCCGATGCCGTTGTCGGCCACCACGACTTCGAGCACCTGGGTCGACGCCGTCTCGCCGGCGGCGGCGTCGGCGGGCGCGAGGCGCAGCGTCACGCGCAGTGTGCCGCCATCGGGCATCGCGTCACGCGCATTGGTCGCGAGGTTGAGCACCACTTCCTCGAGCACGCCACCGTCACTGATGAGCGTCCCGTCGGGAACGTCGCAGTCCACGTGCACCTCGATGCGGCGGTGGAGCAGCGCGTTCATCGAGCGTGCGGAGCGCTGGGCGATCTCGTGCACCGACTCGGGCGCCGGTGACGCCGGCCGCGGTCGCACGAACTGCGCCACACGCCGCACCATGGCCGCCCCGTGGCTCGCGGCACTGATCACCTCGTAGAGCTCAGCGGGCACGTTGTCGCGGTCGGGGTACGCGTGCAGGAGCAGGTCGGCGTTGCTGAGGATGATCGTGAGCGCGTTGTTGAAGTCGTGCGCGATGCCGCTGGCGTAGAGGCCGACCGTCTGCAGGCGGATGGCCTGGTCGTGCGTGAGGTCGCGTGCTGCAGCCACCGAGGGCGGCGTCGCGACGCTGAATTCGGAGGTCACGTGCACAGTCCCCGCTGATGATGGTCCAGGAGGTTCGCCAGACGCTGGCAGAGCTGCATCGCGTCCTGGAACTCGAATGACTTGTCGAAGACGTCGCGCGCGCCCGCGGCGATGCAGCGCGCCTTGACCTGCGGCTCGGCGTGGTTCGTGATGACAACCACCGTCGGGCTCGGCACGAGCAGGCGCATCGCGGCGAGCACGTCGAGGCCGTGACCGGCCGCGAGGTGAAGGTCGAGCGTCACGACGTCGGGGCGCGCCTGCACGATGCCGTGCACCGCTTCGGCGGCCGTGGAGGCTTCGCCCACCACGCGCACGCCGGCCACGGCCGTCAGCTGCGAGGCGATTTCGCGCCGGATCGGCGCTGCGTCATCAACGATGTAAAGCTGCATGGCCCCAACAATACGAACGCCCGGAGGCACCTGGACGTCGGGGCAGGACACGCCGCGCTGTAGGATCGCCCCTACAGCGCGGCGGTGTGCCGCTCAGTTATCGACGAGGCCGTGCTCGAGGGCGTAGCGCACCAGCTCGGCGTTGGTCTTGAGCCCGAGCTTCTCGAGAATGCGCACACGATACGTGCTCGCCGTCTTGGGGCTGATGCCGAGCGATGCGGCCAGTTCCTTCATGCTGCGACCGGCGCCGATGCCGCGCAGCACGGCGAACTCGCGCTCCGACAGTTCCGCGTGCGCCGGGCGCTTCGCATCGGCGGCCATGCCCGCCGCGAGGTGCTCGGCCAGCGATGGCGTCACGTAGATGCCGCCGCGCGCGACCTTGCGCACGGCTTCGACGAGATACTCCGGACTGCGGTCCTTGGTGAGGTAGCCAGCGGCGCCCGCCTTGAGGGCGCGTGGCGCGTACTGCTCCTCGGGGTACATGCTGAGCACGATGGTGCGGAGCCGCGGGAATGACGCGCGCAGCTGCGTCAGGACCGCGACCACGCCGGGGCCGGGCATCGCGACGTCGATGACGGCGACGTCTGCCGACGTGGTGGCGAGCAGCGCGAAGAGCTCGTCGGCCGTGCCGGCCTCACCGACCACGCGCAGGTCGCTCTGGTCATCGAGGAGCGCCGCGAGGCTCCTGCGCACCATCGCATGATCGTCCGCGAGTGCAATGCTGATCATGCCGCCTCCGTGCGCGGGAGGCGGATGCGCACGGTGGTACCGCCGCCCTGTCGCGGATGAATGCGCACGCTGGCGCCGATCGAGGCGGCGCGCTCGCGCATGCCGAGGAGGCCGAGTCCGCCGGTGGTGTCGTCAAGTCCCGGTGGCACGCCGACGCCGTCGTCCATGACCGCGAGTTCGAAGGCGTCCTGCACGAGCGCGAGGCGCAGCACGACCGCGTGCGCCTGCGCGTGGCGCACGACGTTGGTGAGCGCTTCCTGTGTGATCGCAAACAATGCGCGAGCCGATGGGCGCTCGATCGTGCATTCGGCGAGGTCGAGCGTGCAGGCGATGCCCGTGCGCTTGGTGAAGCGCTGCGACGCCCACTCGAGCGCGGCGGCGAGTCCGAAGTCGTCGAGCATCGGCGGACGCAACTCGGACGAGAGGTGCCGCGTGGTCTCGATGGCCTCGTCGACCTCGGCGAGCGCCGCGCGCGACTGGGCGCGGGTGCCGGCCGCTTCGGCGGCGAGCTGCGTGTCGAGGCGACTGAGCGAGAGCTTGAGCATGGTGAGTGAATGCCCGAGCCGGTCGTGCAGTTCGCGGGAGAGGCGCGCCTGCTCCTCGTCGCGCACGGACTGGAGGCGCTGGGTGAGGAGGCGGAGTTGCTCCTCGGAGGACTCGAGCACCCGTTCGGCGGCGCGCTGCTCGGTGATGTCGTGCCAACTGCCGACGAAGGCGTGGAAGACCGGGTCCTCGAGCCGGTTGACGCCGATGGCGCTGATGAGCCGTTCGGAGCCATCGCGGTGTCGCGCGCGGAATTCGACGTTGGCGCTCACGCCGGGCAACGCGAGCGCGCCGAGGTACGCGTCGGTGGCGAAGGCGCGATCGGCGCGGTGGACGAGTCGGCGTGGCGTGCGGCCGACGATTTCGTGCGGTGCAAGCCCAAGCACGCGCGTGATGGCCGGGCTGCACCAGGTGACAATGCCGCGTTCGTCGTGGAGGAAGACGATGTCGGCGGCCTGCTCGACGAGGGCGCGAAAGCGCGCTTCGCTGCGGCGCAGCGCTCCATCGTCGGATGCGGCGCCGGGCTCGGCTGCGGGAGTGAGAGCGGCGTCACGCATGGCCGCTTAGGATGGGCGGACGCCGCTGGTTTGTCGAGGGGCGCTGCCGTTGAAGACGCGCTGCAGCGGCGCGGGCCGCGACGGCTAGCGGTTCGTTACACGATCGAGCGACATGCGCATGAAGGTGAACCAGGTGGTGCCGTCGGCGGACGCTTCGCCCGTCTCGGACCAGTGGGTCGCATCGAGCGTGATGGTGAAGCGCACGGTGGCGCGTCCATCGGCGG
>JANYHJ010000022.1 GCA_025359135.1 Gemmatimonadota bacterium | reverse complement strand
ACTACTCGTGGCGTTCCAGCTGCCGCTCAAGCTCCCGGCGAAGGTCGCGGCGTTCCAGCCGCCCAAGTGGACCCGCTGGGTCGTGCACTTTGCCTGCGCCCTCGTCATCATCGTGCCGGTCGCCGCGATCGCCTCCGACCTCATGCGGGGCACGCGCTTCCTCGGCTCCAATCCGATCAAGGAAGGCGAACACCTCCTCGGCGAATGGACGCTGCGGATGCTCATGATCACCCTCTTCGTGACGCCGGTGCGCCAGCTCACGGGATGGAACTGGCTCCAGAAGTACCGGCGCATCTTCGGCGTCTGGGCCTTCGTCATCGGCTGCACGCACCTGCTCGCGTGGGCGGGGCTCGACGTCGAGTTCGACTTGGCTGACATCCAGGCCGACCTCATGAAGCGCTGGTACATCATCATCGGCATGAGCGCGTGGGTGCTCATGCTCCCGCTCGTCGTCACGAGCACCGCCGGCATGGTCAAGCGCGTGGGCAAGAAGTGGGTGCCGTTGCACCGGCTCATCTACGTGACCGTCGTGCTCGGCTGCATCCATTTCTTCATGGCCGTGAAGAAGGACTACGACGACGCGCTGATGTTCGCGGCGTTGTTTGCCCTGCTCTTCGCGTGGCGCATCTGGATGAGCATGCGCAAGCGCGCCGCCACTGCGGCAGCGACGCGACCGGCCGCACGCGCCGCCGCGTGAGGTACGCGGACGTCACCGTCGGGTCGCACGCGGAATACGTGCGCACGGTAGCCGAGGGCGACCTTCAGGCCTTCGCCGACGTGACGGGCGACAACAACCCGCTGCACCTGGACGAAGCGGCCGCAGAGACCACGATGTTCAAGGGACGCATCGCGCACGGCATGCTCAACGCCGGCTACATCTCGGCTGTCATCGGCACCAAGCTGCCGGGCTTCGGGTGCGTCTACGTGTCGCAGTCGGTGTACTTCAAGCGCCCGGTGCGCATCGGCGACACGATCACGACGCGCTGCGAGGTGCTGGAGCTGATCCCGGCCAAGCGCCAACTGCGACTCGCCACCACCTGCACCAACCAGCTCGGCAAGGTCGTCACCCTTGGCGAGGCGGTGGTGCTGATGCCGGCGGAGATGGGCTGAGCAACGCGCGGCGCACGCAGCACTCCCGCGCGCAGTCAACGCAGAGCGCTAGCTTCACCGCACGCCCATGCCTCCACACCGCTTCGACGCCTTCGCCGTCACCGCTCCCGGCCTCTCGACCCTCTGCGCCGCCGAGCTCCGCGCCATGGGCATGCGCCCGACGTCGGAGGACGCGGCCGGCGTCGGCTTCAGCGCCGACGCGGCGCACCTGATCCGCGCCAACCTCTGGCTGCGCACCGCGAGTCGCGTCGTCGTGCGCATCGCGCAATTCAAGGCCACCACGTTCAAGGACCTGCAGCTCACCTGTGCCAACATCGCGTGGGGCCAGGTCATCCAGAACGGTCAGAACGTCGCGCTCCGCGTCACGTGCAAGAAGTCCAAGCTCATTCACTCGGGCGCGGTCGCCCAGCGCGTGGGCGACGCCATCACCAAGGTCACCGGCTCCGCCATCGTGCGCGCGACGGGTGTTGAAGATGCCGACGACGACAACGAAGCCGCGAACACTGCGCCCGCCACCGCACCGCAGCTCATCGTCGTCCGCTTCGATCGCGACATCTGCACGATCAGCGCCGATTCCTCCGGCGAACTGCTCCACCGCCGCGGCTATCGTCAGGCGCTCGCCAAGGCGCCCATCCGCGAGACGCTCGCCGCCGGACTGCTCCTGAGCGCCGGCTACACGGGCGACGAGCCACTCATCGATCCGATGTGCGGAAGCGGGACGATCGCGATCGAGGCTGCGCTCATCGCTCGCAACATCGCGCCGGGTTTGAAGCGCACCTTCACCTGCACCACGTGGGTCCAGGTGGGCGCCACCGTCGACGCCGCCGAACGGCAGCGTGCGCGCGGGCTCGCCAAGTCGACAGCGAAAGCGATCATCATCGGCTCCGATCGCGACGCTGGCGCGATCACTGCGTCGCGCGCCAACGCCGAGCGTGCGGGCGTGAGCGCTGACGTCACCTTCGCCGTGCGCGCGCTCTCGGCGCTCGAGGCGCCAGCGCCAGGCGGCGTTCACGCGCCTGCGGAGAGAGCGCCGGGTTCAGAGCCGAGCAATGCGACCAACGAGCACACACACCACGCCGGACTCCTCGTCGCCAATCCGCCCTACGGCGCACGCGTCGGCGCCACGCGCGACCTGCGCGATCTCTACGCACGTCTGGGCGACGTCGCGCGCACACTACTGCCCGGCTGGCGCGTCGCGCTTGTGAGCGCGGACCGTCAGCTCGAACACGCCACGGGCCTCGCCTTCGACGAGAAAGTGCGCACGTCGAACGGCGGCATCCCCGTGCGCTTCATCGTCGCGCCGGCGTCCACCGCGTGACCATGCTCGGCCGCGCCGGCACCATCGCGCAGGTCAGCACGTCCAACGGCGGCGTGCCCAAGCTGCCTGTGTTCCAGGCGTTCGTGAGTAGCGAAGGGCTCGAGGGCGACTGGCAGGAGGATCGCCGTCATCACGGCGGCCCCGAGCGCGCGGTCTGCCTCTTCTCGCTCGACATCATGCGCGCGCTCAACGGCGAGGGGCACCCGATTGCGCCGGGGACCACGGGGGAGAACCTCACGATTGAGGGCATCGACTGGCGGCTGCTCGTGCCCGGCGTGGTCATCGAGGCCGGCGAGACGCAGCTCGAGATCACGGGCTACGCGGTGCCGTGTCGCACGATCCGCGCCTCGTTCAGCGACCTCAACTCGAACCGGATCAGCGCCAAGCTGCATCCGGGCGAGAGTCGCGTGTATGCGCGCGTGCTGCGTGCGGGAGTCGTGAAGCCGGGTGACGCCGTGGGCATTCGGAGCTGATCGAGCGCCTCAGTCCCAGGCGCATTTTTACACGCAATTAAATGCGCAAACATGTAGGGCTTGACATAAATAACTGATTGCCATACAATCACTTACTGTAGCACGTCAAGAGCGCAATTTAACGCGTAAATGCATCCTTTCGAACTCGAACCTCTCCTCCCGGATGCCGCTACACCCGGGTTGGCTGACCTCGCGCTCGAATTCGAACGCGAGGCCGCGGCGTTGGGCGGGGCGCTGCATGCGGATGTCGTCGCGTGCCTGATCGACATCCTCCGAATCGCCAACAGCTACTACTCCAATCGCATCGAAGGCAACGACACGACGCCGGCGGGCGTCGAGGCCGCCATGCGTCGCGATTGGGCGAGCGATCCGAGGCGCCGCGAGATGCAGGTATACGCCGTGGCGCACGTCGAAGTCGAACGTGTTGCGGACGCGTGGCTCGATGCTGATCCTACCTGGAATCCGTCATCACCTGCCGCGCTCTCTGCCCTGCATCGTGAGTTCTACGAGCGCGTGGATGAAGCGGATCGGTGGGTCGCCCTCAAGGATCACACGCGTCGCAAGCCGATCGTACCAGGCGCATGGCGGGACTTCGACGTCGAAGTGGGACGGCATGTGGCGCCTCCGCATGCGTCGGTCGCGGCCTGTCTCGCGCGTACGGCGGAGGGCTATGCGCCCGAGCGCCTGCACGGACTCGAGCGCACCCTGGCCTTTGCGGCCAGTCACCATCGGTGGCTCTGGGCGCACCCTTTCGGCGACGGCAACGGACGCGTCATGCGCCTCGCGTCGCGCCTCTACGCGCGTCGCCTGGGCATCGGCGGGGCGGGCCTCTGGACTCCCGCCCGCGGCCTGGCCCGCAATCGAGACCGCTACATGGCCGCACTCGCGGAGGCCGACCTGCCGCGTCGCAACGATCTCGATGGACGAGGTGCGCGCTCGCACGAAGGACTCGTGGCCTTCACGCGCTTCTTCCTGACCACCTGTCTCGACCAGGTCCGCTACATGCGGGACGTGCTCGCACTCGATCGACTCGAGAACCGGCTACTCGACTATGTCGATCGCCGCACCGCAGGCGTCCTTCCGCGAACACGCGATCCACTGCCGGACGGGTCGCGCGCCGTCCTCCGTCACTGCCTGCACAGTGGGCGCGTGGCGCGCGGAGAACTCATGGCGATCACGGGACGCTCCCGACGCAGCGTCACGTCGCTCATTGCCGCCCTGTTGCGTGACGGCCTCCTCCTCAGCGACTCGCACCGCGACGCCGTGCGACTCGGCCTTCCCCTGCACGCCCTGCGCTACCTGCTGCCCGATCTGTATCCCGAAGGCGCCGACGAGTGGGAGCCTACCGCACCAGCCACCACGTCGCCTTGATCAGGAAGACGTTGTCCGGCCGCGTGCTCCAGATCCCGTCGAAGTCCCGCCGCAGCGAGAAATCACCGAACGGCTGCACGTCGCTCCGCTGGTGCGTCCACGCCACGTACACCGTGCTGCCCGGACGGAACTCCCAGCGGAACACCAAGCTCCCGCGCATCGAACGGAAGTTGAAATCCGGGTTGGTCACCGAGAACGGCGCCGCGGGGCCTGCGCCATCGGGGTCGATCGTGTAGCTCGCGATGCCACCGCCGGGCGCGGGCACGGCCGCGATTGTGCCCTTGTCGACGCCGTAGATGGCCATCGTCGGAGAGCGCGTCGCGGTGAACTCCTTGAAGTCGTTGTACGCGCCCGTCGCGATGAACGGCTGCGCATAGATCTCGAGCGTCATGCGCGGCGTGAAGGTCAGCGAGAGTCGCGTGTCCAGCGCCAGCGTCCGCTGCTCGATCGATCCGAACACATAACGCGATCCGTAGAACGCCGTGGCCGTCGAGTCCGGCACCGCCGTCACGTACTGGCGCAGCGTCTTGTTCGCGCTCCAGCTCGGCCCGAGCGTCACGCGCACCGCGGGCGACGCCACCCAGGTCATGTTGCCGTAGATGTTCGTGCCCCAGCCGCCGCCATCGCGCGCCGACGTGTTCGCGCCCATGAAGCCGATCAGCTTGCTGCGGTTGTTGCTGCTGATGTCGACTTCACCGTACCAGAAGCCGGGCACAGCGGCCACGGGACCGCCGCGCAGCAGCTTGTCGTCATACAACTGCGCGCGCTTGATCACGAACGCGTTGACCTGCCAGAAGTTCTTCGTCGTGATGCTCGCATACGCGTGCAGCTGCTGGTCGGTCAGGTCGCCATCGAAGTTCCGCTGTGCCTGTCCGCCGGCAATCAGCAGCGCCTGCTGGTACCACCCCGTCGGCTTCGACCAGGTGTAGAGCAGGTTGCCGTTGAGCCACGAATAGTCGGTGCGCTGCAGGAAGGCGATGTCGTTGTTCTCGAACCCCGGCGTGCGCACGTTGCCCTGCAACTCCCACTGGAAGTCGCCGCCCTGCTTGGCCACGCGCGCATAGGCGCCGAGTCCGCGCAGGCTGGTGAGCGTCGTGTCGTAGCCGTCGGTGAAGAAGCCGTTGCTGCGCAGGCCGCGATCGGGCCGCTGGTAGTAGCGCGCACTCGATTGCTGCCGAGCCGCGATGTCGCGCGCGTCGCCCGACACGTTCGACACGGCCAGCTGCGTGGTGAGCACGTACATCTGGTTGCCCCACGCCAGCCGCGCGTCGGTGCCCACCAACTCCGAATGGTGATTGAGGCGCGGCTCGAAGTCGCTCGGGATGTCGCGGATCACGCTCGTCGCGATGCCGCCGAGTACGAGGTTGCCTCCCATCAGGTCCTTCTTGACGCGTCCCACGAAATAGTTGGCGAGCGGCTCCACCACCTGCGTGCCCAGCGCGCCGCTCGGCAGCTGCACCCGCGCAGTCGAGCGATCGGTGACCGCGTCGAGGATGCCGATCGTCCAGCCGTCACCCACACGGCCCGTGATCTTGGCCGCGCCGAGGATGCTCGCGGCGTCGGGGATGTCCGCGAACGGTCCGAGCGCCTGCGCCAAGTCGGCGCCCGTGGGCGAGCGGCCGATACGCCGAGAGTAGAAGGTCGAGAGGCCCGACGCGTTGCTGCAGAAGAAGCAGTTGAGGCCGCCGAACGAGAACACCGTCGAGCCCGCGACGAAGAATGGCCGCTTCTCGGGAAACGAAACCTCGAACGCGCTCAGGTTCACCACGGCGGGGTCGACCTCGACCTGGCCGAAATCGGGATTGAACGTCGCGTCGAGTGTCAGGTTGCTCGAGAGCAGGTACTTGAGGTCGAGGCCGTAGCGGGCCACCTGCTGCGAGCCGTTGTTGAATGGATTGCCGGGAGTGAACGCGGTGTGCGACGAACGCTCGACGACATACGGAAGGAGTTCGAGCTGTCGTCCGCCCGCGTGCGAGAAGTGCAGCCCCTCGAGGTGCCCGAACTTGGCCGGGCCACCCGGATCGTTCTTCGCCCACCAGCTCCACTGGTCCATCTCGCTGTTGCGCAGGATGTAGCGGCGCAGCTGCAACCCCCACGTCTGGTCCTGCTCGCTGCCGAAGCGGAGCTGCGAGAGCGGAATCCGGATCTCGGCCGTCCAGCCCAGCGAGTCGATGCTCGTCTTCACTTCCCAGACGGGATCCCATCCGGAGTCGCAGCACGAACTGCCGATCCCCAGCTGGTCGTTGATCGATCCGCTCGGGTTGACGTCGAAGAAGGCGCGCGAGAGGTGATCGTGGAAGCCGTCGATGATGATTTCGATATAGTCGGAGCTGAAATCCTGGTCGCGCCGCACGAGGGACGTGCGGACCCCCTTGGCACCCTCGGAGTCGTAGAGCCGTGCGCCGATGTAGATCGCCTCGTCGTCGAAGAGGATGCGGAAGTCGGAGCGCTGGGTCGCGGGCTCGCCGGGCTTGGGGTCCATCTGCCGGAATTCGGTGACAGGCACGGCCGCGGCCCACGCGGCGTCGTCGAGCCGGCCGTCGATGACGATCGGCGACGTGCGCGCGGCCGCTTTCATCGAGGGCACGGGGGAGGTCAGGTGCGCATCGTGCGTCACGACCGGACGCACGGTGGCGTCCTGGGCTCGGCCGGCAGCGGGGCAGAGGGCGAGTGCCAGCGCGGCGCCCACCAGCAGGGATTTCAGGAGTGGCGACGGCATCGACGAGTTGGACCGCGGGAGCGCGCAAAGGGTTTGCGCGAGCTCAGCGTGTCATCTACGCACGACCGGCGCGTCGTGTTTTGCCTGCGCGCCCTGCCTACGCCGCCTTCTCCTCCCAGTCCGCGCTCCTGCCGCCCATGCTCAGCAGCAACCCCACCGCCACCACCGTCACGGCACCAATCACGTTGTGCCAGAGGAAGCTCACACTCGGCACCAGCCAACTCACCAGCCCCACGGCCGTCATACCCGCGAACAACCCCACGAACGCACCAAGGCTCCGCGCCCGCGGAATCATCGCGAGAATGAACACGCCGAGGATGCTGCCATAGAAGAACGAGCCGAACCGGTTGACCACTTCGATGAGCGACCCGAGCCGCGCCGCGAAGACAGCCACGCCACAGGCGATCAGCCCCCAGATCCCCGTCGCCGCGCGCGAGACGAACAGGTAGTGCGCGTCGCTCGCCTCGGGCCGGTACCACCTTCTATAGAAGTCGATGACCGTCGCCGTCGAGAGCGAGCTCAGCTCACCGGCCACCGCGCTCATCGCCGCCGCGATCACCGCCGCGATGAACAGCCCGGCCAACCCGATCGGCAGCTCGTTCACCACGAAGCGCGGGATGATGTAGTTGACGTCGCGCGGGTTCTCCCCCGTCACCTTCTTCGCATCCTCGAGCGCCTCGGCGCGCAGCGCCTGCACCTGCACGTCCGCGATGCGAAACGCGACCTTGGCCGAGGCATCGCGACCGCGCTCGGTGGCACCGATCGCCCGCGCA
>JANYHJ010000200.1 GCA_025359135.1 Gemmatimonadota bacterium | reverse complement strand
ACGACTACTGGTCCCCGAACGAAATGCCCACGGCGCGCGCGGTCTGCACGATGTCATGCTGTGGATCCACCATCTTCGGGCCGGCCAGCGCTTCCGTGAACGGCACGGTCACGATGTGCGGCGTCTGCAGCGCCACCATATGTCCCCACTTGCCATCGGCCACCGCACGCACCGCCGCGCCCCCGAAGCGGGTCGCGAGCAGGCGGTCGTAGCCGGTCGGCATGCCACCGCGCTGGAGGTGGCCGAGCACGAGTGAGCGTGATTCCTTGCCGGTGCGCTCCGAAATCTGATACGCGATGCGCTGCGCCAGCCCGCCCACGCGGCGGTCCTGCCCGGGCAGCGATTCACCCATGATCGAGACCTCGCCGTCGCGCGGGATCGCGCCCTCGGCCACCACGACGATCGAGAAGAGGCGCCCCTGCGCGTCGCGATGCTTGATCTTCTTGCAGACCAGGTCGATGTCGTAGGGAATTTCGGGAATGAGGATCACGTCGGCGGTGCCCGCGAGCCCCGAGTGCAGCGCGATGAAGCCGGCGTGGCGTCCCATCACCTCGAGCACGAGCACCCGATCGTGGCTCTCGGCCGTGGTGTGGAGCTTGTCGATCGCCTCGATGGCGGTGGCGACTGCGGTATCGAAGCCGAACGTCGTCACGGTGCCCGAGACATCGTTGTCGATCGTCTTCGGCACGCCGACGATCTTGACCCCCTTCTCGAGGAGCCGCTGGGCGATGGCGAGCGAACCGTCGCCGCCGATGGTGATGATGGCGTCGATCCCGAGGCGCTGCGCGTTGCCGATCAGCTCGCCGGACCGGTCGATCTCCTCCCAGGTGCCGTCCGCTCGCTGGCGCGGGTAGGCGAACGGGTTGCCGCGATTGGTGGTGCGCAGGATCGTGCCGCCCTGCGCCGCGATGCCGCGCACCGATTCGCGCGTGAGCTCGACGACCTCGTCGTCGCCCATCAGGCCGGCGAAGCCGCGCTTGATGCCGAGCACTTCCCAGCCCCGCCCGATGGCCGAGAGCACGGCGGCGCGGATGACGGCGTTGAGGCCCGGGGCGTCGCCGCCGCCGGTGGAGATCGCGATGCGCATGGTCAGGTGACGGTTCGTGGAGCGGGCGCCTCAGCGCGCGCGAATGAGGCGTTCGACCTCACCCGGCTGCGCATGCCGCCCGAGTTTCGACTTCTGGAAGATCGGCGTGCCATCGAGCGTGACCTCGAACCGTCCGCCCTTGGAGGGCATCATGTCGATCGTCGCGCTGGGGAAGGCCCGTTTCAATTCGGCCGCCAGACCGGTGGCCCGTGTTTCGTAGTTTCAGACGACGCAGTACTCGATCGTGATCTGCATGGCACCTCCACCTTCCGCAATATCCGCAGGCGTGGCGTGGTCGCGCCAGCGTTGCCCGCGCCGATTGGTGCTACGGTTTCAGCACCACGCCCCGCTCTACGAACGCCGGAACGCCGCGCGCACGTCCTCGATCGTGCACGCCGAGCGAAAGGCGATGCCTGCGGCCTCGATCGCCGCACCGCCACCCTGCAGCCGGTCGACGAGGCCGACGATCACGGCCACCGTGGCGCCCGCCGCCTGGACGCGCTCGGCCGCCTTGAGCGCCGATCCACCCGAGGTGATCACGTCGTCGACAATCGCCACGACCTGTCCCTTGGGGTGCACCCCCTCGATGAACTGTTGCGTGCCGTGGCCCTTGGCTTCCTTGCGGACGATGAAGCCGGTAAGCGGCGCGCCTGCCTGCTGCGACGCCCAGACGGTCGAGAGCACGATGGCATCGGCGCCCATCGTCAGCCCGCCGACGCCGCTCACCTTGAAGGCGCGCGCGGCCTCGAGCACCGCCTCGCCCACGAGCGCCACGCCGTCCGGGTGATACGTCACCTGCTTGGCATCCAGGTAGAAGGTGCTCTTGGCACCAGAGGAGAGGGTGAAGTCGCCCTCGCGGTACGAGTAGCGTGCGAAGAGCGCCGCGAGGCGTTCGGTCGTGGTCGGCATGACGGGATGGCTCGAGGGCGTATCAGGGTCGGTGCGCCAGCGCGCGCTGCGCAGCCGGCAGGATAAGTCGCGTCCAGGCGGTGTACTGCGCGCCGCTCGGATGGAGGCCATCGGCGGCCTCCCAGGCGTCGTGGCGTTCGCGCGACGTCGGCGTGATGTCCACGAACGCGGCGCCAGCGGCCGTCGCCTCGGCCTTGGCTATCGCGTTGAACGCATCGATGGCGGTGCCAATCGACGCATGGCCCTTGCCCGCGGCAAACGGCGTCACGCCCCAGTCGGGAATGCTCACAACCACCACGCGTGCGGCAGCGCCACCGGCAAAGCCGATGGCCTGCGCGAGCAGTCCCTTGAACTCGCCTTGATATTCCGCACTCGAGCGGCCGCGGTACTGATTGTTGACGCCGATCAGCAGCGTCACCAGCTCGTACGGACCCTTCGGATCGCGCGCGGCGATGCCCGCCTTGAGTTCGTCGGTCGTCCAACCCGTGGTCGCGATGATCTCGGGGTCGGTCACGTTCACGCCAGCGTCGCGCAGGCGCGCCGCGAGCTGCACCGGCCACCGCTCGCTCGCGCTGACTTGCTCACCGATCGTGTAGCTGTCACCGAGTGCGAGGAAGCGTGCATCGGCGGCGCGCGCGGACGGAGTGGCGGCGTTGGCCATGCGGATCTGTCGCGTGCCGTAGATGAGCAGCCCGATCACGAGCAGCCCTTCGGCAAGCGCCTCGGCGGAGACGAATTTCATCGGGGCGGGAGCTGCACGCCGGCGGCGTTGGCCACCTGCCGCAGCAGCGTGTCCTGCCGCGCGACCACGAGGGTCAGCGAATCCAGGGACGTACGCAACTCGCTGTTGACCACGCGCAGCTCGTTGACCGTCTCGGCCATGTCGTTGACGAGCTGCGTGTTGTTGAGATCGCCCTTGGTGGGCGGGGAGACGCAGCCGAGTCCCGCGCCGAGGGCGGCGAAGGTGAGGCGGCGGGCACGAAGACTGGTCATCGGATCCCTCGGGTGGCGGACTCCTCGAAAGTAGTGGCGCAAGCGCCCGACCGGGGGTGCGTGGATCTGGTGCCGCGTATGGGGCGCGCCGAGACGATGCTTCGTGATGCGAACTCCCAAGGGTGTCACGCTCATCGAACTGCTGGTGGTGCTCGTCGTGGCCTCCGTCATGGCCGCGCTGGCGCTGCCGCGCGTGCGCGCGATTGCCGACCGCTCCGCCGTACGCCACGCAGCGGACGAGGTGCGCACGGTGCTGGCACTCGCGCGGCAGCGCGCGGTGTCGCTCGCGCAACCGGTGGCGGTGCTGGTCGATTCGGTGTCGGATGCGATCACGATCGGAGACGCACAGGGGAGCATGAGCGCGCACGCGGTGGGTGCGGCGTTCGGCGTGACACTGCGCGCCACGCGCGACTCGGTGGCCTTCTCACCGATCGGACTCGGCTGGGGTGCGACGAACACCAGCGTGGTGGTGACGCGCGGTTGGGTGGCCGAGACGGTGACGGTGTCGCGTGCGGGGCGCATCAAGTGAGGCAACGCTCGACAGCGCCGACTGGGCGTCCGCTAACTTCACTCCGTGACCGAGACAACTCCCACCCACTACGACACCCTCGGCGGCGAGGCCGGCATCCGTCGCCTCGTCGACCGCTTCTACGACCTGATGGATGCCGCACCTGAGGCGGTGAACGTGCGCGTGCTGCACGCGGAGAACCTCAAGGCCTCGCGCGAGAAGCTCTTTCTCTATCTCTCGTTCTGGACCGGTGGGCCGGCCACATATGTGGAGCAGCGCGGACATCCGCGCCTGAGGCAGCGTCACCTGCCGTTCGCCATCGGGACGCGCGAGCGCGACGAGTGGCTCTGGTGCATGGACCGCGCGCTCGGCGAACAGGCGATGCCCGACGCGCTCCGTTCCGCGCTCACGCTCAAGCTCCACGAGCTGGCCGACTTCATGCGCAACCAGGCGGAGCCCGCCGATCACGCCGCGGCGCGCCGCGAGCTACCCCAAGGTCCCGAAGTCGTACCCGGGAATTGAGATGCGCGGGATCTTCTGCCCGATCACGTGCTCGATCGTGCGCACCATCCCGATCTCGTCGGTGGCCATGAAGGTGTAGGCATCACCCGACGTCGCGGCGCGCCCCGTGCGCCCGATGCGGTGCACGTAGTCCTCGGCCTGCGTCGGCACGTCGTAGTTGATGACGTGCGTGATGCCGTTGATGTCGAGCCCGCGCTGCGCGATGTCGGTGGCCACCAGCACGCGGATCTTCCCCGCCTTGAAGTCCTCGATGGCGGCGGTGCGCTCCTTCTGCGAGCGATCGGAGTGCATCGCGGTGGCCTCGATCCCCTCGTCGCGCAGGTGCCGCACCACGCGATCGGCGCCGTACTTGGTCCGCGTGAAGACGAGCACGGTATCGAGATTCCCCTCGCGGATGAGGTGCGCGAGCAGCGTGTGCTTCCGGTCTTGTGGCACGGGATAGACGGCGTGCGTGACCGTGGTGGCCGCGCTCGAGCGGCGTCCCACCTGCACCACCACCGGCTTCCGCAGGTACTTCCGCGCCAGCGCCTCGACTTCGGGCGGCATCGTCGCGGAAAAGAGCAGCGTCTGCCGATAGATGGGGATCTGCGCCACGATCCGGTTGAGCTGCGGCGCAAAACCCATGTCGAGCATCCGGTCCGCCTCGTCGAGCACGAGCACCTCGAGATCGTCGAACACCACGTTCTGTTTTTCGAGGTGGTCGATGAGACGTCCGGGCGTGGCCACCACGACGTCGACGCCGTTCCGGAGCGCCGTCTCCTGTGGTTCGTACGGCACGCCACCATAGACGGAGATGACGTCGAGCTCGGCGTGCTTCGCGTACGTGCGCACGCTCTCCTCGACCTGCACGCAGAGTTCGCGCGTGGGCGTGAGGATGAGCGCGCGCGTGCGACGGGGGCCACCCGTCAGTCGCTCGATGATCGGGATCGTGAACGCGGCGGTCTTGCCCGTGCCCGTCTGCGCGAGCCCCATCAGGTCGCGCCCCTTGAGCGCGAGCGGGATGGCCTGTGCCTGGATCGGCGTGGGCCGCTCGTAGCCCGAGTCGGTGAGGGCGCGCAGCGTGTGCTCGCTGAGCCCGAGGGCGCTGAACGGTGGCGCGAG
Organism: Gemmatimonadota bacterium; assembly: GCA_025359135.1. Lineage (GTDB taxonomy): Bacteria > Gemmatimonadota > Gemmatimonadetes > Gemmatimonadales > Gemmatimonadaceae > JACPPC01. The sequence continues at coordinate 12,068 of JANYHJ010000200.1, read as the reverse complement.
TTCGGAGTTGGTGTCGTCTGCCATGAAGAGCGCAGTCTAGTCGGTGGCCACCCCCAGCGCCCTTTCGCTTCGCGCCACGTCGGTGCGAAGCACGCTCAGGCGCGAGCGCCGGTGCCGTTCTCCGCGAGAAATCCGGTGATCAGCGGATTCACGACGTTCGGCGAATCTTCCTGCACCGCGTGCCCGCCGCCCTCGACGACTTCCACGCGCGCACGCCGCACGTGCGCCGCGAGGTACACCTCGGTGGCGTCGGCATCGAGCAATCGCTCGTGCGTGCCGAGGATCGCGAGCATCGGCGACAGCTCCCGGTTGCGCCACGCGGCGGGATCGGGCGGCGTCCAGTCGAAGACGTGCAGCAAGTGGCGGCTCGCGCGCAGGAAGGCCGCGAACTGCGACGGCGCCCAGTAGTCCTCGACCTCGCGCGGCGATGGCTCCCCGTTGGGACCGTACGTGTGCCGCATCGAGCGCTCGACCGCGGCGCGCGTCACGACGAGCGGAATGACGGGCATGACGAAGTTCGGCGAGAAGAGCACGCCCATCTCGCGGCGGCGGATGCGGCCGAACCCGGCCGGCGAGACGAGCACCGTGTGCGTCAGTCGCTCTGGCTCGCGGAACATCAGCTCGCGCGCGAGCACGCCGCCCATCGAGTGACCGACGACGGCGTGCCGCCCGATGTCCAAGGCGTCGCGTACCGCCTCGACGTGCGTCGTCAGCGACGCTGTCGTGTACGAACCCTCCTCGTCGGGCTTGTCGGAGAGGCCGTGCCCGCGCACGTCGATCGCAAGGGCGCGATGTCCCGCGTCGGCGAGTGCGGGCAGCACATGACGCCACGCGAACGCCGAGCAGCCCCAGCCGTGAATGAGCAGCACGGCGGGTCCCGCGGCCGGCCCGGCCTCGACCACGCGCACGCGCTCGCCGGCGGCCTCGATCATGTGCGCGCGCACGCGCGGGTCGTTGGCGGGATACCACGCGTCGGGCGGCAACTGGCCGCCGCGGCGAAGGCTCGAAGTGACCGTTGGACTCACCGGCACAAACGTAACGGGGAGGCCGAAGCCCCCCCGCCGGGTAATTCCGCGAACAGCGCGCGCCTCACGTCAACTCGATCTGCCTGCCGAGCAGTCGTGCGATCAAGCCGATGCGGAAGGTCGCATCGCTCAGCAGCTCATCGCCCTTCGTCATCGGCTCGAGGGGATACATCCCCCAGGTGTACTTGTCTGCGGTGCGCGGCGCCGTGGTGCCCTTGTGCGGGTGCCAGAGCCCCGAGCCGTCGCAGTCGTCCACGAAACGGTCGAAGAGCTTGAGCCAGTTCTCGTTCCGTTTGAGGAATCCAAGGCGCGCCATCAGCTCGAGCCAGGCCAGCGCGCGCGGCACATCGGCGTCCACCGCGTTGCGGTGCGGCAGCCAGTCGCCGAGCACGAGATGGTCCTGCTCGATCAGCTTGTCGCCGACCGCCTGCACGGGTTCCTGGCGCGGCAGCGGTTGCGTGAGGTGCGTGTAGAGCAGCTCCATGTGCGCGTGGTGCTCGTTCCGGAAGTGCGGCATGAAGGCCAGCATCCAGAGGAGCCAGATGGTCGGTGGATTCGCCTCGGCCGCGAGGACCTGCTTGTTGCCGTTGCGCACCCATGGTTTGGCCCCGAGGGGCGAAGCGAGGTAGTCGCTGACCCGCTGCAGCACGCGTCGCGCCGCGCCGCGCAGCCGCGGATCATCTTCGTAGCCAGCCTGTGCGAGCAGGGCGGCCGCGCTCGCGCGCAGCATGCCGCGACCACGATGCCGCAACTCGAGCGTCACGCCCTTCGCGGGCAGCAACTCGAACAGGTACTGCGGGTCGTCATCCTCGGCGAGCAGGCGGAACAGCAGCCGGCGCGCATGGACCAGCGGCGGTGCTTCGCGTTCCCACCCGTACTCGAGCAGGCGGCGCACGGCGAGCATCGTGCCGACCCCCTCGAAGTGCGCGGCCTTGGCGGATGGCAGTCCGAACATGCTCTGATGCCAGGTGCCGTCGCCGCCCTGCGTGAGCGAGAGCGTCATCGCGGGGGCAAAGGAGTACGCGCCGGCGCGGGCACGCTCTGCAACCTCCGGGGTAGCACGCGCGACCTCCGCAATCGCCCGATATCGGAGCGGCGCGGCGGCGTGGTCAAGCATCCACGTCACCGGGAACGCGACGGGCGGTGGTGGCGGAAGCGGCGCAGCTGGGACCGCGGCGCCAGCAGCGGTCGCGGTGCCGGGTGCGATCGCGGAGGCCGGCGCACCGGCCTGCGATGGAGGTCCAGCCGGGGGGGTCGGTACAGTCACGGGCTTCTCAATTCCTCAAGTACAAGTCCTACAACGACTTACGTACCTTTTTCGACACGTGTGCCAACTCGCGCCGTAACAATACCCTTTTCCCCTGCATCCGCTAGTGGCTCGCATACTCGCGCTATCTTCTTCCTGCACCTAGAGTTGACCCTCCAAACCGACTGCCGACGCGCGGCAGCCACCCCCTGACTGGCACCCCGGAGACGAGCCATGCGCCCATTCGTCGTCGTTGCCGCCCTGGCCCTCGTGGCCGCGTCGGCTCCCCTCGTCGCCGCCCAGTCGGGCCCATCTGCGCCGGCGCAGGAAGCCAAGGCCGGCAAGCGTGACAAGGGAATTCCCGAACTCTTCAGCGGGATCACCCTCAGCGACGAACAGAAGACCAAGGTCCGCACGTTGCATCACGACTACCACACGCAGAAGACGGCGCTCAAGGTCACGAACAAGAAGAAGAACAACGACGGCAAGACGATGCCGATGACCGACAAGGTGAAGAAGCAGATCGCCGACCTCGAAACCAAGGAGCACGCCGAACTCCGCGCGGTCCTCAGCGCCGATCAGACGGCCGCCTTCGACAAGAACCTCGCCAAGGAGCTGGCCGACGAAGCGAAGGCGGCTGCCGAGAAGGCTGCCAGCGACAAGGCGAAGCCGTGATGGCGCGCCATCTCCGGGCGGCCTTCGCGGCGGCGCTGCTCGCGCTGCTGCCCGCGATCGCCGCGGCGCAGTCCTCCGGTGCGAGCGGCGCGAGTGCCCCGTCGCCACAGGGCGAACCGTTCGTGCTCGGCGCCATCCTGCGCGTCGTGGCGCGCTCACTCGGCTCCGAGGCGGTCGTTGGCCGCGTCGATTCGCTGCGCGGTGAGTGGGTGGTGCTCGACACCGTGGCACCTCGCATGGACGGCAGCCTCTTCGAGGCGAACATCGTGCCGGTTGACCAGTACCGCTTCGTGGCCATTCGCGCGCAGGACATGCGCACCGTGGACGTGCGCACCGGCAACTCGAAGTTCGGCGGCATGGTCCGTTACGGCCTCTTTGGCGTCGGCATCGGTGGACTCGTGGGTGCCCTCTCGAACGGACAGGGGATCAACCCGAGCGGCGCGGATTTTCTCTCGGGATTCGTCATCGGTGGTACGGTGGGCGGGCTGGTGGGCGGCACCCTTGGTTACCTGACGGGCAAGGACAGTTGGCTGCGGATTCCGCCGCCGTACTACCTGAACGCACCACGATGACGCGGGAGCCCGGCGACTACGTTTCACCGACCTTCACGACCACGAGCCCTTCGCGCATGAGCCCGAGCACCAACCTTCCGTCCGGCGTATCGCTCGACCTCTACGCCGACAAGCTCTTCAAGGCCCGCACGATCGTCATCAGCGGCGGCATCGACCAGGACGTGGCCGAGCGCGTGATCACGCAGCTGGTCGCGATGACGGCCGACTCGTCGGAGCCGGTCAACGTGTACATCAACAGCCAAGGTGGCCACGTCGAGGCGGGCGACACGATCCACGACATGATCGGCTTCGTGGACGCGCCCGTGAACATCATCGGCACGGGCTGGGTGGCGAGCGCGGGGGCGCTGATCTACGTGGCGGTGCCGCGCGAGCGCAGGTACTGCCTCCCGAACACGCGCTTCCTGCTGCACCAGCCTGCGGGCGGCGCGGGTGGCACGGCGTCGGACATCGCCATCGAGGCGCGCGAGATCGTGAAGATGCGCGAGCGGCTCAACGTGCTCATGTCCAAGGCCACGGGGCAGACGCTCGAGCGCATCGAGGAGGACACGAACCGCAACTTCTGGCTCGAGGCGGAGTCCGCCGTCGCGTACGGCCTCGCGGGCAAGATCATCCGCAGCCCGAAGGAAATCGCCTGAGGTGCGCGAGCGGCGCGGCTAGACGCGCCGCACCTCCGCCGCCGCCTCGAGCACGGTCCCGATCTCGCGTGACAGCGCGCGCGCTTCCTGCGTGGCGCTCGTGACATCCTCGAGCGCGGACTGGACGCCAGCCGAGCGCAGCTTGAGCAGGTCAAGCGTCATCGTCTGCAGCAGCAGGATCGCGTCGTCGAGCTGCGCCTGCAGCGTGCCCTGCCGCTCCGAGAGCTCCGTCACGGTCTGGCGCTGGCGCTCGAGCAGGGTGCGCGTCCGGTCACGCTCCGCCGAGCCGTCACCCTGTTGCTTGAGCGCGGCCAGGCGGCGGTCGAGCGCGTCGATGGCGCCCGGTCCGACGGTGCCCTCCATGCGCTGCAGCGCGACGGCCAGCGAGGTGATGCGCTCCTCGAGACCGCGCACGGTCGGCACGACATCGGGAATCATCGAGCGATCGGCGTCGCCCAGCTTGCTGATGATCTCGAGGATCGACGCACGATCGGCCGCCGCGCCCTCGACCACCGCGCCATAGCGGCCACGCCGGATCTCCTCGGGCACCGCCTCCGCCATTTCGCCGGCCATGAGCTGCGCGGCCATCTGCGGGTTCCGCAGGTGGAAGTTCTCCTCCCAGCGGCCCCTCATCGCATCCTCGAGCGGGATGTGGAAGCGGCGCATGTCGAAGCTGCTGGCGAGCGAGCGGACGCCGAAGATGACCGTTGCGAGCGCGGCGCCGATGAAGACGGGCACCATCGCTTCGCTGTCGAGCGCGTTGCCGACGATGAAGGAGCCGACGGCGGCGATCGCGGCCGCGCCCGTGGTGGCCACGCGCCGCTTGAAGCTCGACACGCGTGCCTTGAGCTGCGCCATCGACCGCACGGGACCGAACGCCTTGCCGCTGCGCTCGTCCGGCGTGCGTCCGAGCAGCACGTCGCCCATGGTCACCCCTTCGAGCGCCAGCTGGTCGTAACGGCGCCACAAACCCGCGGCCATGCCGAGGATCGGAAAGAGCGCCCATGGGAAGCCCACGTGCGTGCCGATGTTGATGGCCAGCAGGATGGCCGACCAGGCGATGTTCGTGAAGAGCTTCCGCCGCAGGGCGCGGATGCGCACCTCGAGCGGACGCTGCGTCACGGCGATGCGGCCGTCGGGGCCGATGCTGACGTCGCCGCGATCGTAGCGCCCATCCTTGGTGGCCTCGCGCATCATCATGTCGCGCACGCGCACCTGTTCGCGGAACGCCACGCCCTGCTGTCGCACCTGCTCGCGCCATTTGCGGCGTGCTTCGCGCCAGGCCTGACGGTCATCGGAATCGCCCGAGGTCGGGTACGCCGGAAAGGGCGGCAGCGGGGGCGAGCCGGAGGGCGGAGCCGGGAGCAACGCGTGCGCGTTCTGCATGCCGGCCACGGAGTTGGCCACGCTCTCGGCCACTACGCGCGCGATCGCGCCGCCCACGTGACCGCCGACCGCCTCGCCGACGCGCACGCCCACATGAAGGCCGAACCCGACCGGGTTGAGAACAGGATTCGGCGCGCGCTCGTCGCTGACTGGCAGCACGTTGCTCGTGTGGCCGAGCGCCATCGGCGGCAGCGGCGCCTGGCCGCGCGGCGTCACGCGCGAGACCGGACCAAGCGGCGCATCCTCGCTCACGGCCGCGCGGAAGTCCGCAGCGGTCTGCCAGCGGTCGTCGGGCTTCTTGGCCATCGCGCGCTCGATCGCGGCGACGAGGTTGGGGGGCGTGCCCGGTGCGCGAATGGCGAGCGGAGGCGGCGCCTCGCTCAGGTGCTTCATCATCATCGCGGGCGTGTTGGTGGCCTTGAACGGCAACTCGCCCGCGCACATCTGCCAACCGACGACGCCCAGACCGTAGAGATCGGCGCGCCCGTCCACATCGCGCTCGCCCACCGCCTGCTCCGGCGACATGTACGCCGGCGTGCCGACGGCGACACCGGTGACAGTGAGGCGTGCATCGCCCTCGGCCGCACGCGCGATGCCAAAGTCGGTGACGACGGCGCGCATCGCCGGCCCGTCGAGCAGGATGTTGTCGGGCTTGATGTCCCGGTGCACGACGCCGTGCGCGTGCGCGTAGCCGAGCGCGTCGGCGACGTCGCGCAGCACCGCCCGCACGAACTGCACCGGCACGTGCGGTTCGAGCTGCAGGTGCTGGCCAAGGGTGGGGCCCTCGACCAGCCCCATGACGAAGTAGACGATGCCGCCCGCGTCGTCGACCGCGTAGATGGGCACGATGTTCGGGTGCGACAGCTGCGCCGCGGTCTGCGCCTCGCGCACGAAGCGCTGACGCACGTCGTCGCGATAGGCGAGCTCGGGCGGCAGCACCTTGATCGCCACCTTGCGGCGCAGCTTGACGTCGCGCGCGCGGTAGACGATGGCCATGCCGCCGCGCCCGATTTCGGCCTCGATGTCGTAGAGGTCGCCGATCGCCGCGACGACGCGGTCCTTCATCAGGTCGCTCTCGGAGCGACCCCCGGGGGCGGTCACGCCCTGCCGCGCGGGGCGAGGCCGCGCGCGGCGTCCGTCCCGGCCACCATGCCATCGACCTCGCGGGCGAGCACGAGTGCCTGCTCCGCCATGAGCGTGATGCCGGCCACGTCCTGCGTCCCCGTGCGGAGGCGGAGCATGTCGAAGCGCATCGATTGGAGCGCCGTGCGGCAGCTCTCGAGGCGGGCCGCCGTGCTGGCGCGCTTGGCCCCGATGTCGGAGACGGCACGCCGCTGCCGCTTGAGATAGGCGAGGCGACGGATCCGGTCTTCACTCCCGACGCGATCGAGCGGATTCGCCTCGGATTCGAGCTTGGTGATCTCGCGATCGATGACTTCGAGCGCGCCCGGCGTGGCGTTGCGCTCGAGGTCGGCGAGCAGCGCGCTCAGCGCCTCGATGCGGTCCGCGAGGGCGCGCGCGCTGGCCGACACCTCCGCGACACGCTCGCGCTCGGTGCGCGGCATCGTCTCGATGAGGCGCAGGATTTCGTCGCGATCGCCGCGCGCCTGGCGGACGAGGTCGCCGGCCGGGCCCGGCGCGGGCAGCGACGGAACGCCACCACCCATCGAATGACGCGGCGACGGCCCCTCGAAGAGTCCACCCGTGCCGCGCTCGCGCGCGAGCTGGCGCTGTGCGCGGGTCCGGTTGCGCAGCTCGGCGCGCTTGTGCGGATCGAAGAGCGCCTTCGCATCGTCGATCCATTCGGCAACGACGTCGAAGAAGAGGCGGTCGCGCGGCTGCTTGAAGACGTCGCGCCAGTCGAACCCTTCGCTCCAGATCTTGGCGTACTGGTACGCGACCACGACGCTCCAGACTGCGGAGACGCCGAGCAGGTTGGTGCTCGTGAAAATCGCGAAGAAGAGGAAGACGCCGTTGACCGCGAGGTACGGCGCGAGCTTGCGGCGGAACTTGACGACGGGCTCCGCATACCAGCGGGCGACCTCGTCCTGCGTCGGCTCGCTCGCGCCCCACGAAGGCGCCGGCGCCTGCACGCTCGAGCGCGACATGCTGCCGTAGCCGGTGTTGGCCATCGCCTGCGGCGCGTTGCCGTAGATCCCGAGGTCCATGGGCGCGAGGGGCGCCATGGCGGCGCGGCGCGGCAACTCCGGAACGACGCCGGACTCGAGCGCGTGTTCGAGCTCCATGGCGTCGTTGAAGCGGTTGGCCGGATCCTTCTCGAGCAGCCGCATGACGATGCGGGCGAGATCCTCGGGAACGCCGGCGCGCTTGCGATCGACCGGCGTGGGTGCCTCGGAGATCTGCTTGACGAGCAACGCCGGCGTGGTGTTGGCCGTGAAGGGCAGCTCGCCGGTGAGCATCTGGTAGCCGACGACCCCCAACGAGTAGAGGTCGGCGCGGCCATCGACGTCCCGGTCGCCCGCGCACTGCTCGGGCGACATGTAGTGCGGCGTGCCGATCGCGACGCCGGTGGCCGTCAGGCGCGAGTCGGCGCCATCGGAAATGGCGCGCGCGATGCCGAAGTCGGTGACGATGGCCCGGCCATCCTCCTTGTTGAGGAGGATGTTGTCGGGCTTGATGTCGCGATGGACGACCGAACGCGAATGGGCGAGGCTGAGCGCGGACGAGACTTCGCCGAGGATGCGGCGGACGTCGTGGACGTCCATCGGGCCGGTGTTCTGGATGCGCTTGCCGAGGTTGTCACCGTCGACGAACTGCATGACGAAGTAGACGAGTCCGTCCTTCTCGTCGACGCTGTAGATCGGGACGATGTTCGGGTGCGACAGCGCCGCCGAGGTCTCGGCTTCCCGCAGGAAGCGCGAGCGAATCTCGGATCGGAAGGCGAGCTCGGGGGGAAGCAGCTTGATCGCCACGACGCGCTTGAGGCGCTTGTCGCGGGCGCGGTAGACGATTCCCATCCCGCCACGGCCGAGCTCGTTGTCGATCTCGTACGTGGCGGCGAGCGTGCGTTCCACGTGGGAGCGCAGTTCCGCGTCGGACGCGGACGTAACCGGATCGGGCACCGGGTGGTGTCGTCGAATGGTTGAGTTCGGACCGTCCAAGATAGCGCGCATCCCACACCCGGGCGAGCATTTCCGCTGACGAGCCGCAACCCCTGTGTCACGCCGCCACGCCGCTCTGACAGCCCCTACGTCACAAGGGCGTCCGAAAGTTGCAAAGCCCGTCGCTGTGGCGTATGTCAGTAGGACCGCACCATGCAGAGGAAGGGACCTCCGGCTCCGTGGTCGTGGTGGCCGGCACCCGGGGTCGGGGGCGGATGCGCGCAGACGACCCGGATATGGGACCTTCGGGAGCCCATGCCGATACCCTCCCGAAGACCTTCCCTCCATTCATGACTAGCCAGCGCCAAACGCTCCCGGTCCTGCCTCTTCGCGGGACCGTCATGTTCCCCGGGTTGACCAACCCCGTGGCGGCCGGACGTCCCGGCACGTTGCGGGCGATCGAGGCTGCGCTCAAGACCGACCGCTTGGTCTTCGCGGTCTCGCAGCGAGACACCTCCGACGAGCCGAACCCGGACATTCTCTACTCGATGGGCGTGGTCGCCCGTATCGGCCAGATCCAGCGTGGACTGGGCGGCGTGCAGCTGCTCCTGCAGGGTGAGCAGCGCGCCACCGCGCTCCAGTACGGCACCACCGAGGGCTACATGACGGCCGTCGTGGTGACGACCGAAGAGATGGGGCCGCTCGACGACCATGATCCGGCCTTCGAGGCGCTCCACAAGGAAACGCGCGAGCGCGCCGCCGAGCTCGGCGAACGCCGCGGCCTCCCCGAGGAAGTGGTGCACCAGGTGCTCGACCAGGTCACCGAGCCCGGCAAGTTCACGGACCTCGTGGCTGGCTACATCGACATTCCGGTGCCCGAGAAGCAGGGGCTGCTCGAGACGCTGAGCGTCGAGGAACGCCTGCGGAAGGTGCTCGTGCACGTGCAGCGGCAGATCGGACTCCTCGAAGCGCAGGAGGAGATCAAGTCGCAGGTGCAGGAGGAGCTTGGCGAGCGGCAGCGCGAGATGTTCCTGCGCGAACAGATGAAGGCGATCCAGAAGGAGCTCGGCGAGGAGGACCAGGCCAAGGAGATCGGCGAACTGCGCGAGAAGCTCGCCAAGCTGGTGCTCCCGAAGGAGGCGCGTGCCGAGGTGGAGCGCGAGCTCGGACGGCTCGAGCGCGCCGGACGCGAGTCCATGGAAGCGCAGGTCATCCGCACCTACCTCGAGTGGATGGCGGAGCTGCCGTGGAACAACCGTTCCGATGACCAGCTCGACCTCAAGCACGCCATCGAAGTGCTCGACGACGACCACTACGGCCTCGGCGACGTGAAGGATCGCGTGCTCGAGTTCCTGGCCGTGCGCCAGCTGCGCGCCAAGCAGCTCGCCGACGAGCTCGGCCGCACCGGCGAGCTGCCGGTGACCAAGCTGCGCACCGACCGCGAGCCCAGTGCGGGCGACGGGTCGGACGCGACGATCACCGACACGAAGGAAGCCAAGTCCCGCGCGATGGCGAAGGGGCCGATCCTGCTCTTTGTCGGCCCGCCGGGCGTGGGCAAGACGAGCATCGCCAAGTCGATTGCGCGGTCGCTCGGCCGCGAGTACGTGCGCGTGGCGCTGGGCGGCGCGCGCGACGAAGCCGACATCCGCGGCCATCGTCGCACGTACGTGGGGGCGATGCCGGGGCGGATCGTTCAAGGCATGAAGCAGGCTGGCACGCGCAATCCCGTCTTCCTGCTCGACGAAGTCGACAAGCTGGGCACGTCGTACCAGGGCGATCCGTCGAGCGCGCTGCTCGAGGTGCTCGACCCCGCGCAGAACGACTCCTTCACGGATCACTACCTGGGGGTGCCGTTCGACCTGAGCGAGGTGCTATTCATCGCGACGGCCAACTTCATCCAGAATATCCCGGGTCCGCTGCTCGACCGCATGGAGGTCGTGGACTTCGCGGGCTACACGGAGCGCGAGAAGCGCGAGATCGCGAAGAAGTACCTGATTCCGCGCCAGCTCGAGGAGGCGGGACTCTCCGACAAGCCGGTGTCGTTCACCGACGAGGCGGTGGCGAGCATCGTGACGCGCTACACGCGCGAGAGCGGCGTTCGGCAGCTGGAGCAGCGCATCGGTGCGGTGGCGCGCAAGGTGGCGCGCCGACTCGCGACCGGTGACGCGGCTTCGCCATCGAACGCGACGGGCGAACTGTCGATCGATGACGTGCGCGAGTTGCTGGGTCGCCCGAAGGTGCACCCGGAGCACGCGGCCGAGCAGAACGAGGTGGGCACCGCCACGGCGATGTACTACACGCCTGCGGGCGGCGACATCATGTTCGTCGAGGCAGCGATGCGCCGCTTGGGCGCGGCGCCGTCGCAGGATGAGCGCGTGCAGGTGAGCGGCATGGGCAACGTCTCGCTGATCCTCACCGGCCAGCTCGGCGACGTGATGAAGGAATCGGCGCGCGCCGCGCTCACGTACGCGGCCACGCACGCACAGCGACTGCGCATCTCGGAAGACAAGCTCGGGCCGATCGAGGTACACATCCACGTGCCGGCGGGCGCGATCCCGAAGGACGGACCCAGCGCGGGCGTGACGATGGCGACGGCCCTTGTGTCGGCGATGTCGGGGCGTCTCGTGCGCCGCGACGTGGCGATGACCGGCGAGATCACGCTCCGCGGCCGCGTGCTCCCGATCGGTGGCGTGAAGGAGAAGGTGCTCGGTGCGCACCGGGCCGGGATCACCACGATCATCCTGCCGAAGGACAACGAGGCGGATCTCGAGGACATTCCGGACGACGTGCGGTCGCAACTGACCTTCCACTGTGTGGAGACGCTGGACCAGGTGTTCGCGATCGCCCTGGTGCCGGGTGCACCAGGCTCGGCGGACGGTGGCATCAGCGAGGGCGGACTGCGGGTGGCCGCGAAGGGCGCGTAGAACACTCGCGCGACGATGGTGCAATGGCCCCGTTCGGCGTGATGCCGGACGGGGCTGTTTCGTGCGTGGCCGTGCGAACGGCGAATCTCCGATCCGGTCGGTGCACGCACACCTTCGCTTCGCTCAGGACGACAGTAAGTTTCCCCCGTCCTTCACCCAACCCGCGGCGTGACGACGGATCTGCGCGACCAATTGCAGCGAGCCCTGGGCTCGGCGTACACGCTCGAGCAGGAACTGGGCGGGGGCGGCATGTCACGCGTCTTCGTGGCGCGCGAGAACGCGCTGGACCGCGAGGTCGTGGTCAAGGTGCTGCCGACCGACGTGGCTGGGGTGAGCGTCGAGCGGTTCAAGCGCGAGATCATGACGGCGGCACGGCTGCAGCACCCGCACATCGTGCCCCTCTTGAACGCGGGCGAAATGGACGGCGTGCCGTACTTCACGATGCCGTTCGTGAAGGGCGAGGGGCTGCGCCAGAAGCTCCGCTCCGAAGGCAAGCTGCCGGCGGCAGAGGCCGTGCGGCTGATGCGCGACGTGGCATCGGCG
>JANYHJ010000223.1 GCA_025359135.1 Gemmatimonadota bacterium | reverse complement strand
GCGGCCCTTGTCCACCGCCCGCCGCAGGAGTTGGATGGCGGGGTTGAGCCGGTTCTGCTTGACCACGAACAGCGACACGCCGGCGTCGTCGCAGGCCTTCACGAGCGCATCGGCGCCCTCGAGCGTGATCGCCATCGGTTTCTCGCAGATGACGTGCTTGCCCGCGCGCGCCGCCAACATGCCGTGGGCCGGATGCAGGCCGCTCGGCGTGCAGATCGCGACGGCATCGAACGACGCCTCCGCGAGCATCGCCTCGAAGCTCGTGAACCACGGAATGCCGGCGCCCTCACCGGTGGCGCGCGCGCGCTCCGCCACCGCGTCGCAGCAGACCACGAGGGAGAGCCCCTCGACGCGGGCGATCGCCTGCACATGGTTGCCGCTGATGCGCCCGCAGCCGAGCAGCGCGATGCGCACGTTCGCGTGACTCATGCCGCCTCCACGATCGCGAGGCCGTCGCCATCGGCGCGGTAGCGCGTGCCGCACACCGGACACGGCCCCGTGCCCGCGTCATCGAGCCGCTCGCCGCACCGGCACATCCACCCGATCCGTCGCGCCGGTACGCCCGCGACAAGCGCAAACGCGGGAACGTCTTTCGTGATCACCGCGCCGGCTGCGACGAACGCATAAGTCCCGAGCGTCGTGCCGCAGAGCACCGTCGCGTTGGCGCCGATGGTCGCACCGCGGCGGACCATGGTCGGCTGGTACTCGTGCTTGCGCGAGACGTGGCTGCGGGGGTTCACGACGTTCGTGAAGACCATGGACGGTCCGCAGAAGACGTCGTCTTCCATCGTCACGCCCTCGTACACGGACACGTTGTTCTGGATCTTCACGTTGTTCCCGATCTGCACGCCGGGCATGATCACCACGTTCTGTCCAAGCGAACAGCGTTCACCGATGACGGCGCCCGGGTTCACGTGGCAGAAATGCCAGATCCGCGTGCCGGCGCCGATCGTGGCGCCCTCATCGACGAAGGCGGATGCGTGGATGAACGGTGCGCTCATGCGGAGGGCCCGGGACTCAATGCGCGGCGCGTCCGCGCCCCAGCGCGGCGTGCCACTCCTGCAGCGACTGGACGCCCGGCACGCCGGTGCGCAACGCCGCGATCGCATCACACGCCGCGGACGCGGCCGAGAGCGTCGTGGTGTACGGCACCTTGAGGGCGATGGCCGCCTGCCGCATCGAGTAGTCGTCCATCTGCGCGTGCTTGCCGAGCGGCGTGTTGATGAGCAGCTGGACCTGTCCGTTGACCAGCTTGTCCATCAGGTTCGGGCGGCCCTCGTGCACCTTGCGGACGAGTTCCACCTCCAGCCCGCGGGCTTCGAGGAAGCGCGCCGTGCCGATCGTCGCCATGAGGTGGTACCCCATCGCCTTGAAACGGACTGCGAGGTCCGCCGCCGTCGGCTTGTCGTGCTCGTTGACCGTGATCAACACCGCGCCCTCGAGGGGCAGCCCGTTCCCCGCCCCGAGCTGCGCCTTCGAGAAGGCGACGCCAAAGCTGTCGGCGATCCCCATGACCTCGCCCGTCGACCGCATCTCCGGCCCGAGCACGGGGTCGAACTCGCGGAACTTGTTGAACGGGAAGACCGCCTCCTTCACGGAGAAGTAGCTCGGCACGATCTCGGTCGTGTAGCCGACGTCCGCGAGCGATTCACCGGCCATCACGCGCGCAGCCAGCGACGCGAGCTGCACGCCGATGGCCTTCGAGATGAACGGGATCGTGCGGCTCGCCCGCGGATTGACCTCGAGCACGTACACGATGCCGTCCTTGAGCGCGAACTGCACGTTGATCAGCCCCTTCACGCCGAGCCGGTGCGCAAACGCCACGGTGTGGCGTCGCATCACGTCCTGATGCGCCTTCGAGATCCGGTACGGCGGCAGCACGCAGGCCGAGTCGCCGGAATGGATGCCGGCATCCTCGATGTGCTGCATCACGCCGCCGATCACGACGTTGGTGCCGTCGCTGATGGCGTCGACATCGGCCTCGAACGCATCCTCGAGGAAGCGATCGATGAGCACCGGACGGTCCTCCGAGACGAGCGCGGCCCGCGCGAAGTAGTCGCGCAGCTGGGCGGTGTCGTAGACGATCTCCATGGCACGGCCACCCAGCACGTAGCTCGGGCGGACGAGCACCGGATAGCCGACCCGCTCCGCCACCGCGATCGCCTCGGGGAGCTTGGTCGCCGTGCCGGACGGCGGCTGCGCAATTCCGAGCTCGCGCGCGATTTCCTCGAAGCGCTTGCGATCTTCGGCGGCATCGATCGAGTCCGGCGACGTGCCAAGGATCGTGACGCCCGCGGCCTCGAGCGGACGCGTGAGCTTGAGCGGCGTCTGCCCACCGAGCTGCACGATCACGCCCTAGGGCTGCTCGCGCTGAACGATCTCGAGCACGTCCTCGAGCGTCAGCGGCTCGAAGTAGAGCTTGTCGGAGATGTCGTAGTCGGTCGAGACCGTCTCGGGATTCGAGTTGACCATGATCGTCTCGATCCCCTGCGCCCGCAGCGCCAGCGCGGCGCGCACGCAGCAGTAGTCGAACTCGACCCCCTGCCCGATCCGGTTCGGACCGGAGCCCAGGATCACGATCGAGCGCTTGCCCGAACGCGGCGCTTCCGTCTCCTCGTCGTAGCAGCTGTAGAGGTACGGCGTGGCGCTCGGGAACTCGCCGGCACAGGTGTCGACCATCTTGTACGACGGCCGCACGCCCATGGCCCAGCGCCGTTCGCGCACCACCTGCTCGGTCTCGCCGCGCGCAACCGCGAGCTGTCGGTCGGAGAAACCGTGACGCTTCATCTGCCGCAGCGCGGGCTCGTCCACCGTGGGCAGCGCCGCGAATGCGGCCTCGGCCTCCACCAGTTCCTGCATCTGGGCGAGGAACCACGGGTCGATGTGCGTGAGCTCGTACAGTTCCGCGACGCCGAGTCCGGCGAGGAAACCGCGCTTGACCTGGAAGATCCGCTCCGGCGTCGGCGTGCGCAGGGCTCCGCGCAACGCCTCGAGCGAATCGTCCGGCAGGCGATCATCCTCGAGCTTGGCCGCAACGCTCCATCCCGAGCGCCCCGTCTCCAGTGCGCGCAGTCCCTTCTGGAACGCCTCCTTGAACGTGCGCCCGATGGCCATCGACTCGCCGACGGACTTCATCTGCGTCGTGAGCACAGGCGACGCCTGCGGGAACTTCTCGAAGGCGAAGCGCGGGCACTTCACCACGACGTAGTCGAGGACCGGCTCGAACGAGGCCGGCGTGGTCCGCGTGATGTCGTTCGGGATCTCGTCGAGCCGGTAGCCGACGGCAAGCTTGGCGCCGATGCGGGCGATCGGGAAACCCGTCGCCTTGGACGCGAGCGCTGACGACCGCGAGACGCGCGGGTTCATCTCGATGACGATGAGGTCGCCGTTGGCGGGGTTGACCGCGAACTGGATGTTGCAGCCCCCCGCGTCGACACCGATCTCGCGGATGATGGCCACCGCCGCGTCGCGCATCGTCTGGTACTCGCGATCGGTGAGCGTCATCGCCGGCGCCACCGTGATCGAGTCGCCGGTATGGACGCCCATCGGGTCCAGGTTCTCGATCGAGCAGACGATGACGACGTTGTCGTACCGGTCGCGCATGACTTCCAGCTCGTACTCCTTCCAACCGAGCAGCGACCGTTCGATCAGCACCTGCGAGATCGGTGACTCGGCGAGGCCGCGCCGCACGATGTCTTCGAACTCCTCGCGGTTGTACGCGATGCCGCCACCCGAGCCGCCGAGGGTGAACGCGGGGCGGATGATCGCGGGGAAGCCGGTCCACGCGGATATCTCGAGCGCCTCGTCCCATGTCGTCGCGATGCGGCCCTCCGGGCAACGCAACCCGATCTTCTCCATCGCCTCGCCGAACAACTTGCGATCCTCGGCCACGCGGATCGCACGCGCATTCGCGCCGATCAGCTCGCACCCGAAGCGCGCGAGCACGCCCTGATCGTGCAGCGTGAGGGCGACGTTGAGCGCCGTCTGCCCGCCCATCGTGGGCAGCACCGCGTCCGGCCGCTCGCGCTCGATGATCCTGGCGACGAATTCCGGCGTGACCGGCTCGATGTACGTCCGATCCGCAAACTCCGGATCGGTCATGATCGTGGCCGGATTGGAGTTCACGAGCACGACCTCGTAGCCCTCTTCGCGAAGCGCCTTCGTGGCCTGCGTACCGGAGTAGTCGAATTCGGCGGCCTGGCCGATGACGATCGGCCCGGAGCCGATGACGAGAATCCTGTGCAGGTCGTTACGGCGCGGCATCGAGCACGTTTTCCAGAAGGTCGTCGAAGGTCTTCGCGGGGCTCCACCCCGTCGCGGAATGCAATCTACTCGCGTCACCCACGAGGGCTGCGACGTCCACCGCGCGCACGAGCGACGCGTCGGTTGCGAGCGTCGCCTCCACGCCGGCCAACGCCAGCATGCGCCGGGCAATCGTGGCCACGTCGTGTCCCGTGCCGCTGGCCACGTTGTAGACCGTCCCGCTCACGCCACGCGAAAGCAGGGCCACGTAGGCGCGCGCGACGTCCTCGACGTGCAGCCAGTCGCGGACCGGCGTGGCGTTGCCGAGGGACAGCGTGCGCTCGCCCGAGCGCTTCAACGCTTTGGCGCGGATCGCGAGCGAGGGCAGGAGGAAGTTTCCGGCCTGGCCGGGACCGGTATGATTGAACGAGCGCGTGCAGACGACGCGCACGCCGGCGCCGCGAAATGCCTCGAGCGCCACCACTTCCTGCGCGGCCTTCGTGGCCGCGTACACGGTCACCGGTCGCTGCTCCGCCACTTCTCGCAGCGGGAGCTCGGCGGCGTCATGCCGTCCGTACTGCTCGGCGGACCCGATCACCAGCACGACGGGATCCAGGGTACCCGCGCCGTGCCGCACGCGCACCGCGGCCAGCAATCGGCCGCAGAGTCCGACGTTCACGTCGTACGCGAGGCCCGGGTCGGTCTGCGCCGACACGACATGCGCGATGCCGGCGAGGTGGATGATCGCGTCCGGGCGAGCAGCGTCGAGCAGGGCGTCGAAGGCACCCGGCGAGCGGAGGTCGCCAGTCACCCACTCGACGGCGTCGCGCTGCCCGTTCGACAGCGGTGAGTGACCCGCCGCGGCCGGCGCAGCTGACGCGCCGATCACGCGCCATCCATCGGCGAGCAGCTGTCGGGCCACGTACTGCCCGACGAAGCCGGCCGCCCCCGTGACGAGGGCGCGAGGGCTCACGCCCCGGTGTGCCGCGTGAGGTCGGCCTCGACCATCATCTTGACGAGTTCGTCGAAGTTGACCGTGGGGGTCCATCCGAGCTTTTCGCGCGCCTTGCGGGGGTCAGCAACCAGCAGGTCGACTTCCGCCGGACGGAAGAACTTCGCGTCCTGCTTCGTGAACTGTCGCCAGTCGAGGCCGACGCAGGCGAACGCCCGCTCGACCAGTTGTTCGACGGTCCACGTCTCGCCCGTGCCGATCACGTAGTCGTCGGGCGAGGGCTGCTGGAGCATGCGCCACATCGCGTCCACATAGTCGCCCGCGTAGCCCCAGTCCCGGCGCGCATCGAGGTTGCCGAGGCGCACTTCACCGGCGAGGCCGAGCTTGATGCGCGCGACGGCGTCGGTGACCTTGCGCGTCACGAACTCCGTGCCGCGACGCGGGCTCTCGTGGTTGAAGAGGATACCGCTCACGGCGTAGAGCCCGAACGACTCGCGATAGTTGACCGTGATCCAGTGGCCGTAGGCCTTGGCGACGCCGTACGGTGAGCGCGGATAGAACGACGTTTCCTCGCGCTGCGGCGTCTCCTGCACCTTGCCGTACATCTCGCTCGACGACGCCTGGTAGAAGCGCGCCTTGGGCGCGGCCTTGCGCATCGCCTCGAGCATCCGCGTGACCCCGAGCGCGGTGAACTCGCCGGTGAGCACCGGTTGCGTCCACGAGGTCTGCACGAAACTCTGCGCAGCGAGGTTGTAGATCTCGTCGGGTTGGGTATCGCCGAGTGCGTCGGTCAGGGAGGTCTGGTCGAGCAAGTCGGCCGAGACGAGCTCGATCTTGTCGACGAGGTGCGCGATGCGCTCGTACGGAGTCGTCGAGGAGCGGCGCACGACGCCGAAGACCTTGTAGCCCTTCGCCAGCAACAGCTCCGCGAGGTAGGAGCCGTCCTGTCCGGTAATGCCGGTGATGAGCGCGGTAGGCATGCGATCGGGACCCGTGAGAAGAGGGGGAACGCCGGCAGTGTTCCCGGATGCAACACGAGGGAGCCCAGCCGGGCTCCCTCGCGAGTTCAGCGTGAGGGCGCGAACGCGCTCAGGCGACGACGGCCTTGCGCGGCGCGCGGCGGATCTTCCCCGCAGACAGGCAGCGCGTGCAGACCTTCACCTTGACGACCTTTCCCTCGTGCTCGACGCGGGCGACCTGGAGGTTGGGCTTCCAGGTGCGGCGCGTCTTGTTGTTGGCGTGCGAGCGGTTGTTGCCGAAGGCAACGCCCTTGTCGCACGAGAAGCAGCGGTGGCGGGCAATGGGCATCGGTTAACCCTCGACGAGTTCAATGCGCGCCATCTCGGCCCCGTCACCCTTGCGGTGACCGGTCTTGAGAATGCGCGTGTAGCCGCCGGGACGCTTGGCGAAGCGGGGGCCGAGTTCCTGGAAGAGCTTGTCGGCCGCCTCGCGCTTGTGCACGTGGATGCCGGCGAGCCGGCGCGCGTGCAGCGTGCCCGTGCGGGCCTTGGTGATGAGCTTCTCGACGAAGGGCCGAAGCTCCTTCGCCTTGGCTTCGGTGGTCTCGATCGCGCCGCTCTCGATGAGGGCAGTGGCGAGGCTGCGCATGAGCGCAAGCTTCTGTTCACTGGTGCGGCGCAGCGAGCGCCCGGCCTTGCGGTGGCGCATGGGTTACTCCTCCTCGTCGTCAGGCGCGTTGGCCGCGGCACGGGACGGCGGCGTACCCCAGTCGAGGATGCGGACGCCATCGCCGTTCTCCTCGTAGCGCATGCCGAAGTTCAGTCCCTCGCGCTCGAGGAGATCCGCGATCTCCTGGAGCGACTTCTTGCCGAAGTTCTTGACCTGCAGGATCTGGGTCTCGGTCTGACGGACGAGATCGCCCATCGACCGGATGTTGGAATTCTTGAGCGAGTTCACCGAGCGGACCGACAACTCGAGGTCGTCGATCGGCGTCTTGAACAGCTCCTTGAGGCGCGACGCATCGGCGCCGAGCACGTCGCCCGCGGCCGGCATCGGTGCGGACTGATGCGAGCCGAAGCCCGCGAAGTACTGGAAGTGCGTCTGCGCGAGGGCGGCGGCGTAGCTCACCGCCTCTTCGGGCGTGACGGTGCCGTTCGTCTCGACCGTGAGGACGAGGCGATCGTAATCGGTGCGCTGGCCGACGCGGGTTTCGGCGACCGCGAAATTGACGCGGCGCACCGGGTTGTAGATCGCGTCGATGCGGACGAGGTCGACCGGCAGGCCGCGATCGAGCGGGTGCTGATCGGACTCGATGTAGCCTCGGCCCTTGTTCACGTAAAGCTCCACGTTGATCTCGCGATCGTCCTGGAGCGTGAAGAGGTGCTCGCTCGGCGCGATGACGCGCACGCCGCCCTGCCCCTGGATGTCACCCGCCGTGACCGCACCAGCGCTCGTGCGCTGGATGCGAAGGATCGTGTGCTCGACGTCCTCCGCCAGCGAAAGCGTGAGGTTCTTGAGGTTGGCGATGATCTGGTGGATGTCCTCGACCACGCCGGTGACGGTCTGGTGCTCGTGCACCACGCCGTCCATCCGGAAGGCCCACACCGCGGAGCCGCGGAGCGAGGAGAGGAGCATCCGCCGCATGGCGTTGCCCAGCGTGTGGCCGAAGCCGCGCTCCAATGGCTGGAGGCGGAATTCGGCGATGTTCGGGTTGTCCTCGCGCTTGGTGGCTTCTACCAGCTGCGGACGGACAAGCCCGCGAAGGTCGATGGTCTGCGACATGGTTGGAAAATTTCCGTTGAAAGGTCTGGCAGCCGGTGTGATCCGGGTGCCACGCTCCGCCTCGCCCCTGACGCGCGGCGGACCCGTTCGGGAGTCAGGGTCCCGACCTGCAGGGCGGAGGACTCCGCCCTGCCCTGCGTTACTTCGAGTAGAGCTCGACGACCAGCTGTTCCTGGGCGGCGATCGGAATGTTCGGACGCGTGGGGCGCTCGAGCATCCGGCCCGTGAAGGTCTCACGGTCGACCGCAATCCAGTTAAGCGTCGCGCCGCGGGCGGCCTGCTCGAGTGACGCCACCACGCCCTGATGCTCACGCGAACCCAGGCGCACCTTCACCTCGACGCCGGGATCGACGACGAAGCTCGGGATGTCCACCAGTCGGCCGCCGACATCCACGTGGCGGTGACGGATGAGCTGGCGGGCCGCCTTGCGGCTGGCCGCGAAGCCCATGCGGTAGACGACGTTGTCGAGACGGCTCTCGAGCGAGGCAAGCAGGTTGTGACCGGTGATGCCGGGCAGCGAGCTGACGCGCTCGAACGTGTTGCGGAACTGACGCTCGGAGAGGCCGTAGATGCGCTTGATCTTCTGCTTCTCGCGGAGCTGCTTGGCGTACTCGCTCGCCTTGCGGCGGCGGGCCGTCGCCTGGCCATGCTGGCCCGGGGCATACGGACGCCGCTCGACCGGGCACTTCTCCGTGAAGCACTTGGTGCCCTTGAGGAAGAGCTTGGTGCCTTCGCGGCGGCACTGACGGCAGCTGGGACCGGTGTAACGGGCCATGATCAGACCCTCCGGCGCTTGGGGGGACGGCAGCCGTTGTGCGGAATCGGCGTCACGTCCTTGATGGACCTGACCGTCAGCCCCGCAGCGGCGAGTGCTTGAATCGCGGACTCGCGACCCGAGCCCGGCCCTTGCACCTGCACATGCACGCGACGAACACCGGCGGAGAGCGCCTCACGGGCGCACTGCTCGGCGGCGACGGTCGCGGCAAACGGCGTGGACTTCTTCGAGCCCTTGAAGCCCGCCTTGCCCGACGACCCCCACGAGATCGCGTTGCCGTGGGTGTCCGTGATCGTGATGGTGGTGTTGTTGAAGGTCGCGCTGACGTGCGCAATGCCTTCCGACTCGACCACCCGCTTGGTCTTCTTTCCGATAGCCATTACTTGGTCACCTTCTTCTTCCCGGCGATCGCGCGGCGCGGACCCTTCTTCGTGCGCGCGTTGGTGTGCGTACGCTGGCCGCGCACCGGCAGGCCGCGGCGATGACGAATGCCGCGATACGAGCCGATGTCCATCAGCCGCTTGATGTTCATCGCGACCTCCGTGCGGAGGGCGCCCTCCACGCGGTGATCACGCTCGATCACCTGGCGCAGCTTGTTGACGTCGGCATCCGTCAGCTCCTTGATGCGGAGCGACACGCTGACGCCCGTCTTCTCGAGGATGTCGCGCGCCGTCTTGCGCCCGATCCCGAAGATGTACGTCAAGCCGATCTCGACCTTCTTCTCGCGCGGAAGATCCACGCCTGAAATACGCGCCATGTGTCGTTATCCCTGCCGCTGCTTGTGCTTGGGGTTGCGCTTGCAGATCACGCGAGTCACGCCGGCGCGCTTGACCACCTTGCAGTGCTCGCAGATCGGCTTGACGCTGGTGCGAACTTTCACGGGAACTCCGAGGCGAAGAAACGAGGGTTATTTGCAGTGCGAACCGCTGCGACGTGCCCGCTCCCTCGAAGGAATCGCTCACGCGCTCCGGCGTGAAACACGGGCTATTTCGCAGCAGCCAAGCAACATAACCCGCGTGAGGCCCCGGTTCAAGGGGCCCCCCTTGACACGGCTGAGCTGCTGACGTGTACGACCGCGTTTCGGTTGATGTTCGGCCTCGATTTCGGGCCCAGGGGATACCGAAACTACCGGCCCGCCAGCTCCCCGGACGCCGCGTCGAAGGCCGCCACCGGATCGCTCGCCGCAGTGACCATCCGCCCCAGCACCACGTAGCGTGCACCGGCCTGCGACGCCGCCTGAGGCGTGACCACGCGCGCCTGATCGTGCGAGGCGCTGCCGGCCGAGCGGACGCCAGGGACGAGGATGGCCAGGGCGCCACCGTGCTTGGCGCGCACCGCGGGCGCCTCGAGTCCGCTGCAGACGATCCCATGTGTCGCGGCCTGGCGCGCCGACGCTGCGAGCCGAAGGACCTCCGCCTCGATCGACACATCGTCGCGTCCCCACACCGCGCCGACGTCGCGGTCGTTCATCGACGTCAGCACCGTCACGGCGAGGATGCCGCAGTGGAAGCCGTCCTGCGCGCCCGCACCTTCGACCGCAGCCGCAAGCATCGCCTCACCGCCACTCGCATGCACGGTGAGCAACCGCGCGCCGAGCCCCGCCGCTGCGCGCGCCGCGCCGCGCACCGTGTTCGGGATGTCGTGCAGCTTGAGATCGAGGAAGACGTCCTTCCCTTCCTCCCTGAGCCAAGTCACCACGTGCGGTCCCTCCGACACGAACAGCTCGAGGCCCACCTTGTACCAGGTGCAGGCGTCGCCCAAGATGCGCACGATGGAGCGCGCACGTTCGATCGACGGAACATCGAGGGCGACAATCGGCGTCGTCGGCATCAGCTGGGCCACTCCACTTGGCCGCGCAACGAGGAGATGTCTCGCACGCCATGCGCCGAGAGCCAGTGTTCGAGGTCGCGAATGATGCGCTGCGGAGCTCGCGGGTCGCGCATCGCGGCCGTGCCGACACCCACGAGGTGTGCTCCGGCGAGGATGTACTGCAGCGCGTCAGTGGCCGTCGCGACGCCGCCAAGTCCGATGATCGGCGCCGAGGGAAGCGCGCGGTGCACCAACCACGTCGCGCGCACGCCGATCGGGAGCAGCGCGTTGCCACTCACGCCACCCGTGCCGAATCCGATCATCGGCCGCCGCGCCTCGACGTCGATGACGAGCCCCGGCAGCGTGTTCACGAGCGTGAGGCCGTCCGCGCCCGCGTCCATGGCAAGACAGGCCGTGTCCGCGATGGCCGGAAGCGCGGGTGAGAGCTTGACGAAGAGCGGACGTTGAGTGAGCGCGCGCACGCCACGCACGAGCGCGGCGAGTGCCTCGGGATCCGCGCCGAATTCGAGCCCGCCGTGTTTCACGTTCGGACAACTCACGTTGAGTTCGTACCCCGCGTGTCCGTCGTGCGCGTCGAGCCCAGCCACGACGGCGGCGTAGTCCTCCACCGTGTCGCCGACCACGTTCACGAGCACCCGCGCGCGCTTGACGTGCGACGCGAGCCAGGGCAGCGCCGTGCGACGCACCTCATCGAGTCCCGGGTTGGCGAGACCGATCGCGTTGATCATGCCGCCCGCGAAGTCGGCCACGCGGGGTGCTGCATTGCCATTCCGCGGCAGCGGGCTGACCGCCTTGGTAACGAGGCCACCCAGCGCATCGAGGTCCATGACCTGGTCGAGTTCGACGCCATACCCTGCCGTGCCGGAGGCGAGCACGACCGGATTCTGGAACGTGAGCCCAGCCGCCGTCACGGCCAGCGCGCCACTCATGGGGTCGTGCCCACGCGCCGTTCGTAACGCGCGAGATACTCGACCGCGGCGCCGGCGATCCTCGCCGCGATCAGCTGTTGCTTGGCCTCGTCGCTCATCCAGGCGGCCTCGGCGGGGTTGGTGCCGAAGCCGATCTCGATGAGCACGGCCGGCATGTAGGCCGTCACGAGCACGCGGAAGCCCGCCTGCTTGACGCCGCGGCTCGGCCCCGGGTGCACGGTGCCGAGCGACCGTTGGATGGTCGCCGCGAGGTCACTCGACTCGCGCAGGTGCTCGTTCTGCGCCATGTCGTTGATGATGAAGGCGAGCGGGTCGTTCTTCGGCGCATCGGCCGAGGTCTCGAAGCGTACCGCCTCGTTTTCCATCCGCTCCACGCGGCGGTCGTCCTCGGTCTTGGCTTCGGCGAGAAAGTACGTCTCGAAGCCGCGCGCCGTGCCCGGGTCGCGCCAGTGGGGGTTGGCCGCGTTCACGTGCACCGAGAGAAAGAGGTCGCCGCGCATCCGGTTCGCGATGCGGCCGCGGTCGGAGAGCGCGATGAGCGTGTCCGTCGTGCGCGTCATGATGACGTCGACGCCGCGATCGCGCAGCGCATCGGCGAGGCGCGTGGCGACGGCCAGCGTGATGTCCTTCTCGTAGATGGTGGACCTCCCACCGATCGGCCCGTGCATGCCACGATCGGGGCCACCGTGCCCCGCATCCACCACCACGATGCGCCGGTCGCCCGGCGATCTCGCAGCCTTCCCACCGGTGGGTCGGCGTGGCGTGGCGCGAGGGCCCGGCGTCGGCGCTTCGGCCGTCGGGACGGTCGCTGCCGCCGGTGCGACGCGTGAAGCGCGCGCGAAGACGGTTCCACTCGGCTCGCTGGCGGCGCGCGCCACCACGCCGGCCCCGACGAGTTCGGCGCGCGCGGCATCATAGCGAAACCCTCCGAGGCGCGGCATGAGCTCGGTGACCAACGAGAGCGGCAGCACGAGCACGCCTGCCACCCAGCGCGGCGCGGCGCCGAGCGGCACGGCGCCATTCACCGTGCCGGCGAACGGCAGCCCGTCGCGGATGTCGAGGGTGAGTCCGGGTAGCGCGAGCGTCCAGCGACCTTCGTCGATGCGACTGAGGCGACCACCGAGCGGCGCAAGCAACTCGTCGGCGCGCACGGCCGGCTGACCCTCGAGTCGCACGACGGCGACCATGGCGGTGCGAGCCGCGCCCACGACGCGGATCGAGACGGGCGGTTCGAACGGCGCTCCCTGCACCAGTGCGGCGAGGGCACACAGCAGAATCACCGGCGCGTCACCGCGCGCGCCATTTCGCGTTCGGCGTCCTTCTTCTTGTCGTCGTCGCGCTTGTCATGCAGCTTCTTGCCGCGCCCGAGAGCGATGGACACCTTGGCCAATCCGCGCTTGAAGTAGAGCTCGAGCGGCACGAGAGTCAGCCCCTTGCGCTCGACGCTACCGATGAGACGGCGGATCTCGGCCTTGTGCAACAAGAGCTTGCGGGTGCGCGTCGGTTCGTGCACCACGTAGCCGGTCTTGCTGTACGGGGCGATGTGGCAATTGAGCAGCCAGAGTTCGCCGTCCTTCACGATGCCATACGCGTCCTGCAGGTTGGCCTTCCCGTCGCGCAGCGACTTGACCTCGCTGCCGACGAGGACGATGCCGGCCTCGTACGTGTCGAGGAGCTCGTAGTCGTGCCGCGCCCGCTTGTTGCGGGCAACGGACTCGCGCTCCTCGGGTGCGGGCAAGGGCCCGCCATGAAGGGCGATCTGGTCGACTT
>JANYHJ010000219.1 GCA_025359135.1 Gemmatimonadota bacterium | reverse complement strand
AGGCACGCCGCCCCGTTCACCATCGCCGACCTCGAGGGCCGGCGACGTCCTGCGGTCTAGAAGGTCGTGCTGACGCGCGTCATGACAAGGCGGCCGATCGCCGGCGTGCCCGCGAACGTCGTGTACGCCTGGTCGAGCACGTTGGTGGCCGAAATCGACAGCGTGATCGGGAACGAACCCTCGTTCTTGAACCGGTATGATGCGCTCAAGTCGAGGATGCCGGCGCGAGCCACCGGGTCGTACGTGTAGAGGCCAGGGCCGCTACGGCCGACGCCCGGAACCGAGTTGGCGACGTAGCCGGGGTTGCCCGCCGGGATCTGGAAGCCGACGCCGCTCGCGTAGACGCCCGAGTTGATTGCGTAGGCGCTGAACGCACGCACGCGCGCCTCGGTGCTCCAGCCTTCGTCCATGTCGGCGAAGCGGATCGTGCCGCTGCCCTTGAGCCGCGGCGAGTTCGACATGATCGGCAGGTTGTTGCCGCCGATGTTGCCGAGGTCGTCGAACACGTTCTTGTTCATCCAGCTGACCGTGCCGAGCAGGGAGAGGCGGCGGTTGACCTGCACTTCGCCGCCGACGTCGAGGCCGAAGACGTCGATCGTTTTCGTCGTCACCGCCTGGTACGTGGCCAGGAGGCTGCCGTCGGTGATCTTCGGGCTGTCGAAGGTGACCGTGCCGAGCGGCGCACCGGCGAGCGAGCCCGTGGCGCCGTAGAACGAACCCGCGAGCGAGCCGGCAATGGCTGGCGCGCCAAGCTGCGGGAATCCGGGCAGCGTGCCGTTGGCGGCCAGATTGCCGCAGGTGGGAGCCGCCGCACCGGTACAACCGGGGCCGAACCCGCCAGCCGCCGCGACGCCCGTGTAGATCGGCGACAGGGCGCCGGCGATGTTGCCGATGAGCGTCGGGTTGGCCGCGAGGTACGCGTTGGCCTGCGCCGCGTTCACGAAGACGCTCGGCGTGGAGAGCGCCGCCGAGGTGCCGACGTCACCGCGCTGCTGGTACCACCCGGCGATGTCAAAGCGCAGACGCCCGAACGCGATGCCCTTGTAGCCGACTTCGAAGTTCTGGTTGTACTGCGCCTTGAGTGGCGCGATCGGCGTGAGCGACGTCGGGTTGATGCTCACCCCCGCGTTGTTCAGGAAGGCGAGCCGCGAACCGACCTGTACGTCGGTTGGTGCGAGCGTCGGAAGCGTCGACGAGACCGCCGCGCCCACCGCTGCGCCGAGCGCGCCGGCCGTCGGGGCGCCGAAGCCCGGAGTGAAGCCGGCCGTGATGGCCGCGCGCACACCCGCATTCAGCGCGGCTGCGTTGCGGCCCCAGAAGGCCGGAAGGGCCGACGCGGCGCTCGACGGGACGAAGGCGTTGGCCCCCGCGAACGGCGAGCGCATGCAGAAGCCCGAGTTCGGGCCGCCGCAGCTGCTGCGGAAATTCCAGCCCGCCTTGGGCGGGTTGCCCTCGGCGCGCAGGTCGAAGCCCGAGCCGCCGATGTTCGGCGACGAGATCAGGTCGAGGAAGAAGGAGAAGTTGGCCGGCGTCGCGAACGACCGGTTGTAG
Organism: Gemmatimonadota bacterium; assembly: GCA_025359135.1. Lineage (GTDB taxonomy): Bacteria > Gemmatimonadota > Gemmatimonadetes > Gemmatimonadales > Gemmatimonadaceae > JACPPC01. The sequence goes on along the minus strand of JANYHJ010000219.1, from coordinate 21,568 downwards.
GTCACGCGGATCGTCTGGTCCTTGGCCGGGCGGAAGACGAGCGCCGCGCGCGGCGAAAACATCATTTCGTCGATCGCGGAGTGGTTGTCGATACGCGCCGCAAGGATCAGGTCCCACTGGCTGCTGAGCTTCGTTTCCGACTGGATGAAGGCGCCGATTTCCTTCGTGTTGTCGCCGAGTTCGTTGGCGCCGTTCGTCGTGTTCGCCGTGCGCGGGTTGGTCCAGATGAAGTCGCCGCCGATGGTGATCGTCTCGTTGGCGCCGAAGTCGAGGCCCTGGATCGCCTGCGCCGCCACCACGCGCGACTGGTCGACGATCGGCTGGCCGGAGCGGAGCAGGTAGGTGCCGGTGCTCGAGAGCGGCGAGTTGTTGCCCGCGTTGCTCTCATTCATGAACACCTGGCCGAAGAAGCGCTTGTAGTTGATGCGCTGCTGGAAGCTGGTGTACGACCAGTTGTGCACGAGCGAGGTGCCGTTGGCGCCCGTGAGCTCCATGCCGACCGGGATTTCCGTGTATCCGATCGTCGAGATGAGCGACAACCCTTCGACCGGCTTGAGGTCGAGTCGCCCTTCGAAGGTGTTCTTCCTGACGCCGTAGTCGCGGAAGGCCGCGGTGCCGCGCCGATCGATCGGCACGCGCTGCGCGGTGTCGAAGCGCACCGGTTCGCCCGGGTCCGCGTAGTTCCAGTCGAGCCCCGTGAACGTCTCGGCCGACAGCTTGTAGCCAACCTTGTCGCCGAGCGTGCCGGCGGTGCGCACGCTGGCGCGGAAGATCGAGCGCTCGCCTCCGTCGAGGGAGACCGTGGTCCCCTTCGAGTCGAAGGGCGATTTCGTGATCACGTGCATGACGCCGTTGCCGGAGTTCGGACCGTACAGCGCCGACGCGGGACCAAGCAGCACCTCGATGCGCTCGATGTCGTCGCTCGAACCCGTGAAGAGCAGCGGCACGTTGACGCGGAGCGACGGGACGCCGGCGAACCGGTAGTCCTGCAGCATCAGCATCGAGCCGGAGAAGGCGTTGTTGAAGCCGCGCGAGACGATGTTCGACTGGGCGATGCCGCCCGTCGACACGTCGATGCCCGTCGTCGACTTGAGGTGGTCTGCCACGGTCAGGCTTGGACGCTGCTCGATTTCCTGCTGCGTCACGACCGAAATCTGCGCCGGCGCGTCGAGTGCCCGCTCCGCCTTGCGCGAGGCAGTCGTCACAACCTGCGTGAGCGATGTCGCCACCGGCGTCATGGCCGCGTTCACCGTGGCCGTTCCCCCGGACGTCACCTGCACCGATTCCGTCCGCTTCGCCTGGAAGCCGATGCGGCTCACCACTACCGTGTACGCACCGGCCGCCAGGCCGGCAATGCGATAGGTGCCGTCACCGGCCGTGCCAACCGCACCCACGGTGCGGCCGGTCGGGCCAAGCGCCTGCACGCGCGCATCGCCGATCGGATTGCCGACACCGGCCTCGGTAACGCGTCCCGCAATGGCACCACTCCCTTGGGCCTGCGCCGCAAGGGAGAGCCCCATCAGGGCTACGCACAGCACCGCCCACTCACGAAGTCTCTTCATGTTTGCCTCGAGCATTGAAGGATTCGGCCGCGCCTTGCGCGGGTGCTGCCTCCACCTCTGGGGACCCTGATCCCGTGAAGCGGTCCGCGCATGGTCGCGCGGGTAGTCAAGAGGAGCCCCCGCCGATGGCGGGGACGACAAGGCAGAGGATAACCCCGGTACCGGTCCCGTCAATAGATGCATAAGACTCCGCCGTCCCACTTGACGAGCGCGGTCGGCGCGAGCCCACACCCCCTCCCGTCCGCATGGCCCCGCCCGATACGATTCCCCGGTGCCCTCCCCGACCGCTTCCGCACCCTTCGGCGGCTTCTCGCCCCGCGCCCTCGCCTTCCTCCGCGGCCTCGCCGACAACAACCGTCGCGACTGGTTCGAGGCACATCGCGCGGACTACGAAGGCGACCTCAAGGGGCCGCTGCGCGACTTCGTCGAGGAAATGGACGTCCGGCTCGCGGCCAAGGTCCCGGAAATCATCGGCGATCCGCGGCGATCGGTCTTCCGCATTCACCGCGACATCCGGTTCTCGAAGGACAAGTCGCCATACAAGACGCACGCCGGCGTCTGGTTCTTCCACCGGCGTTCGTCGAAGAGCGTCGGCTCCTCGAGTCCCGACGGCGGCGCGGCCGGCTTCTACTTCCACCTCGAGCCGCGCGGCTGCTTCGTGGCCGGCGGCATGTGGATGCCCCAGCGCGAACCCTTGAACCGCATCCGCGACCGCATCGTCGACGACCAGCGCGGCTTCGAGCGCAGCATGGCGGGTGCCGGATTCAAGAAGTGGTTCGGGACCCTCTCCGAAGAACACATGCTCGTCCGCCTGCCGCGCGGCTACGCCGAGGGACATCCGGCCTGGCGCTGGCTGCGCTACCAGTCATTCACGTCGTCCACACCGCTCCTGCAACGCGACGTGACCAACGCGCGCGTCCTCGACACGGTCATCGAACGGTTCGTCGCCATCGCGCCCCTCGTGCGCTGGATCAACGCCGCGCTCGGCTACCCGCGGGCCGAACACCGATGAGCGGCGCCAGCGCGCGGACGCTCGGCGCGCTGGTCGTCGGCGGAGGTCCTGCGGGACTGGCCACGTCCCGCGAACTGCAGCGGCGAGGCATCAGCCATCGGGTCCTCGAGCGTGGGTCGGGGCCGGGCTGGGTCTGGACGAACCTCTACGACTCGCTCACGTTGCACACCGGGCGCCACATGTCGCACCTGCCGGGACGATCGTTCCCGTCGGGCACGCCGCTCTTCGTGTCCCGCGCGGCGTTCGTGCGCTACCTCGACGACTACACCGCGCACTTCAAGCTGCCGCTCGACGCAGGCGTCGACGTCACCGGCCTCGCGCATCACGATGGCGCGTGGGTGGCCGAGACCTCGCGCGGGCTGCTCTTGGCCCGGACGGTGGTGCTCGCCACCGGCATCGTCTCGAATCCGCGGTTGCCCGAGCTTGCATGCCGTGAGCTGTTCACGGGACAGCTGCTCCACTCGAGCGAGTATCGCCGGCCGGCGCCATTCATCGGCAAGCGGGTGCTCATCGTCGGCGTCGGCAACTCCGGCGGTGAGATCGGCGCCGAGCTCGCCCGTGCTGGCTCGCACGTCACGGTCGCGGTGCGCTCCGGCGCCAACGTGATTCCGCGCGAGCTGGCGGGCATTCCCATCCAGTACCTCGCGTACTGGCTGCGCAAACTGCCGCGCGGCGTGCAGAACGGCGTCTCGGACCTCATCCGGCGCATGGGCGAAGCCAAGCGCGGGCCGCCGGTACTGCCGCGTCCCGCGCACTCGGCACTCGAGGCCATCCCGCTCATCGGCTTCAATTTGGTCGACGAGATTCGGGCTGGTCGCATCGCCGTGCGTCCCGGGCTCGACGGGCTCACGGCCAAGGGTGCGCGCTTCAGCGACGGTCGCGAGGAACCGTTCGACGTCGTGCTGCTCGCCACCGGCTTTCGCGCCGCGGTGCAGCCGCTGCACGACCTCGTGCGGCTCGACGCCAAGGGATTCGGCGAACGACGCGATCGCGTGGTGAGCGTGGACCAGCCGAGCCTGTTCTACGTGGGGCACAACTACGACAGCTCGGGCGGCCTCACGAACATCCGCAACGATGCGCCGGCCGCGGCCGCGCGGGTGGCCGAGGCGCTGAGATAGCGGAGCAAAGGAGAGGTGCGGCTTCGCCACAGAGGGACAGAGGTCCACAGAGATTCACAGAGGCAAGCGGCGTAGTGCAACCAGACGTCGCATGGGCCACCCAGCATCCGTGATCAGCTAAGCCAGGCGATCTTTGTTCTGGTTGTGGCTTCCTCTGTGCACCTCTGTGTGCTCTGTGTCTCCCACCCCCGCACCTCTCCGCGTCGTCCGTATCCCTCCAGAGGGTTAGCGGACGCCAACCACCTTGTGCGTCTGCACGCTCAAGCGCCACCGCGGATGCGAGAGGCAGTACGCCACGGTCGCGGCCACATTCGCCGCGGTATGCGCGCCGTCTTCCTTCGGCTGCAGCGACCAGCGTGAAAACTCGAGGTGCGTGAACTGCTCGGGGTCCACGCCATCCTGCGGGTAGACGAGCTTCAGTTCGTCGCCTCCGTCGAGCGCGAGCGGCGCCTGCGCCTTCGGGCTCACGCAGAGCCAATCGATGCCGTCGGGTGCAGGCTGGGTGCCGTTGGTCTCGACGGCCACCTCGAAGCCTGCTGCGTGGAAGGCATCGACGGCCGCAGCGTCGAGCTGCAGCAGCGGTTCGCCACCGGTGCAGACCACGAGCGGGGTCGACCCCTCCGCGCCAAGCGGCCAGCGCGCCTTCACGGCGTCGGCGAGTTCGCGCGCATTGGGGAACCGTCCGCCGTCCGCCCCGATGCCCACGAAATCGGTATCACAGAACGTGCACACGGCGCTCGCGCGATCGGCCTCGCGGCCCGTCCACAGGTTGCAGCCACTGAAGCGGCAGAACACGGCGGGACGCCCCGCCTGCGCGCCTTCGCCCTGCAGCGTGTAGAAGATCTCCTTCACGGTGTAGGTCATCGCGCGTACCTCGTGGGGTCGCCGACGCCGGCCCCCGCGAAGCCCTTGCGGCGCAACTGGCACGCATCGCAGCGCCCGCACGCTTCGCCCGCGTCGTTGGCCTCGTAGCAGCTCACCGTCTGCGCGAAGTCGACGCCGAGCGTCATCCCGTGACGCACGATGTCGGCCTTGGCCATGGCGATGAGCGGCGTGTGCACCGTGAACGGGGGACCGTCTTCCATCCCCATCTTCGTGGCCAGTCGCGCCATCTGCTCGAACGCGGCGATGAATGCCGGGCGACAGTCGGGATAGCCCGAGTAGTCGAGCGCATTCACGCCAATGAACACGTCGCGCGCATCGAGCACTTCGGCCCACGCCAGCGCGAACGAGAGGAACACCGTGTTTCGCGCCGGCACGTACGTCACCGGAACGCCGTGGCTCATGCTCGCCTGGTCGCGATCCTTCGGCACCGCGATGCGATCATCCGTGAGCGCCGAGCCGCCGAAGCCGCCCAGGTCGATGGTGATCGTGCGGTGTTCGGTGGCGCCGAGTGCCCGGGCGATGCGCGCGGCTGCGTCGAGTTCCGCGGCGTGCCGCTGTCCGTAGCGGAACGAGAGCGCGTACGCCGCATAGCCGACGTGCACCGCGTGCGCGAGCAGCGTGGTCGAGTCGAGCCCGCCGGAGAGGAGAATCACCGCCTTCGAAGCCATGGCCGAAAGTTACTCACCTCGGCAGCTTTGTCCGTGGGGCAGACGGTGTCGCCCTCCACCCACGTCTTCAGCCGGAGTTCGCCGTGTTGCGTTCCCTTCGCCGTGCCGCTGCCTGCAGCGTCGGCTTGCCCCTCGTTCTGGCCGCGCAGCAGGCGGCGCCGGGACCGCTCAAGCACGACCCGCGGCCCACGAGCGCCGACATCACCGTCGCCGACCTCATGACGCGTCTCTACATCTTTGCCGACGATTCGATGATGGGTCGCGCGGCGGGAACGCCCCATCACGACCGCGGCACCGACTACATCGCGGGCGAACTCAAGAAGCTCGGCCTCAAGCCCGCCGGCGACAACGGCACCTGGTTCCAGGTCGTGCCGCTTGTGCGCCGCTCGATCAACGCCGACCAGTCGATGCTGATGGCCGACGGCCAGCACCTTGCCTTCGGCAGCGACTTCACCTTCCAGGCCGTCGCGAACGGCAAGCCGTTCAATGACGCGCCGGTGGTGTTCGGTGGCACCTTCGGCGATTCGGCCGGCATGATCAGCGCCGATCGCACGGAGGGGGCGTTTGTCGTGTTCGCGGCGGCACGCGGACCGATTCCCGGTGGCGCGCGTGCGCAACTCGCGATGCTCGGGCGCTACGAGAAGGCGATCGCGCTCGCCGTGGTGCTCACCGCACCGGCCATCTCGCCGCAGCAGGCCAACGCCATGCGCCAGCCGCGCATGACGATGCCGACCCCCGCCGCGGGCCTCAATGCGGCGAGCGCGCTCGTGAGTCTCACCCCCGCGGCCGCCACGACGCTGCTCGGCATGTCGCCCGCGGACGCGAAGATGGGCGCCACCGGTCGCACGGTGAGCGGCGCGCTCGTCATCCGCGACGATCCGGCGCCTTCCCGCAACGTGGCCGCGATCCTCGAGGGGCGTGACGCGAAGCTCAAGGGCCAGTACATCGTCGTCGGCGGTCACTCCGATCACACGGGGCTCGCCCAGGCCGCCGTCGACCACGATTCGCTCAAGGCCGTCAACCGCGCGCTCAACCTCTGGGACATGGCCAATGGCCGTCGTGCCTCCGGCGCGGTGCGCGATTCGATCATCAGGGCGGCCAACGCGACGATCACGTCCGGTGGACGCCGCGACTCGATCCGCAACGGCGCGGACGACGACGGCTCGGGCTCGATGGCGGTGCTCGAGATCGCGGAGAAATTCGCGAAGACGCGCCAACGCCCGCGTCGCTCGATGCTCTTCCTCTGGTACACCGGCGAGGAGATCGGCCTGCTCGGCTCGCGCTACTACACCGACAATCCGACGGTCGCGCGCGATTCGGTGGTCGGCGCACTCAACATCGACATGATCGGCCGCGGCAAGGCCGACGACATGAAGCTGGGCGGCGACAACTTCCTCCAGCTCGTCGGCTCGCGGCGCCTCTCCACCGAGATGGGCGACCTCGTTGAATCGCTCAACAGGACGCGCACGTCGCCCTTCGTCCTCGACTACACCTTCGACGCCGACGGCCATCCCGAGAACGTCTACTGCCGCTCGGACCACTACAACTGGGCACGCTACGCGGTGCCGGTCACCTTCTTCACCACCGGCCTCCACGGCGACTACCACCAGGTGACGGACGAACCGCAGTACATCGACTATCCGCACTACTCCGAGATCACGAACTTCATCCATGACGTCGCGCGCACGCTCGCGGACCGCGACAACGCGCTGGTGGTCGACAAGCCCAAGCCCGATCCGCGCGGCGTCTGCCGCCAGTAAGCCGGGCCTCCAGCCGTGAACGTCGAAGGGGCGCCTCCGCACGGGAGGCGCCCCTTCATTGTTCACGCGTCTGAGCGTTAGCCGTTGGCGCGCAGACCACCCACCAGTTCGCGCAGCTTCGTGGCGCCGTCGAGCAGGTGCGCGCTCGAACTCGTCATCTCCTCGCACGCCGCGCTCTGCTCCTCGGTGCTCGCGCTCACTTCCTCCGCAGCGGCCGCGTGCGACTCCGCCGTGCGCGCCACCGCGCCCAGGCTGCCCGCCGTCGCCTCCACCGCCTCCACGTTCTCGATGGCGGCGAAGGTCACGCTCGACGCCGCCGCCCGCGTGCGCTCCGCCGCCTGCGCGATGGTCACGAGGGCCGCGTCGACATCCCGCGCGACGTGCTCGATGTCGCGCACCTGCGCCGCACCCGATTCCATCGTCTTCGACGCGGCCGTGACGCGCTGCGACACCTGCCGAGTCAATTCCACCACGTCGTCGGACGCCGCCTGCGCCTGCTCGGCCAGCTTGCGGATCTCGTCGGCCACCACGGCGAAGCCGCGCCCCGCGTGCCCGGCACGCGCCGCCTCGATCGCGGCATTCAAGGCGAGCAGGTTGGTCTGCTCGGCAATACGCCCCACGGTCACCGCAAAGGTGCCGATGTCTTCGGCCGTCGCGGTCAGCGTCTGCGCCTCGGCCGCGGCCTTGAGCACGGTGTCGCGTACGTTCTGCATCATCGCGAGCGAACGCTCGATCTCGATCTTTTTCTCCGCGGCTACCGCCTCGATCGAGCCGGCCAGCGTGTTCACCTCTTCGGCGCCAGCGAGCACGCCCTGTGCGCGTGCGCGCATCGTCTGCAGCGCCTGGTCCGCGCCACGGATCTCGCGCACCTGGCCCTCGGCGCCGCTCGTCACCTCGGTCATGGCCGAGGCCATCTGGCCGGCCGAGAGTGCGATCTGCTCCGACACCGATGCCAACTGGTGCGCCGACGTCGACACGTCGTCCGCGGTGCGCAACGCCACGGTCGCCACGTTGGCGAGCGACTCCGACGTCACGTTCATCGCTCCGGCGAGCGCCTCGAACTCGAATGGCAGGTCGCCGGTCGGCGTGCGGACCGAGAGGTTGCCCATCGAGAGTTGGCGCGCGTGCGCCACGAGCTGGCTGAGCGGTTGCGCGATCCAGCGGACGGTGGTGACCACGGTGATGATCGAGATCACGATGCCGGCGAGGATCGTCAGCAGGAGGATCGCCGAACGACGGGTGGTCTCGTCGCCCAGCTCGACGGCGGCCGCCTGGACCTTCTGCGCCTTGACGATGCCCAGTCGCTGGACGTCGACGAGCAGCTTGGTCACGAGCGGCTCCGCCTTGTCGGCGGTCGCCAGCGCGGCCTCGCGACGATCCAGGTCGGCCTGCCGGTGCGCGAGCGCGAAGTAGGCCTCGAGCTCACTGAGCGAGAGTTCGATGTCGGCGGCCAACGAGAGCTCGGCTGGCGACTGGCCTGCACGGTTGCGCATCGACTTCTGCACCCCGTGTGCATCGAAGCCCGTGGCGCGGAAGCGCGCGAGCGACGCGGTGTCGCGTTGCACGACGTAGTGCGTGGCCGCGCTCAGCTCCTGCGCCACGGCCGCCGACAGCCGCGTCGAGAGCTGCGCCTCCTCCTGCGCGTTGCCGAGCGTGGAGCGGATCGTGCGCTCCATTGCCGACATGCTGAGCCGCGCCACGATGCCCGCGACGGCCAGCAGCGCGATGATGACGGCGAACGACGCCAGCAGGCGCCGGCGGATCGAGTCGAGACGGAAGGGGTTCACTTGGTCACCGCGGCCACCAGCTGCCCGCCCTTGAGCTGCAGCATGACGAGCGATTTGCCCTGCGGATCGCCGTTCGCGCCCAGCAGGAAACGACCGGTGACGCCGTCATGCCTTGCCTTCATGTTCGCGAGCCAGTCGCGCACGGCCACGCGATCATTGCCCGCTTCGCGCACAGCCGTCGCCGCGATCATCACGGCGTCGTAGGCGCAAGCCGCGAAACCGTCGGGCGCGGCGGTGAAGCGCGCCTTGAACGCGGCCACGAACCGCTTCGCCTGTTCGCTCGGCGAGTCGGCGGTGAACGGCGCGCCCACGATGGCGCCGTCGACCGCGCTCCCACCGGCGGTGATACCGCTCCAGCCGTCTGCGCCGAGGAGCTCGGCCGGCAGCTGCTGCCGGTGCGCTTCCTTGATGAACGCCACGCCGGAGCCCTCCGTGCCGACCACGAAGACGACGTCGGGCCGCACCTTGGTGCGGTAGTACGTGACGAGCGCCTCGAAGTCGCGCGTCGCCGCCGTGATCGGGTCGAGTGCCACGACCTGTCCCGGGAAGGCGCGCTGGAAGACGGCGATCAGCCCGCGTCCGAACGCGTCGTTCTCGTAGAGCATCGCGGCGCGCTTGTGGCCGCGTGATGCGGCGAAGCGTGCCAGCTCCACGCCATTGAGCGAGTCGGAGTTGATCGTGCGGAAGACCCAGGGCGACACGCCGGTGAGGTCGGGCGACGACGAACTGGGCGAGATCGCGACGAGCCGTCCGTCGTAGATGCGCGCGGTGGCCACCGAGACGACCGAGTTCGCGTGGCCGATGACCGCAACAACCTTGGGGTTCGCCGCGAACTCCTCGGCCACGGCCACGCCGCGCGAGCCGCTCGCGGAGTCGTCCTTGAACAGGAGCTCCACGTGCTTGCCGTTGATGCCGCCATCCTTGTTCAGCTCCTCGACCGCCAGCTCGACGGCGCGCTTGACCTGCGTGCCATAGCCCGTCGTGAACGGGGCCGTCACGCCGAACGTGACGGCGTCGCCGCCGCCACGCTGTCCACACGCGGCAAGCGCGATGGCCGCCACCACTGTCCACGTACGCTTCACGAATCCTCCGGTGACTTGCCGCATCGTGAACGACGAGGGAAATGGTCGTCCGTCACTCGTGACGAACGGGTACCTCGCACCCTGTGGTTGACCGTCGCCTGGCCACCTGCGCATACGCCCACTCCGCTCCCGGCATCCGGAAGATCCAGTGCCACGCCCACCCTCCGGGTATCGACCGCACGAGGGCAGAACATGCGGCCGCACCGCGCCACGACTGCCCGTTTTCGGCCACCACGTGGAGCGACGCTTCGAGCTGCCGCCGATCGAACTGCGGGAAACGGACGGCGACGCCCGGATCCTGAAACGGCAGCAGCTCGATGACCCCGTCGCGGTCGCGGGCCTTGAGCCACGCCCCGGCCTGCAGGCAGATGCCGCAGCCGCCATCGAGGAGCATCACGAGCCGAGCGGCCGGCATGGCGTTCAGCGTCCGGCGCGCGGCTGCTGCTGCGACAGGCAGTGCAGCGTGCCCAGTCCCCACACCAGGTCCACGCTGTGGATGCCGACCACGGCGCGCCCGGGAAAGAGCTCGGCCAGCGTGTTCAGCGCCACGCGATCCTTCGGGTCGTTGAACGTCGGCACGATCACGACGCCGTTGCCGACGTAGAAGTTGGCGTACGACGCGGGCAGTCGGACGCCGTCCATCATGACCGGGCGCGGATAGGGCAGGGTGACGATGCGCAGAGCGCCGGCATCGCCGCCCGCGCGCTGCAGCCGGTGCAGGTTGTCCGCGCTCGACGCATGGTTCTCGTCCGACGGGTCGGCTTCGTGCGCGAGCACGACCGTATCGGCGCTCGTGAACCGCGCGATGTCGTCCACGTGGCCATGCGTGTCGTCGCCCACGCAACCTTGCCCGAGCCAGATCGTCTCCGTCACGCCCAGCCACTCGGCGAAGACACGCTCGTAATCGGCGCGCTCCATGCCGGGATTGCGCTCCTGGACGCGACTGAGCAGGCACTCCTCGGTCGTGAGCAGGCGCCCCGCGCCGTTCACGTCGATCGCGCCGCCCTCGAGCACCACGCGTCCGCCGCCGTCGGGGCGGAGCGGCTCGTGTCGTGCGAACGTCGTGATGCGGCTCATCGCCTCGCCGATCTTCGCGTCGAGCTGGTGGTTCTCGTACTTGGCCCAGCCGTTGAACTTCCAGTTCACGAGCGACGCGCGGCCGCTCGTGTCGAGTACCGTGACCGCGCCACTGTCGCGCAGCCAGACCCGATCGCTCGGCACCAGGTGCAGCCGGTAGCTCGCCGCGTGTACGCCGTGTGCGCTCAGGTGGACCCGCGCGTCCTCACGCGCGGCCTCGGAGTGACAGAGGATCTCGACGCGTTCATGCGCTCCGAGCACGCGCACGATCTCCGCATAGACCCACGGAATCGGGGCGAGCTTGCCGGGCCAATCGGGTTCGTGGTGCGGCCAGCCGATCCACGTGGCTTCATGTGGTTCCCACTCCGCGGGCATGCGCAGCCCGTGGTGCGCGGCTTTGCGGGCCATCGTCAGGCCAGCCAGCGCTCGAGCATGCCGCGATAGGCGTCCACCCGCCGGTCGCGCAGAAACGGCCAGTTGCGGCGCGTATCCTCGATGAGCGCCGGATCGCAGGTCGCGATGAGCGTGGTCGGCTCCGTGCCCGCGTCCGCGAGCAGCCGGCCGAACGGATCGGCGATGAACGAGTGCCCGAAGAATTCGAGGCCCGCGGTCCCGGCCTCGGGCTCGAAGCCCGCGCGGTTTGGCGCGGCCACGAACACGCCGTTGGCGATCGCGTGCGCGCGCTGCGCCGTTCGCCACGCGTCCACCTGCGCCTCGCCAAAGGTCGCCTTCTCTGCGGGATGCCAGCCGATCGCGGTCGGGTACACGAGCACGTCGGCGCCCAGCAGCGCGGTGATGCGCGCGGCCTCGGGATACCACTGGTCCCAGCAGATCAGCACGCCGATCGCGGCGTACTTCGTTTCCCACACCATGAAGCCGCCCGACTGCCGCGCAGGGCCCGGGCACCCTTCGGGCTGCGCCATCGCCGTGCTCTCACCCGGCGCGAAGTAGTACTTCTCCTCGAAGAGCGGATCGTGCGGGATGTGCATCTTGCGGTAGAGCCCGAGCAGCGTGCCATCGGCGTCGATGACCGCGGCCGAGTTGCGATAGAGGCCGGGCGCCTGCCGCTCGTAGAAGGGCACGATGAGCACCACCGCCAGTTCCTTCGCGAGCGCGCGCATGCGCGTGATCGTCGGACCCGTCACCGGCTCGGCGAGATTGAAGCGCGCCTGGTCGAGCGTCTTGCAGAAGTACGGCGCGTCGAAGAGCTCCTTGAGGCAGATCACGTTCGCGCCACGCCTGGCCGCATCGCGGATGCGCGTCACGGTGGCGTCGACGGTCGCGGCCTGCGTGTCGGCGATGCCGTCCTGAATGCAGGCAATGGTGAATGGCTTGGTGGCGCTCATTCCCGGAATCTAGTCGGGCCGCAAGGAGGGTTACGGCGCAGCAAGAGAGGTGCAGTCCCCTCAGTACCAACGGCTATCTCGGCTGCACCAACCCTACCACGACATCACGCACGTTGGTGCCCGAGTGTCCCGTGCGCACGAGCGCGTTGATCGCGTCGAACGCCGGGAAGGCATCGTGCGTGCGCAGGTCGCGCTCGGGATCGCGCCCGGCCTTGAGCAACGCGGCCCACGTCGCGCCACGCACGATCGCGCCGGCCGCATCGGTCGGACCGTCGCGCCCGTCAGTGCCCGCGGCGAGCAACGTCACTCCGTGCGCATTCGCCCCCGCGTGATGCAGCGCGCGCGCTGCCGACAGCGCGAGCTCCTGGCACCGCCCGCCCACGCCGTGGGCGCCGTCCTCGATGAGCACCGTCGTCTCGCCGCCCCAGAGCATGCAGGCGAACGGCGCGGGATCGTTGGCGCGCCGCAGTCCGCTGTCGGCGAACTGCATCAGCTCTCGTGCCAGCATCTCGCCCGTGCGCGCGGCACTGCCCTGGATCGAGTCGCGCGCGATGAACACCGGCCGCACGCCGAGCGACGTCGCGCGCGCGGCGGCCGCCTTCAGGGCATGCGCATTGCCGAGGATCACCCGCTGCGCCACGTTCGCGAAGATCGGATCGCCCGGCTTGGGCGTCTCGCGCCGCCGGCCCGCGATCATGTCGGCGAGTGCCGTCTTCACGTTCGCCGGCAGCTTCGTCTCCATGTCGTATTCCACCAACATCGCCTTGAGGTCGCCGGCGTAGAGCGGATCCGCACTGCACGGACCCGACGCGATGAACGTCGGGTCGTCGCCGTGCACGTCGGACACGATCAGGCAGCGCACGCGCGACGGTGCGAGCGCGCGCGCGAGTCGGCCCGCGGCCCAGCGCGAAAAACGCTTGCGCACGCCGTTCATGACCATGATGTCGGCGCCCGAATTGAGCAGCATCACGTTGAGCGCGAGCAGGTCGTCGCTCGAGACGCCGTCGATCGGCGCGCCGGCGAGCGATGTGCCGCCGCCCGAGAGGAGCACGAGCACCTCGTCCTCCGGACGCACGCGCGTCACGATCGTGCCGATGCGCTCGGCCGCCTTGAGCGACTGCATGCCCGGCAGCGGGTGCTCACCGGTCGCGGTCTCGATCTCGGAGTGTGGCGACACTTCCGCGTGCGCACCCACCACCACGCCGCCAGCAATGGTGATCCCCTGTTCGCCGAGGGCCGCGACCGCCGCCGTCGCCATGGTGTGCGCCGCCTTGCCGATGGCGAGCAGCCAGAGCCGTCGCTCGGGATTGAACGGTTGGTCCGCCAGCGCCTCGCGTACGGAGACGCCCGGATCCGCGCCACGAACCGCGGCGCGGTAGATCTCCATCAGCAATTCGTCGGCGCTCGGCGACATGGCGTCGGGCGGGGCATATGGAACAGCCCGGCGAGCAGGGCGCTCGCCGGGCGAAGCGAACCGTACCGTGCTACTTCCCGCGCGGAGCGAGCTTGTCCACGGCCTCGCCGAGCGCCGTGTACGCTTCCTGTGCCGTCACCCGGAACGGGCGCTGTTCGAACGCGACTTTGCCGTCCGGTCCGACGATGACGATGTGGCGATTGGCGTACTTGCCTTCTTCGTTCCAGGCGCCGTACTGCTTGATCACCGTCCCGCTGGGATCGGAGGCAAAGCGGAATGGAGCCTGCTTTTCCGCCGCCCACGCACTGAGCGTGCTGTCGGCGTCCGCGGAAACTCCCACGACAACGACCTTCTGGCCGTCATGGAAGAGCGTGGCGTACTGATCACGGTACGCCTCCACTTGAATGGTTCAGCCCTTGGTCCGTGCCTTGGGAAAGAAGAAGAGCACCACGGTCTGCCCCTTGAAGTCGGACAGGCGGAAGGGGCGCACCGCGCCGCTCTCCTTCGTGACCGACGGCAGGGTGAAGTCGGGCGCCACCTGGCCGAGCATCGAGACGGGCGGCGCGGCGGCGGACGGTTGTTGCGCGCTCGCGGGATCCGCGGCGAGCACGAGTGCGCCGATCGCGGCGGCACTCATGGTGACACGAGAGAGGTTCACGACAACTCCTGAGATGGGGAGGTCGAATGCCGGAGTGGCCTGCACAAGCTAGTGCCCGACGCCGATCCCGCGAGGCGTCGGGCGCGCCTTCAAGCAGCTAGTGCGTGCTCGACTGCGCCTTGGTCACCGCGTCGCCGAGACCCTCATCCGCGTCTTCGGCGGTCACGCGGAAGTGATGGGGCGGTCACGCGGAAGTGACGGGCATCGTACGTGATGCGACCGTCCGGCCCCACCCCGAAGAGCAAGCGGTTCTCCATCTTCGGGCCGGGCATGAAGGCGCCATATGCCGTGCCGATCGTACCGCCGACATCGGAGCCGCGATTGAACGGCAGCTGCTTCTCGGCCCGCAGCCGGCGAAGTAGCCGCTCAGTCCGCGCACACGCGACGGTGACGCCGGGCAACGTGTAACGCGCCGCTCCTGGCGTCCCTCTCGGCCGCGCTGAGCGTTGCGACTCCGCAAGGTCCCGATCGTCGCCCTTCCGCCCACGGCAAGCCCGTGCCATGTTCGCCTCGTTGAGCATGCCCGTGGCGACGCGGTCCGGGGTGCACGCGGTGGAGCGACGGCGACGACGTCCCGCTCCCCGATTCAGGACGGTGCAGGTCCGCGCGATCCATGATCGCCGCGTGAGCACCCGCACGGTCCGTGAGCATTCTGCGCGAGTGACGACTGTGAACCCTCGTCCCTTTGGCACCGCCGATGCGGGCGCCTCCAGCGGTTCGCCCACCGCCATTCCGCTCGACAAGCCACCCCTGCGTCTGGTGCGCGCCAGTCCCGATTACGAGCCCGCTCCTGCCCTCACGACCTTCTTGCCGTCGCCCGCAGTGCTGGTGGCGCGCTACCGCTTGAGCGAGCGCGAGACGGCCGTCGCGCTACTCGTCGTCGAGGGGGCTCGCAATCGCGACATCGCAGCACAGCTGGGGTTGAGCGTGCACACGGTGCGCCGGCACGTCGAGAGCCTGATGAAGAAGCTCCAGGTGCGGACGCGGAGTTCGGTGTTGCCGAGGCTGCTGGCGGAGGGGTTCATGCGTTCATAGAGCGGGCGGGCCGCGGTTCGGAGGCGGTCCGCGGTTCGGAGGCGGTCCGCCGGCGCAGGAGCACGCGCGGTCCGCGGGCGTCTCGGCGGGATCGACGATGTCATGCCCACCGCCGTCTCCACCAACCAGAGTGGGCCATTGCGGAAGCCATCGGCCTTTTCCGCCAGGCGGCGGAGCTCGTTCGCGCTGATCGTGATCGACATGGAATCTCCGGTATCGGGTGAACGGCGCGCGCTGCGAAACAGGAGCGCGCGCCGCACCGCACGCTCGCCCGTGCCCGGAGATTGGACCATTGGCCGAACAGCCAATGGACGGGAGTGATCAGCTGCGCAGGTCGCGCGCGAGGCGCTGCGTCTCTTCGCTGGGCTCGGCGCGCAGCTCCGATCGCATGCGCGCGGCAAAGCCCTCGTAGAGCGCGAGCGCGCCGGCACGATCGCCAAGCCGCTGGAGCAGCAGCAGGACCTTGCGAAAGAGCCGCTCATCGGAGTTGCCGAGACGCGCGGCCTTGCGTGCCCACTTGGTGGCGCCGGTGGGGTCCTCGTCCTTCTCCTGTCGCTCGGCGAGTTGCCAGGCGGCCAGCGCAGCGGCCTCCTCGAGTTCACGTCGCTCGACGCGTACCGCGTGCTCGAACGCCGTCGCGCCGGCGTGGAACCCGTCGAGCAGCGGACCACGATAGAGGGCGAGTGCCTCCTCGAAGCGCCTTGCCTCGACGGCGGCCCCGAACTCCGTCACGTCGCACGGCAGCTGCGCCGGATCGAGCACCAGCTCCTCGTCGCCGATGCTGATGATCGCGGTCTCACTCACGAGTCGCCGGAGGCCATGGATCATCTTGCGCAGGGCGGCCCGCGAGTGCTCGGTGTTCGATTCCGGCCAGAACATCGCGGTCATGACGTCGCGTCGCGCACCCTCGTGACGCTGCATGAGGCCGAGGTACGCCAGCGCGGCCGCCCGCTTCGGCTGTGCCGCCAACTCGGCATGCGCCGCGTCATCTCCGACGAGGTGCAGCCGTCCAAGCAATTCGAGGCGTAGCGGCACGGACGACGCGAGGTCGCGGGGGAGGCCGAGCGATCGCCCAGCTCGGCGACCTCGCTCGGACGCACTGAGGGAGTTCACGGGAACGCTCCCGGAACGGAAAGGGGTACGTGCGTGGGGTGCGCGAGGGAACCCCCTCATCGACAGCGACGCCCGCGTGCGTGCTCTCCTGCGACAACGTCGACGGCGCCTACCGGTACGAGAACGGCGCGCAGCCAAGTGGCCGCGCGCCGTCGTTGTGAGGATACTGCCTGATTACCGCGCCAGGTTCCGCAACACGTACGGCAAGATCCCGCCGTTCCTGTAGTACTGCAGCTCCTCAGGCGTATCGATCCGCACCATCACCTCGAACGTCTTGCTCGCACCGTTCTCGGTGGCCTTGACCGTCAACCGCTGGCGCGGCTTGAGCGCTTCGCCGAGTCCGACGAACTCGATCGTCTCGAAGCCGGTGAGCCCGAGCGACTGGCGCGTCGCGCCATCCACGAACTCGCACGGCAACACGCCCATCCCCACGAGGTTCGACCGGTGGATGCGCTCGAAGCTCTCGGCGATCACCGCACGCACGCCGAGCAGCATCGTGCCCTTCGCGGCCCAGTCGCGGCTCGAGCCGGTGCCATACTCCTTGCCCGCGACGATCACGAGCGGCGTCTTCGACTTGGCGTAGCTGAGCGACGCGTCGAAGAAGCTCGTCGGCTCGGCGCCCGGCGCGGTGCGCGTCCACCAGCCTTCCATGCCCGGCGTGAGTTCGTTCTTGAGCCGGATGTTGGCAAGGGTGCCGCGCATCATCACTTCATGATTGCCGCGGCGCGCCCCGTACGAGTTGAAGTCGGCCTTGCCCACGCCGAGCGACTTGAGCCAGACGCCGGCCGGGCTCTTCTCCGCGATCGCGCCCGCGGGCGAGATGTGGTCGGTGGTGATCGAGTCGGCGAACATGCCGAGCACCCGCGCGCCCGTGATCGGCACGACACCCGGGGGCGTCATCGTCATCCCCTCGAAGTACGGCGGATGCTTCACGTAGGTGCTCGCGTCGCTCCACTTGTAGCGGCTGCCGGTCGGCGCCTGGATCGCCTGCCACGCGGCGTCGCCCTTGAAGACGTTCGCGTACTGCGTCACGAACATCTCGCGCTTCACGCTCGAGAGGATCGTGTCCTCCACTTCCTTCGGGCTCGGCCAGATGTCGCGCAGGAAGACGGGGCCGTTGGTGCCGACGCCGAGCGGTTCGGTGTTGAGGTCGATGTCCATGCGGCCCGCGAGCGCGTACGCGACCACGAGCGGCGGGCTGGCGAGGTAGTTGAAGCGTGTCTGCGGATTGACGCGGCCCTCGAAGTTGCGATTGCCCGAGAGCACGGCGGCCACGGTCAGCTTGCCGTCGTCGATCGCCTTGGAGATCGCCTCGGGCAGCGGCCCCGAGTTGCCGATGCACGTCGTGCAGCCATAGCCGACGATGTTGAAGCCGAGCGTGTCGAGCGCGCCCTGCACGCCGGCCTTCGCGAAGTAGTCCGCGGCCACCTTGGACCCCGGCGCGATGCTGGTCTTGACCCACGGCTTGACCGTGAGCCCCTTGGCCACCGCCTTCTGCGCGACGAGTCCCGCCGCGAGCATCACGCTCGGGTTGCTCGTGTTGGTGCAGCTCGTGATGGCGGCAATCACCACCGCGCCATCGGTGAGGTTGAAGGTCTGTCCCTTGTAGGTGCAGCTCACCGACGCGGGCACCGGTGCGCCTTCCGACTCCATCACCGCGACGGCCGCGGCATCCGCCTTGGGTGCGCTCGCGGCGCGCTGTGCCTTGTACGCCTCGGCGTACATCGCCTTGGACTGCGAGAGCGGGACGCGATCCTGCGGGCGCTTGGGGCCGGCGAGGCTCGGCACGACGGTGCCCAAGTCGAGTTCGAGGGTGTCGGTGAAATCCGGATCGGGCGTGGCGTCGGTGCGGAAGAGACCCTGCGCCTTGGTATACGCCTCGACGAGTGCCACCTGCTCGGGTGACCGGCCGGAGAGCGCGAGGTACTTGAGCGTCTCCGCGTCCACCGGAAAGAAGCCCATCGTGGCGCCGTACTCGGGCGCCATGTTCGCGATCGTGGCGCGATCAGCAAGGGGCAAGGACGTCAGTCCCATGCCATAGAACTCGACGAACTTGCCGACGACCTTCTTCTTCCGCAGCATCTCGGTGCACGTGAGCACGAGGTCGGTGGCGGTGGCGCCCGCGGGCAGCTTGCCGTGCAGCTTGAAGCCGACGACTTCGGGAATGAGCATGCTCACCGGCTGTCCGAGCATCGCGGCCTCGGCCTCGATGCCGCCCACGCCCCAGCCGAGCACGCCCAGGCCGTTGATCATCGTGGTGTGCGAGTCGGTGCCCACCAGTGAATCACAGTAGACGAGCGTGTCGCCGCCATCTTGTGATGAGCCGCCAGCTGCGCTGGCTCCGGACGTAAATGCCACCTGAGCGAGGTACTCGAGATTCACCTGGTGGCAGATGCCCGTGCCCGGCGGCACGACGCGGAAGTTGTCGAGCGCGGTCTGGCCCCAGCGCAAGAACTCGTAGCGCTCGTTGTTGCGCTCGTACTCGAGCTTGGTGTTGAGCAGCAGCGCCGCTTCCGTGCCGTACTCGTCCACCTGCACCGAGTGGTCGATGACGAGGTCGACGGGCTGCAGCGGGTTGATCTTGGTCGGATCGCCACCGAGCGCGGCGAGCGCGTCGCGCATGGCCGCCAAGTCCACGACGCACGGCACGCCGGTGAAGTCCTGCAGCAGCACGCGCGCGGTGCGGAACGCGATCTCCTTCTCGACCTTGGCCTTCACGTCCCAGCGCGCGAGCGCCTCGGCGTCGGCGCGCTTGACGAAGGCGCCGTCCTCGTTGCGCAGCAGGTTCTCGAGCAGGATGCGCAGCGAGAAGGGCAGGCGTGCCGAGCGCGATCCTGCGAGCGCGTCGGCTGCGGCGAGGTGGAAGTACGCGTAGCGGCGGCCGCTCACCTCGAGGGAGGAGCGGCTCTTGAACGAGTCCGGATGTGCCATGTTGTGAATCTCTCGGCCGGGGCGCCCATCGCGTTGGCGGGGCGCTTGTTGGCAACGGAGCCACTGCAAGGGCCACGCGGGCCGCAGGCAGGCTGCCTTCATATTACACCGGGGGAGCGCCGCGCGCGCCACCCGCGACAACTGCACTGGCCCAGCTGGGATGAACAAAGTAGGTGGCGGGCAGCCGAGGCTCGTACAGGCGCGTGTCTGAAGGAGGGCTAGTGTCAGGTCCCTCCGGCAGCGCTCGCCCTAACTCCGAGCGTCAACGTGGACTGCGATCGACCCGCTGGTCCAGTTCACTATTACCAAGTGCCATTGGGCTACGTACGGCAAAGTGATGAGCTGCCGATGTTCCGTCACTGCCGTATGGGACATCAGCGCTAGGTATGACTCCCCACTCCGGAACTTCGCGAACTGGTCGCTGTCCAAGACCAAGATCGTTACTGGTCGCTCTGCCTCAGCGAAGATCTCGACCTTTCCTGAACGGCCGACGAGGAGCGGAAACCCGCGGTTCGTCTGTGCTCCGAGAGCGAATGTGGTCACGGGTTAACCACTCCAGAAGGTTGGGCCGGCGGATTCGCCTCGTCTTGCGGGGGCGGCTGAAGCGCCTTCTGTCGGCTCATGCCCCACGCCACCTGAACTTCGTCGAGAAAAGTTCGGATGGGGCGGAAAAACAGCAGAACAGCCAGAATGAAAAATGCCTTCCAGCTAGAGTCGACAAGGCGCACCAGCTGCTCGGCCTGCATGTAGGCGACGGATTTCGTCTCGCCAAATCCAAGCACCCACCCGATACGCGCGGACAGCGCAAAAACGCCTAAGACGGTGAGTCCTTCGATTAGCGAGAAAACAAACCGGAAGGCTGCCATGCACTGGCTTGTCCAAGCGCCGAATCCCGTTAGCGCGTTTGCAATTTTGGTTGGAATGCTCATGGCCTTCGATTCTACCCTTAGTCCTGCTTGGCCGTTAGCCGCAACCCACCGCTCTCTGACCGTCGCAGCCTTGACGCTCCTTCCACCCCCGCGACATTGCCGCCCCGCCGGACAGAGGGTTACCGTAAGCACATGAGCCCACTCGATCCGATCGCCCTCGCGGAACACCTGATGGAAGTCGATTCGACGTCGGGGGCTGAAGGGCCGGTGCTGGAACGGATGGAAGTCGTGCTCCGGGAGCGGAACTGGCGCCTCGTGCGCATTCCGGTGTCCGAGGGACGCTGGAACATCCTCGCGACGAGCGGCGACCAGCCACGCGTCACGTTGTCGACGCACCTCGACACCGTGCCGCCCTTCATTCCGCCGCGCCGCGCGGGCGGCAAGTTGCTCGGCCGTGGCGCGTGCGACGCCAAGGGGATCGCGGCGGTCATGTGCGTGGCCGCCGAACGGCTCCGGCAGGGAGGCGTGAGCGTCGCGCTGCTCTTCGTGGTGGGCGAAGAGACGACCCACGACGGCGCCGCCGCCGCGAACCTCTTCCAGACGTCGAGCCAGTTGCTCATCAACGGTGAACCGACCGAGAGCGCGCTGGCCGTCGGCACCAAGGGCGCCATCCGCGCGCAGGTGCGGGTGACGGGCAAGGCCGCGCATTCCGCGTATCCCGCGCTCGGCCGATCAGCGACGGCGGAGTTGGTGCGCCTGCTCGGCGAGCTCGATTCACTCGCCCTTCCGCACGACGAGCTGCTCGGCGACACGACGGTGAACATCGGCTTCCTCTCGGGCGGTGTCGCCGACAACGTGCTGGCGCCGTGGGCGGAAGCGCGGTTGATGGCGCGCCTCGTGGGTCCGTCGGCCGAGGTCGAGGCGCGACTGCGTGCGTGGGCCAAGGGGCGCGCCGAGATCGAGTTCAACACGACGGTGCCGGCGGTGCACCTGACGACCGTGCCCGGCTTCAGCACGGGAGTGGTCGCGTTTGCCACGGACATTCCCAAGCTGACGAACTGGGGGAAGCCGTACCTCTTCGGGCCAGGCTCGATTCACGTCGCGCACACGGACGACGAGTTCATCGAGGAGGCCGAGCTCGTGCGTGCGGTCGACGCATACGAGTTGCTCGCGCACGAGGCGCTGGCGCGGTTGTAAGTCGTCCTGAGCGGAGCGAAGGACCTGTTGGTGCATTGCGATGCGAGAAACAGG
>JANYHJ010000213.1 GCA_025359135.1 Gemmatimonadota bacterium | reverse complement strand
CTCTCCGACACGCCAGGGTTCGGCGCGCTGATAGAGCTCCAGGAAGTCGCCCGAAGCGTCGAACCGCTGCATCAGCTCCGCAAGCTCGGCGTCACCGCCCGCGGCGTCCATGTAGTGCTTGGGGATCATCGCGCACCCCCTGCCGCGTGCTTCGCGTAGCTCGAGACGTAGTTTTCGACGTAGGTGTTCGACTTGCCGTCGAAGACCGAACGCGGGATGCCGAGGGCGTCGGCTCGCTTCAAGAGCGACGCTCGCATCACCTCGGGTTTGTCGTCGGTTCGAACTGCGCGTTGCGTATGTGTATGGTGCATGGGTTTCTCCGTGATCTCCTTGGGAAGGCGCGCGACGTGCGTGCCGAGGATGCAGTCGACAAGGGCCTCGAGCTCGTCGCTCAGCCGCGCGGGGCGCGAGGGCGAGAGGAAGGCGAAGTGCAGCGCGAGGTAGAACTCGCTCGGGCGCGTGAGGTTCACGCTCACGGCGTCACCGTCGCGTCGGGGGCGGCATTCGGTGTGTCGGCTTCGGGATGCATCACCAGTCCCGCGATCTCCGCGGCGCGTTCGCGCGCGATCGCCTCGTTCGCTAGATCACGGGCGCTCTCCACGGTGGCCATGGCCTGGGCGTAGAAGACGACCTTGCGGGCCACCGAGATCGTCACGAGCCATCGGCGCGTGTCGGGGTCGACGTCGAGCTCCGCGTACGTCCCAGCGGCCTGCGCGGTGGCCAGGTCCTCGTCAGGGGTCAGCGTGCCGAGCGCCCGGATGTCCGAGACCTGCCGGAAGTAGAGCCGGTTCACCGGCCACCTCGATCCGCGGCGAGTACTTCGTCGAGGCGCGTTCGCAGGAGCAAGCGCGAGCCCTCCCGGAGGCGGCCGCCGGTGCGAGCTCGGTCGTAGACACCGCGGTCGACGCGGAGGAGCTCGCGCGCTGCCTTCGCGCCTACGCGCGCCTCCAGCGCCTGGAGCTCGGGTTGGATGCGGTCGTCGTTCGTATGAGGGGCCGATGTCTCTTCCAGCATTGCCCCGGTCTAGGCCACGCGAATTCGGGCATGGCCGGGACCCATGAGATCGGGGTCTGGACGGAGTGACGCCATGCTTCAGTTCGCCCCACTGATCGTGGCGGGTTTTGTGGACACGACGGTGTACAGGCCGATGACGTTGGATGGGCTGACCCAGGTGAATTTCCGCCTATCTGAGAAGGGCAAGATGTTCGTTGACGCATGGAAGAAGGGTGATGCCATCGCGCTTGCTGCTGCTCAGGCCTTCGTTCCGCCACCGTCGCATCCTCCGGCACAAGCGACCTAGAGCGAGCTCAGAAACCGCCCGGCAGATCGCGCATCATGCCCGCGTAGTCGCCGAATCCGCCGTTCTGCAGGTTCCAGCACGCACACACGAGGGCGGACACGATGTCGCCGTGCCCCGACCCCGCGCGACGGGGGCTCGAGATGCGCACGAGGCCACCGGCGAGCGGCGTCGTCGTCACCGCGCGGAGCTGCGCCTTCAGCCGCGGGGACGCCGGGTAAGTGATTCGGCACTCCCGCAAGAGGCTCCGCAGGAACATGTACGAGTCGTACTTGCCTTGCGAGCCCGCCGGCGCGTCGTCCATGCCGAGAGACACCGCCGATAGGTGCTCGACGGCGCTCTGGCGGTAGTGCGCGTCCATCATGATCGACGGCGCACGGTGCCGTTGGAGGAGCGGCGCGAACCGCTCGCGGATGACGTAGCCGGGGGTGAGCGGCTGGCCCTTCGCAGGACGCACCTCATCGAACTCGAGCAACGTGAACCGGTCATCCAGACGGCCCACCGCGCACGCCACGGACGAGTCACGCTCGAGCCCGAGGTCTCCGCCGCCTGCCACGACGGAGCCGGGCGGCGCGATCACTACCAGCGGCCTCGTCTCGTCTGCGCATGCATCCACGGACGGGCCATCGAACAGCCGCGAGGAGCCCACGACGCCCGCCTTCACGAAGAACTCACGCATGGCCGTGTCGTTGTCCCGCGCGAGCTCCTGCTCGACGATCTGTTTGAGGCGATCGCTTGGGCGCATGAACAGGGACGACCCCTCAGCCGCCAGCGCATCGGTGGGCTTGCCATGGTTGCGGTCGAACAGCTCCGCGGTGAGGTTCTCCGTGGGCCATGGTGTGGAGATGAACACGGCCTTTCCACGCAAGCGGGGCATCGCGGCGGCGAACATGTCGCGGTCAGAGATTGCGTAGCCGTCCGCGCTCGCCACGTCCTCGTTCGACGCGAAGAACTCCGACTCGTCCAGCACCAGGGCGATGATGTCGAAGCCGCGCAGTGACGCGCCTCCGCGTGATGCTGCCACTGCCATCAGCGCAACAGCGCGCCCATCAGGACGGCGCAGCGTGAAGCCCTCGGTGTTGTCGGACTTCTTCTCCACGTAGCGCTCCAGTGCCGACCCGCGTACGAGCTCGCGGGCCACGCGGAGCCAGATGCCGGCGGTCCTTCTCGCAGGTGCCACGACGACCGCGGCTGCGAGCATGCCCGGTCCAACGTCGTCCAGGGACGTCGTCCACGCCGACCACACGGCGAGCGCGGCCGCGATGGTGCTCTTCCCGCTGCCACGTCCCAGGCGCCAGACAAGCACCGCACGCGCGATCGGCGGGATGGTGTCCACGTTGCCGAACAAGGTTCGTGCGAGCTCGCGGTCTGCGGGGTCGAGCTGCTCTGGCTCCACGCCGTCGATCGCCACGAGCAGGAGCACGCGCCACGCGTCGGTCAGCTCGAGCTTCAGCTCCGCCTTGCAGAACTGCACGAACGGCATGACGGCGCGCCGGGGTGCGTTCGCGGTGTGCCCGGTGCGCAGGGTGCGCTTCATTGGTCCTCCACGGACACGAAGCCCGGCGGCAGGTCGTGCGGCTCCTCGGGCCTCTCGGGGACGCCTGCGCGGGCCTCTGCGCGGAGGGAGAGCAGGGACTGCCGGTGCTCCTTCAGCCACGCACGGGCCTCGCTTCGCGCCTCCGTGGCCTTGTCCGCGGGCGTGTCAGGCGCGAGGGCGATCGCCATGAGGGCGCGGTACATGGCGTGCGCGTCCGCGGCGGCGACCGCGAAGCCCTTCAAGCTCTCACTCTCCTCCGCGCCCGTCTCCTCCACCAGTGCGGAGGCCTCGACCTGGACGAGCTCCACGTACGGGCGCACCCAGGCCGCGCAGGCCGCAGGGTCGAGCGTGGCGAGCGTTCCGAGGCTCTTCAGCGTGCGGAGCCGCCCGGCCTTGTTGCCGCGAAGGAAGTGCCCTGTCACCGGGTCACGCAACGGCGCCGCAAGGACCGCGTTACGGATCTCCGCGTGCTCGCCGGGGCGAGGTGCTCGGGGTCGTCGCTTGCCGTGGCTCTTCTCGACGGTCATGGGGTCACCTCGGGTAGCTCGCGCGATGCGCAAAGGTGCGGAAAGGCGAAGGGGAAAAGGATGGCGCTGGCCACGGTGAACGTAGGCCTACGGAACCATTCGCGCGGCGGCGGGTTGGCAACCCAGAGATGGCCACCGAAACGAAGGCGTGGGAGGTGATCCGGGAGGCTCGGGCGGTGGGCTTGGGGCTCTCTTCAATGCACCCGTCTGGGGTGACTGTCTCTGTGTCTCTGTGTCTCTGAGAGACAGTCGTGCGGGACAGTCCCACTGTCTCCAGCACACGGGGGGGGTTATAGGGGGGGACACAGAGACAGAGACAGTCAGAGACGGTGGCTCCTCCCTGCCCAACCACAGAGACAGTCGCCGTCACTGGACACCTCCGCGCGAGGCCAGGGTGTGGATCTTGGAACCGCGTGGCCCGCTGACGATGCGGAGCTCCTCGCCGAGTCTGACGATCGCGACGTCCAGGAGCGGATCGCCGCATCCACCGAACCGCTGAACGTCGGGGTTTGCACGAGCGCCTGCCCGCAGTTCTCGGTACCCAAGCCCCTCCGAGCTGCGAGAGAGGACCGCGCGCACGGCCACCATGACCGCCTGAACGTGCTGGGTGCTCTTCTCCTGCTTGTCCGCCGTCTTCTTCGCGACCGGATCAGCCGCCTTCTTCGCCTCCGAGATCATCGCCGAATCGTGCTGGTCGAGAGGGACGAGCACGCCTTGCGGACCGCGACGCATGCGCACCGGCTCCCACCGTCCTACGTGGTTCGCCTTCGCCCGAGTGAGCGTGACGATCTCCCCGAGCCGGGCCTCGATCTCGGGGTCGGCGTGG
>JANYHJ010000194.1 GCA_025359135.1 Gemmatimonadota bacterium | reverse complement strand
AGCTTCTCGACTTCCTTGAAGATCTCCGTGATCGACGGACCCGTGACATTCGTCGTCACGTCCGCGATCTCCATCCACGTCGCCGTCTTGTTGCGCGTCGCGATCGTGCTGAACGGCGAATAGGTGTAGCCCTTGTTCTCGCGGATGTTGGCCGTGATGCGCGACCCGAATGAACCGCCGAGGATCGCGTCGGTGACGGTGAGCTTCACGTAGTCCGCATGCGACTGGTCCGCCACCGGCAGTCCGACATAGAGCGTGCTCTGCACGGCCGAGGGACGGTCGATGACCGCGACCTGCCGCTCCTTGGGCGGGTTGACCGGCTTGACCGACGGCGCGGGGCCGGCCGCCCAATCGGTGAACGCCGCACGCGCCGCCTTCTCCGCCGCGGCCGCATCGAACACGCCCACGATGTAGAGGTGCGCGCGCGCTGCACCGACATTCGCGGAGTAGAACGCCTTGATCTGGTCCGTCGTGTAGCCCTGCAGCTGCGCATCCGTGGGCAGACCGCGCCCGTACGGATGGTCGCCGTACATCATCGAGTTGAACTTGAGTCCGGCCAGCGTGCTAGGCTGCGTGCGCGCAATGGCCAGGTTGCGGAGGCGCGCCGTCTTGAGTCGTGCGAGCTCCGAATCGGGGAAGCGCGGCTGGCGCGCGACCTCGGCCACGAGTGCCACGAGCTCAGCCGCGTTCGCGCTCAGCACGTCCGCGCCGATCGACGACAGGTCGCTGCCCATGCCGATGCCGAGCGCGCCACCCATGCCGGCCATCGTTTGCGCGACGGCGCGCGCGTCCTTGTTCACGGTGCCTTCATTCCACAGGTCGCCCATGAGCCCCGCGAGGTTGAGCTGCTCGAGGCTTTCATCGATCGAGCCGGTGCGGATGAAGAGCCGCACGCTGACCTTGGGCGTGATACCGAACGGCACCATCGAGACCTTCATCCCGTTGGCGAGCGTCACGGTCTTGCGCTTGGGCAGGATGAACGGCTTGGGCTTGCCCGGAACCGGCGGCGTGCTCGGGAACTGCGCGATGGCCGGCACCGAAGAGAAGATGACGAGGGCGGCAGCGGCGACCGCGCGAGTGGAAAGACGGCGCATGGTCAGTGGCCTCCCGTGGTGGCCGGCTTGGGCGCCGGCACGAGCGTCATGATCGAACGGTTGGTGCGGCGCAGCCATTCCTGCGCCGTCTTGCGGATCATCTCCGGCGTCACGGCATCCATCCCCTTCTCGATGTCGTTGATGCGCGCCGGGTTGTCATCGAAGAGCGCGAGTGACGCGAGGATGTCAGCCTTGCCGAAGCCGTTCAGTCCCTCGATGTAGCTGTAGAAACCGGAACGCCAGCGCGTGCGCGCGCGCTCGAGCGATGCCGCATCGACGAGATCGGTGCGCAGCCGTTCGACTTCGACGTCCATCGCGGCGAGGATTGTGTCGGGGCTGGTCTTCGCGTCGTGGAAGAGGTTGATCGTGTAGAGCATCGGGCCGGAGTAGTTCCACTGGTTGCCGAGCCCGGGATTGATGCCGGCGCCGACATTGCCTGCGTAACCCTTGGTGCGCACGATCGCGTCGTAGAGTCGCGAGTCGCGGCCCTGCGCGAGCAGCTGGTCGATGATGCCGAACGCGAACCACTCCGGCGTCCAGCGCGGCGGCACGTGCCAGCTGACGGCGAGCGCGGGGCGCGGCGCGAGCTTGTCTTCCTTGTTGGCGCGCTTCTCCGCTTCCTGCCTCGGCTCGGCCAAGTCTTCCTTCGGCAGCTGCGGCTGCGAGGCGATGTCGCCGAAGAGCCGCTCGACCATCGCCTTGGTAGCCTTCACGTCGACGTCGCCGGCGATCACGAGCGAGGCGTTGTTGGGCGCGTAGAACGTCGTGAAGAACTGCTGCACGTCGGCGAGCGTGGCGGCGTCGAGCTCGGCCAGGTCACCGTAGAAGTTGTGCGCGTTGTGCCAGTTGGTGTTCGCCAGCTGCGGCATGTCGAGCCAGGGGAAGCCGCCATAGGGCTGGTTGAGCACGTTCACCTTGACCTCGTTCTTCACCACGCCCTGCTGGTTCACGAGGTTCTCCTGCGTGATCGCGAGGCCGCGCATCCGGTCCGACTCGGCCCAGAGCGCCGTCTCGAGCGCATTGGCCGGCACGACCTCGAAATAGTTCGTGTAGTCGAAGCGCGTCGAACCGTTGAGGATGCCGCCCGAGCCCTCGATGAGCTTCACGAACGCCATCTTGCCGAGGTTCTTCGAGCCCTGGAACATCATGTGCTCGAAGAGGTGCGCGAAGCCAGTGCGTCCCTTGGGCTCGACACGGAAGCCGACGCCGTAGTAGACGGCCACCGCCGCGGTCGGCACCGACTGGTCCGGCGCGATGACGACGCGGAGCCCGTTCTTGAGGTGCAGGTAGGTGACTGGAATCTTGAGCCGCGGCGGCGCGGCGGGCGCGGCGGCCGGCTTCTGCGCCAGTAGCAGCGTGGGGCTGAGCGCGGCGGCCAGGGCCAGCGCTCGCAAACGGACGACGAAGGAACGATGCACGAGACGCTCCAATGGGGGATGCCCGGACCATGCTGCAGCCGGGATAGCTCGACGCTAGTGACCCCCATCTGACGTGGCAAGCGGCCCCGATGGTTTCAATCGGGAGCGAACCCGGGGTTACGGCGGCGTCGATGCTCGGCTGAGACGATCGCGCACGGCGCTCCAGTCGTCGCCCTCGGGCGGTTCTTCGACGAACACGGTGGTGCAGCCGGCGTCATCGACCGCGTGCAACGCAGCGTAGAACGCGCGGGCGTAGCCATCCGGGTCGCTCGGCATCATGCGTACCACGGCAGCGCCGGGCGCGAGCACGGTGAGCACGAGCGCGCCCCATGTGTCCGCAGGCGCCGATGGCAGTGCGCCGCTGAAGCGCACCACGCGTGCCCGTGGCGCGTAGTGGCGTGCCATCATGCCCGGCGAGACGCGCGCCTCGCCTTCGCCCACGCGTCCATCGCGCAGCTCGACGCGTCCCAAGGCAGCGCGCAGCGCGTGGATGCTCACGCCACCCGGGCGCAGCACCGCGGGCACCGCGCCCGTGAGGTCGAGCACCGTGCTCTCGAGTCCCACGGCGCAGGGCCCGCCGTCGAGGATCATGGTGACCCGGCCCTCCATGCCCTTGGCGACATGTTCCGCCGTGGTCGGCGAGAGTTCATTCGAGCGATTGGCGGAAGGCGCCGCGATTGGTCTCCCGGCCGCGGCGATCAGGGCGCGCGCGACCGGATGCGCGGGGAGGCGCACCGCGACCGCGTCGAGCCCCGCGGTGACGGCGTCGGGCACGTGTGCCGCACGCGGCAGCACGAGCGTGAGCGGCCCCGGCCACCAGAGCGACGCGGCGCGCTGCGCCAGCGCCGGCCACTCGCGCACGAGCGCACGTGCCTCGTCCACGCTCGTGACATGCACGATCACGGGATTGGTGCTCGGCCGGCCCTTGGCGACAAAGATCGCGCGCACCGCGTCGGCGTCGAGCGCGTTGGCGCCCAGGCCATAGACGGTCTCGGTGGGAAACGCGACGAGCCCGCCCGCGCGGATGATTGCTGCCGCCTCGTCGATCGAGGCCGTGTCGATGGCGCGAATCGCGGGCTCACGCATGCTCCCTCTGCTTGATCCGCTTCTTGAGCTGCTTGCGGATCTTCTTGAGTTCAGCGGGGGTCGACGCCCGCTCTCGGGCGAGCCGGTCGACGAGCGCCGAGGGCGAGCCACCGAAGTACGGCGCGAGGAGTCTGCGCAGCTCGGCACCCGCCGCCTCGTCGCGCGAGATCGTCGCGCGGAACTTGTGCGCGCGTCCAACGGCGCGATGCGCCACGTGTCCCTTGGCTTCGAGCGTACGCAGGATCGTGAGCACGGTGGTGTAGGCCAGCTGGTCGGTGATGGCCGCCTGCACCTCGCTCACCGTACTCGGTCCGGCGTTCCAGAGCGCGGCCATGAGGTCGAGCTCGCGACCCGTGAAGACAGGCAGGGGAGGAGTCATTGCGTGCAACTTCGCCCGCGCCGCGTCCGCGGTCAACTAGATTGGTAGTAGATGAAGCTTCCCGGCAAGGATGACGACGCGGCATGGCGTGCCGATCCTGACGACGACCTGCCCGACTCGGGGGTGGACTGGCGTCGGGCGGCGGGATCGTTCGTGCTCGTGCCCGTCCTGGGCGAGGCGGGCATGGCGCTCGACACGATGCGGCGCCTCCACGATTCCAAGCTCGCGAACACCAATGCGCCGCACCTCTCGCTCATCGGCTCGTCGGGTGCCGGGCCCATCCTGCCCAGTGAGTCGCCAGAACGGATTCAGAACGCACTGGCCGCCGTGGCTGCGCGTGTCGCGCCCTTCTCGGTGACGGCGGGCCTGCCCATGCGCTTTCCGGGCACCGACATCATCTCGTTCGAGCTCGATCCGCATGGTCCGTTGCGCGCCCTGTACGAGGCCGTGAAGGCGAGCGGCCTCCGCTTCGGTCCGGTGCGCTTTCCGTTCTCGCCGCACCTCACGGTCAACTTCTACCGCACGCTCGATCGCGCGATGGAACGTGCGCTGCTCGCGCTGCGTCTCGAGGCGCCGGTGGTCATCGATCGGCTCGAGCTCTCGCGCACCAACGATCCGCAGCCACCCTCCACGCTCTTCACGCTGCCGCTCTCGGGCACCACAGCCTGACGATTACCTTGGATTCCATGCTCGCGCGCTGTCGTCTGCTCTTCGCCTTCCTCATGCTCGCCACCGTTGCGCTGCCGGCCGGGGCGCAGCTGTCGTTGCTCAAGCCGAAGCCGACGGTCGACACGACCAAGCCGCGCGCGCACACCGAAGAAACCGAGGGCGTCGACCCCGACTCGCCCCGCGCCGCGATGCGCGAGTTCGAACGCGCCGCGCGTCGCGGCAACTGGTCGGCCGCTGCGCGCTACCTGAGCGTGCCGCCGGAGTCGGCCTCGCGTGCACCGGAACTCGCGCGTCGCCTCTCCGCCGTGCTCGATCGCCACATCGAACTCCGGCTCGACCAGCTCTCGCCGCGCGCCGCGGGCGACACCGCCGACGGATTGCCGCCGGAACGCGAGCAAATCGGTCGAATTCCCTCAGCGGAGCTTGGCACGCAGCCCGTGCGCCTCGTGCGCGTCGAGTCGCCGCCGCCGGCGCACTGGATGTTCGCGCCGCGGACGGTCGCCAACGTCGACGGTTGGTACGACGAGCTCGAGGATCGCTGGCTCCGCGACCGGCTCCCCGACTGGCTCTTTCTCTCCGGGCCGCTGCAGGTGCAATGGTGGCAGTGGTTCTCCGTGCTGCTCTTCCTGCCGCTCGTCGGGTTGCTGACGTTCCTGCTGCGCCCCGTGCTGCGCGCCATCGTGCATGCGCTGCCCATCACCACCGAGCGTTCGGCTGACGTGCTCGTGGCGGTGCTCGGCCCACCGACACTCACCGTGATCGCCGCGCTCATCTTCCAGATGGGCGCGTCGTCGGTGCTGGTGACCGTGGCCGGCCGGCGCGTCATCGGCAGCATGGTCGGCGCGCTCGCCATCCTCGCGCTCACCTGGTGGGCGCTCCGTGCGGTGAGCGCGTCGGTCAAGCTCATTCCCGACGCGGACGCGGCCAACGGGCGTCCGGGGGTCCGCTCCACCGTGCAGCTCGGCGGACGCGTCACCAAGGTGCTGATCGTCTTCGCCGGCGTGATCGGCGTCTTCGCCGACTTCGGCTATCCGGTCGGCACGCTGCTCGCCGGCCTCGGCATCGGCGGCATCGCGGTCGCGCTCGGCGCGCAGAAGACGCTCGAGCACTTCTTCGGCTCCGTGTCGATCGGCATCGACCAGCCGATCCGCGTCGGCGACTGGGTCAAGATCGAGGACTTCGAGGGCGAGGTGGAGAACATCGGCCTGCGTTCGACGCGCATCCGCACGCTCGAGCGCACCCTGATCTCGGTGCCGAACGGCAAGCTGGCCGAAATGCGCACCGAGAACTTCGCCGAGCGCGACCGGATCCGGCTCTTCGCCATTCTGGGGGTGGAGTACGCCACCCCGCCCGCGCAGTTGCGCGCCGTGCGCGACGCACTCGAGGCCACGCTGCGCGCGCATCCCGGCATCTGGCAGGAGCGCGTGATCGTGCGCGTGCGCGAGTTCGGCGTCTACGCCATCAACATCGAGGTGATGGCGTGGTTCGTGACGCGCGAGATCGACGACTTCCGCAGCGCGCGTGAGGCGATGCTGCTGCGCTTCCTCGAGGTGCTGGCGGCCAACAACGTGCGGCTCGCCTATCCGACGCAGACGTCATTGGTGGGCGGCACGCCCGATGCGCCGCATCTCGCCGTGGTCGGAGCGGCCACGCTCGCGTCGCGAGCTGTGCCAGTCGCGCCGGTCGCGCCGCGCTGACCTGCTAGCCGCGCGTGCGGCGCAGCGTGGCCTTGACGCGTCCCAGAAAGCGCCGCGGATCGTACGGCTTGCGGATGTAGTCGTCCGCGCCGTCGTCCAGCAGCTGGGTCTCGAGCTCGGCGTCGCTCGTGCCGGTGAGGATGATGACCGGAATGCCGGCGCTCTCCACGTCGGCGCGGATCGCCTTGAGCACCTCGTAGCCACCGACGTGCGGCATGTCGAGGTCGAGCACGACGAGGTCGTAGACCTGCCCGGAGCGCACGCGCTGGAGCGCCTCCGCGCCGTCCTGCGCTTCATCGACGTCGAACTTCTCCGACATGAGCAACGCGCGCGCGATCATGCGGTTCGCGCCGTCGTCATCGACGACGAGCACGCGCGGTGGGTGAGCGTCGTGTGCCTCGTCGCCGAGCGCGGCGAGCACGGCGTCGGCGGCAATTGCGAGCGTGCCGCGCGGAGCGGCGCCGTGGCCTGATGTGCGCGACGACGCATGGGCAGGCGTGCCATCGGCCGGCGTCGCGGCCGCCACGGCCGCGGCCTCATGCGCCCGGTCGTCCACGTCGCCGAGCACGCGCTCGAGTTCCTGGAGCGTCGTGTCGCCGCAGGCCACGCGATCGATTCCCGTCTGGCGCAATGAGCGCATGCCGTGCGAGATGGCCGCCGCCTCGACCTGGCCGATCGACTTGCCCGTCGCGATCATCTCGACGATGTCGGGCGTGACTTCGAAGACCTGCGCGAGCGGCAAGCGACCGCGATAACCCGCCTCCTTCGCGGACTCGCCCGGGCCGACGCGCGAAATCGGGCGCACGTCGAACGCATGGGCGAGCCGCTCCTCCTCGTCCGTGAGCGCGTCCTCGGGCGCGATCGCCTGGGCCACGGCCGGGTTGATGCGGCGCACGAGTCGTTGCGCGACGGCGCCACGCAGCGTCGAGGCGATGGTCGCGTGATCGAGCCCGAGGTCTGCCAAGCGGCGGATCGCGCCCGGCGCGTCGTTGGTGTGCAGCGTGGCGAGCACGAGGTGTCCTGTGAGGGCGGCCTGCGCGGCCATGGCCGCGGTCTCGGCGTCACGGATCTCGCCGACGAAGATCACGTCCGGGTCCTGGCGGAGGATCGCGCGCAGGGCCGACGCGAACGTCACCCCCTGTTTCGTCTCGACCTGGATCTGCGTGACACCGGGCAGCTCGAACTCGATCGGATCCTCGACCGTCATGATGTTGATGTCGGGTCCGTGGATCTCCTGCAGCGCGGCATAGAGCGTGGTCGTCTTGCCGGAGCCCGTCGGACCCGTGACGACGACGATGCCGTCGCGGTGCGTGAGCATCCGCTTCATGCGCACGAGCTCGGGTTCGAGCAGCCCGACCTGCGAGAGCGGCACCGCGCGCTGCGTGTCGAGGATGCGGATCACGCACTTCTCCGCGCCGCGCGCGGGAATCGTCGAGATGCGCAGGTCGTACGTGCGGCCGTGCACGTGCACGCGCGCGCGTCCGTCCTGCGGGCGCAAGCGGTCGGCGATGTCGAGCTTCGCCAGCACCTTGATGCGCGAGATGACGCGATGGAGCGCGGGGATCGGCATCTGGCCGGAGTTCACGAGCACGCCGTCGATGCGATAGCGCACGATCCCCTGGTTGCCCGCGGGCTGCAGGTGGATGTCGCTCGTGTTGCGTTCGATGGCGCGCTGCAGCACGAGATTGACGAGCTGCACCACGGGGCCTGACTGTGCTTCGTCCGCGCTCACCGCGTTCTGCGCCGCGAGTTCGTCGTCGTCCACCACGCGGATGCCGGTGCCGGCATCGTCGACGCCGCGCAGCATCTGTTCGATCGTCTGCTCGGGCGAGTAGGTCGCCTCGATCATCTCGTGCAGCGCAGCCGGCGAGGCGACCTCGCAGCAGACGCTGCGCCCCGAAGCGAAGCCGACGTCCTGCTCCATCTGCATGTCGGTCGGGTCGGCCGTCGCGATCGTGATGACGCGATCATCCGCCCGCATCGGGAAGATGAAGTGCCGGCGCACGAGGCTCTCGGGGAGCAGCTTGCGTGCAGCCGGTTCGGCACGCGCCAGCTCCGCCACCGGCAGCCGGAAGTGCGCGGCCACGTGCGTCGCGAGGCCATCGGCATCCACGAGGCACCCATCCATCACCTGCTTCCAGGCCTCGGCGAGGGTGCTGCCAACGGTCGTCTCGAGCGACGCGGCACCCAGAAATTCCGCGCGACGCGCAACCCCGACGATCCAATGGGTGGGACGGATGAGGGTGCTCACAAGGCGTGACCGGCAGCGACCGTCGGAGATGCGACGGTATGATCCCGAGTATCGGCGAACAGGACGCTGATCATGAGCCGTCGCGCTAGGCGGCCACCCGGCGGAGCACCGACTGCACGCGCGCGAGGAAGGCCTTGGGTTCGATCGGCTTGCTCACGAAGTCGTCCACGCCTGCGGCGAGGAGCTGGTTCTCGAGGTCGCCATCGTTGGACGCGGTGAGGATGATCACCGGCAGTTCCGGCGCGAGCCCTTCGGCGCGCACCCGGCGGAACAGTTCGTGTCCGTCGACCTCGGGCATGCTCAGATCCACGATCGCGAGATCGAACGGCTCGCTGGCGCCGAGCGCCGTGAGCGCTTCCTCGCCGTTGCGAACCTCGGTGACGGCAAAGCGCGAGGCGCGCAGCAGCGCGCAGAGGATCATGCGCGTCGCGCCGTTGTCCTCCGCCACGAGCACGCGTTTGGGGCGATCCTCGACGGCTGTGCCCGGCGTGCGCGGGCGACGTAGTTGGGCGTGCGCGTACGCCGTCGCGATGGCGGCCGCGATCTCCTCGGCTCCCGCAATCTCGAGCGCGAGGCTGCGTCCAGCGAGATCCGCGACCTCGCGGAGCATCTCCGTGTTCGTCGGGTCAGCCACGGCCACGGTGAGGACGCCGCTGTCGACGTGAAGCGGAAGCGCACCATGCCGACGCGCCACATGCTCGGGCAGCATCGTGAGGGCGGCGGGATCGGCCGAGGCGAGGTCGGCCAGTCGCAGGCGATGGCGCTGGGCGACGAGCGCCGCTGGGGCGAGGGCCTCGACCGTCATGCGGCCTTCTCCTGGCGCGCCTGCCGTAGCTGCGCGACGACCTCGCCCCACTCGCGCACGACCGTGTCGCGCAAGTCGCTCGCGGCCGCCAGGTCACCCGACTTGCCAGCGGTTTCGAGTTCACCGAAGAGGCGCGCGACGCGATGCGCGTGCAGGCTGCCCGACGAGCCCTTGAGGGCGTGGGCCGCCGTGGCGATGCCGCGCGCGTCGCAGCCCTCGAATGCTGCATGCAGTGCTTTCATGCGTTCCGGTCCCTCGCGCAGGAAGGTGTCGATGGTCTGGTCCACGATGAACTCGATGCCGGCCTCGCGCATCGTCTCGCGGAAGGCGTCGATGTCCACCGCCGGTTCCTTCGCCGGCAGTGCGGTGACGGACATCGGCGTCAGTCGCACGCCAGGTGACGCTGCCTCGACAAGCACGGGATTGATCGGCGCGGTCGTCGCCGACGCGCGCGGGCCCGGCACCACGGTCGATCCGGCAATCGCGTTCTCCAGCACCTCACCGATCGTGCTCGTATCCACCCAGCCCTCGATGGCCGAGAAGAGTTCGTGTGCCTTGAAGGGCTTGGTGAGGAAGCCGTTCATGCCCGCCGCGGCGCAGCGGTCGCGTTCCTCCTGGAACGCGTGCGCGGTGACGGCGAGGATCGGCAGCTTGGCGAAGCGCTCATCTTCGCGGATCCGCATCGTGGCCTGCACGCCGTCGAGCTCGGGCATCTGCACGTCCATCAGGACGAGGTCGTACGAACCGGCCTTCACCGCATCGACCGCGAGCGCGCCGTTGACCACCATCGTCACGTGGTGTCCGCGCTTCTGCAGCATCGACGACGCCACCTGGCGATTCACTTCGCCATCCTCCGCGAGGAGGATGTTGAGCGGACGCAGCGCCTCGCGCACTTCGTAGCGCGTGATGATCGTGCGCAGCGGGATGCCGGGCATGCTGCGCCGTGCGAGCAGGGCCGACGCGGTCCACAGGTACTCGAAGCGCGAGATCGGCTTGGTGAGGTAGGCGCCGATGCCCAGTTCGCGCGCCTGCTTCGAGTCGCCCGGCTTGCCCGATGACGTCAACACGAGCACGCGCGTGTTCTGCAGCTGCGGGTCGCGCGCCATGGAGCGCGCGAGCTCGAAGCCGGATACGTCCGGCATGATCAGGTCGAGCGACACGAACTGGTACGGCGCGTCCTGCTCCGACGCTTCGCGCAGCATCGCCAGCGCATCGCCGATCGTGCCGGCCTCCGCCACCTTCGCGCCGGCGCCCTCGAGGAAGTCGCGCACGAGGGAGCGCGACGCCACGCTGTCGTCCACCACGAGGCAGCGCGTGCCGCGCAGCGAGGCGTGCGACGGGCCTTCCTCGTCCTTCGCGACCAGGTCACGCTGCATCGGCAGGGTGAAGAAGAAGGTCGAGCCGACCCCCATCGTGCTCTCGAGCTCGAGCGAACCGCCCATGATGCCCGTGAGGCGCCGCGAGATCGCGAGGCCGAGGCCGGTGCCGCCGTACTTGCGCGTGATCGACGAATCGGCCTGCGTGAACTCCTCGAAGATCGTGTGCTGCACCTCGGGGGCAATGCCGATGCCCGTGTCGCGCACGGCGAAGCGCACGAGCGGGTTGCCGTCCTGCTCACCATGCGCCGAGACGGTCACCACCACCTCGCCCTCGTGCGTGAACTTGGTCGCGTTCGAGACGAGGTTCGTGATCACCTGGCGCAGCCGGCCCGGGTCGCCCACCACGTTGACGGGCACGTCGGGACGGATGTCGAGCACCAACTCGTTGCCGTGCTCCGAGGCCTTCGGCATCATCAGGCGCACGGCCGCCGAGACGACCTTGCCGAGGTCGTACGGCACGTGCTCGAGCTCGAGGTGTCCCGACTCGATCTTCGAGTGGTCGAGGATGTCGTTGAGCAGGGCGAGCAGCGACTCCGCCGACGTCTGGCAGAGTTCGGCGAGTCGGCGCTGCTCGATGTTCAAGTCGGTGTCGAGCAGCAGCTCCACCATGCCCAGCACGCCGTTCATCGGCGTGCGGATCTCGTGGCTCATGTTGGCGAGGAAGGCGCTCTTCATGCGTGTCGCCGTCTCCGAACGTTCCACGAGGTCGCGCATGCGCGCCCCCGCCTCCTCGCGCGCGGTCAGGTCGCGGGCGATGCCCACGAGACCGAGCGGCTGGCCCGCCGTGTCGAAGTACGCGGTGCGCACCGTCTCGAAGAAGACGCGCCGGCCATCGGGCAGCTCGACCCACTCCTCCGAGTGCACCGGCACGCGCGACGTGAACGCCTGCTGGTCGAGCGCGCAGGCCTGCTCCGCGCGCGTGCCGTCGAAGATCTCCGCCGCCGACCGACCGATGACCTCGTTCTCGGTGCGTCCCACGCTCGCGGCGAAGGCCTCGTTGCAGCCGCGATAGCTACCGTCGGGCGCGAGGTGGAAGATGCGGTCGGCGGTGCTGTTGAGCAGCGAGCGCAGCAGCGAGCCCTGGCGCGCGAGGTCCTCGAGCGTCTGCTCGCGCGCCACCCGCGCGCTCACGTCGCGCGTCGTGCCCTGCACGCCGAGGATCGTGCCGTCGAGGTCGCGCAGCAGTCGCGCGGACAGCGACACGTGGACCTGCTTGCCATCGGCATCGAGGTGCACGCTCGCGTGGTCGACGACCTCCTCGCCCGCGAGCACCCGCATCAACACGCCAAGGTCGCGGCGCACGTAGTCGGGATGCGTGTGCTCCACGAACGGGTGCCCCACGAACGTCTCGGCCGGCGCCTTGTAGACGTCTTCGACGGCGCGACTGACGAAGGTCCAGCGCCCGTCGAAGTCCATGCGCCAGAGCACGTCGCTGGCGTCGTCCACGAAGCGGCGCAGGCGATCCTCGGCCACCCCCACGCGCTCGCTCGCCTCGAGTGACGACACGAGCTGCTCGTGCGAACGCCGCAGCAACACGCCCATCATCGGACCGAACGCGAGCGCCAGCGCCACGAAGCCGAGCCGGATGGGATCGAGGCCGCCCAACGGAATGCCCACGAGGAACGGCACGAGCATCACGAGCGCGAAGCCGGTGAAGCTCCGCGGATGGGCCACGAGGGTGCTCGTCGCCCCGGCCACGAGTCCGGCCGCCGCGAGCAGCAGCAGCGCGAGGTGCACCGGCGGCAGCGCGAGCGCGCCGACGAAGAAGACGATGCCCCACGCGGCGCCCGTCGAGATCGCACCGATCGAGAGCTGCTGCGCGATCGCATCGGGATCGCTGAGCGTGCGCGCGCGCACCAGCATCAGGTAGCGCACCGCGAGGCCG
The DNA here is from genome assembly GCA_025359135.1 of Gemmatimonadota bacterium. Lineage (GTDB taxonomy): Bacteria > Gemmatimonadota > Gemmatimonadetes > Gemmatimonadales > Gemmatimonadaceae > JACPPC01. Next base: position 4,116 of record JANYHJ010000194.1, on the reverse strand, counting down.
ACGGCGAGCAACGCGACCGTGCCGATCAGCGCGCGCGTCGAGATCATGCCCAGCAGGTCCGCGAGCACCACGAGCATCACGACGATGTGCGCCGAAAACCCCGGGCCCGCATCCTGCATGAATCGCTGCGCGAGCAGGTGACGGACCGCCGAGCGCACGCGCAGCCCCTCCAGCGCCGTGTCGCCACCAAACGTGGTGATCGACGCGGACCGCTGTGTCGGTGTGACGATGCGGGGCGGTGCGACGGACATGCGGCAACCGGAAGGAGTCGAGCAGGGACTCGTGAAATGTCCCCTGAGGTATCGTCCTCTCGGCGTCGATTCTTCGCTCTTCCCTACACGGCCGGATCGCGTCCAGGCCCGCGCTGAACCGCGCCGTCGCCGAACTTGCCCCGAATCACGTCCACCGCCCGCGATAATCGGCGATCCCGCAGCGATTCGACTGGCGATGCGCCACCGTTCGTTGAAGGTGACTCGTCGAACAGCCCCGCCTGGCGATCGGCGGCATCGGCGAGGCCGCTTACCCCCACGCCAGCGAGGCGGATCGGCGCCCGACGCCGGCGGCGGAGGTGCGCGAGCAGCGCCATCGCGAGGTCGGTCACGGCGCGGTCGGATTCGATCGCTTCCTTGACGGTGCGACTCGCCGACCGGATCGAGAAGTCGGTGTACTTGAGCTTCACCGTCACCGTGCGCGCCATCAGTCGATGATCCCGCAGGTCGGCGCCGGTCTTCGCGGCGAGCCCGGCCACTTCGCGCTGGATCGCGGCCTCGTTCGAGACGTCGCGCCGGAACGTGTCCTCGTGGCTGATGCTCTTGGCCGGCTCGCGCACGGTCACCGTCGCGTCGCCCACGCCACGCGCGCGCCGCCAGAGCCACTGCCCCGCACGACTACCGAACCAGCGCTCGAGGGCGCCCACGTCGTGCGGCAGCACGTCGGCCACGCTCACAAGCTCGCGCACCGCGAGCGCCTGCTGGAAGCGGGGCCCGATTCCCGGAATATCGGCCAGTGCCACGCGCTCTTTCATGAAGGCGGCTTCCTGGCCGGGTTCCACCACGAACACCCCCGTGCGATCGGTGCCCGGCTTCATCTTGCCGAACTCCACCGCGAGCTTGGCGATCAGTCGGTTGGTCCCGCCCCCGAACGACACCGAGAGTCCCGTGGCGTCGAGCACCGCCGCGCGGATGCGCGCGGCCGTCACGGCCAGCGCCTCATGATGATAGAGCGCCTCGGTGCCCGTCAGGTCCAGGTACCACTCGTCGATGCTCGCGCCGCGCACCACCGGCGTGAACTGCTCGAGCACCGTGCGGATGGCGCGGCTCATCTTCGAACACGCACCCCGCGGGACCGGAATGCTCGTGGCCTGCGGGCAGAGCTTGAGCGCCCGCGCGATCGGCATCCCGCTGCGCACGCCGAAGACGCGCGTTTCATACGACGCGGAGCAGACGACGCCGCGGCTGCCCGGGCGACCGCCGACGATCAGCATCGGCGTCTTGCCCGCGCCTTCCGGATCGACGAGGCGCGCGACGGCCACGAAGAACTGGTCGGCATCGGCCAGCAGGATGCGGCGCGGATCGCTCATCCGGACCTGACTGGCCCGCTCGCGGCTACTTGGGCTGCGTGGCGCCCTTGACCGCGTCGAGCGTCGGCAGGAGCGACTGGAACCTGTCATGATCCGGCGTGCCGCTCGCGTACACGTTCTTCGCGGCGATGATCGCGGCGTACACGCGACCGTTGGCGCGCACGATCTCCTCGCCGGCGGGCAGGGGCGTCTTGCCCAACCTTGTTTCGTCGAAGACGAGCACGCTCAGCACCGTCTGCGCCTTGGCGCCGGCACCCGTCGGCTGATAGACGAAATGCACGGCGTGCTGCACGCCAGGCCACGTGCCTTCCGCGCTCACGCCGGGCTCCTCGATGATGCGCACGCTCGCCGACCACGCGCCCGGCAACTGGTACGCGAACTTGCCCGCCAGCGACGTGTACGTGCTGGGCGGCGCCTGCACCTTCGCCTCGGCTGGCACGGCCGGCGCCTGTTCGGTGCTCGGCTTCCTCGCGTCACACGCCGTGAGGGCGAGCATCGCGACGATGCACGCGGCGTGCAGCGTGACAACCGCGGTCCAGCTCGACCTCACAGCGCCTTCCGGATCGCGTCCGCGAGCTTCTGTTCCGCGCCGATGCCCGTGTAGACCACCTTGCCCTTCTTGTCGAGGATGACGACGTAGCTCGTGCCCGGGGCGTCGAACTTCTCGCTTGCCTCGCCGGATCGGTCGTAGAGCACGTCGCCAGCGAGCGGATGCGTGGCGAGGTGCTTCTTGACGACGTCCACCGTCTCGTTGAACGACACGGCGATGGTCAGGAACTTGATCTTGCCGGCATGGCGCTTCGAGGCCGCGGCGAGCTGCGGTGCGAGAGCGCGGCAGTTGCCACACCACGCCGCCCAGAACTCGATGACGACGGGTCCCTTGCCCACGTAGCTGCTGACGTCGGCCGGCTTGCCGTCCAGCGTCTCGAGCGGGGCCGTGGCAGGCGCCATGGCGCCGACCTTGAGGGCGTCCTGCGCCTGCGCGCGCGGGGCCACCGCGGCAAGCAGGGCGAGCACAGCGAGCTGGCGAATAGGTAGCATCATGACAAATATTCCAACGGGAGTCAGGCGCGGCGCGTCTCTCGTGGTAACAGGCGCGCCGGACAGGCGTCCAACGGGCAGCGGGGTCGTGATGACCCTGCCGCCCATCCTGTACCCGACCCGAGCCGGGGAGATTCTCCGAATGTATCGAGCATTGCGACGTGGTGCGGGCTGCCTGACGCCGCGCAATCACCGCCACGGATTGCACCCGGGCCGCCTGCGCTTCGGCGGCTGGTGGAGCGCGTGGTGGTGGTGATGGTGCGCTCCGGCACGTAGCAGTCGCGGGAGCGGGCAGGCGGGACCACCGATGTGGGGGTCGCACGCGGCTGGCTAGATTGCGCCTCCGCTTTGACGGCCGCACGCCGAGCCCCAGCCGCTTTCCCCCGAGTTCGATCCATGGCACCGCAGTTCATCTACGTCATGAAGGGCCTGCGCAAGGTGATTCCACCTGCGCGCGTCATCCTCGACGACATCTGGCTCTCGTTCTATCCCGGCGCCAAGATCGGCGTCCTCGGCGCCAACGGCGCGGGCAAGTCGTCGCTGCTGCGCATCATGGCGGGCGTGGACACCGAGTTCCAGGGCGAAGCGTGGGCCCACAAGGGCACGCGCGTGGGCTACCTGCCGCAGGAGCCGCAGCTCGATGCCTCGCTCGACGTGCGCGGCAACGTCGAACTCGCGCTCCAGGCGCAGCGCGCCACGATGGACGAGTTCAACGCCATCAGCATGAAGTTCGCCGAGCCGATGGACGACGACGAGATGAACAAGCTGCTCGAGAAGCAGGGCAAGCTGCAGGAATACATCGACCAGCATGACCTCTGGAACCTCGACAACAAGATCGAGGTGGCGATGGACGCGCTGCGGCTGCCGCCGGGCGACGCCGAAGTGACCAATCTCTCGGGTGGCGAGAAGCGTCGCGTGGCGCTCTGCCGCATCCTGCTCGAGGAGCCCGACATGCTGCTGCTCGACGAACCCACCAACCACCTCGACGCGGAATCGGTGGCGTGGCTCGAGAAGTACCTCGAGACGTATCCCGGCACCGTGGTGGCCATCACCCACGATCGCTACTTCCTCGACAACGTGGCCAAGTGGATCCTCGAGCTTGATCGCGGCAAGGGCGTGCCCTACGAAGGCAACTACTCCGGCTGGCTCGAGCAGAAGAAGAACCGCCTCGCGCTCGAGGAGAAGCAGGAGAGCGTGCGGCAGAAGACGCTCGCGCGCGAGCTCGAGTGGGTCCGCATGGCGCCCAAGGCTCGGCAGGCCAAGAGCAAGGCGCGGTTGCAGAGCTACGAGGAGCTCGCGAGCGAGGCCCACAACGATCAGGTCGTCGCGAACGAAATCGTCATTCCGCCCGCGCCGCGCTTGGGCAACGACGTCGTGATCGCCGACAAGCTCAAGAAAGGGTTCGGCGACAAGCTGTTGTTCGAGAACCTGAATTTTTCGCTGCCGCGCGCCGGGATCGTCGGCATCATCGGTCCGAACGGCGCCGGCAAGACGAC
>JANYHJ010000157.1 GCA_025359135.1 Gemmatimonadota bacterium | reverse complement strand
GTGCCCGCGCTGCACCGGCACCATGCTCGAGGAGATCATCGCGCGCGAAGGAGCGGACACGATCGCCGCTTTCATTGGAGAGACCGTTGGCGGATCCTCGACCGGGGCGAGTGTGCCGCGCGACTCATACTGGCGCACGATTCGCGAGATCTGCTCGCGGCACGAGGTGCTCTGGATTGCCGACGAGATTCTCGTAGGCGCGGGACGCACCGGCACGTGGACGGCCGTCGAGCCGTATGCGGCGGTGCCCGACATCATGACGATGGGCAAGGGGATCAGCGGGGGCTACGCGCCACTCGCGGCCGTCGTGACGAGCGAGCACATCCTCGCGCCGATCGCGGCGTCATCGGGCGGCATGCTGCACGCGCAGACGTACACGCACACGCCGATGATGTGTGCGGCCGGCGCGGCCACCGTGCGCTACATCCGTGAACACGACCTGCTGGCGCGCTGTCGTACGATGGGCGCGTCGCTGCACGCCAAGCTCGCGCCACTCCGCGCGCATGCGCTCGTGGGTGACGTGCGCGGCCGCGGATTGCTGGCGGGGATCGAGCTCGTTGCGGACAAGGCGACGCGCGCGCCGTTCCCGCGCGCGCGCAAGGTGGCCGATCGCGTCAACGATGCGGCGCTTGCCGCGGGACTCGTCTGCTGGCCGCATGCAGGTGGCGTGGACGGCGTCAACGGCGACGTGGTGTGCCTCGCGCCGCCGTTCGTGGTGAGTGAAGCCGAGCTGGGCGAGATCGTCGCGCGATTGACGCGGGCGCTGGACGCGGTGGCGCACGACGTGATCGCCTAGGACGAGGCTCGTCGTACGCGTGCACGTTCTTGCGCGTGCGATGCAGTGATGCGCGGTGCTTCCTCAGTGATCAGGCGGTGGCCGCTACCACGCCGTCGTCCGCCTTCACCGTGAGCCAGAGCAACGCGGCCGCGAATGCCACGCAGGCCCAGAAGGCCAGCGTGCCGTTCCACCCCCACGCCGCCGACATGTGCGGCACGAGCCAGATCGAGAGCACGCCGCCCAGGTTGCCCATCAGGTTGAGAAAGCCCGCCGACGCGCCCGGGTTGTGCGCACCGATGACGGTGGCCGTCGTGAAAAACGGCGACTCGGCGCCATTGAGCGACGCGGACGAGAGGCTGAGCGCCGCGATCGCGACAAAGGCGCCCGGTAGCGTCGCGCCTGCAGCCACGAGGACGGTGGCACTTACCAGGCACCCCACCGCCACGCGCCGGCGCGCTTCCGCTGTGCCGATGCGGCGTCCGAGCCGATCCGCGCCGAGGCCCACCACCGGCGCCAGCACGAACCCCGCGATGCTCGGCATGCTCGCCCAGAACCCACTCGAGAGAATCGTGAAGCCGCGTCCCTCGGTGAGGTAGCGGAAGAACCAGAAGACGAAGACGAAGTAGACAGCCGAGTGCAGCAGGTAGGCGAGCGAGAGGCGTCGCAGGTTGGCGCTGCCGACGAGACGCCACGTGTCGCGCAGTTGATCCGTGAGTCGAGCCGCACCCGGCGCCGCGTTCGCACCATGCGTGCGCGGTAGCAACGTGAGCATCACGAGGGAGGCCACGCCTCCGACGGCGCCGCTCAGCAGGAAGACCGCGCGCCAGCCGAATCGCTCCATCACGGGCGCCATGAGGAGCGGTGCCACGGCTGCGCCCAACGACGAGCTCGAGATGTAGAACGCGTTGGCGCGCACCCGTTCGGTGACCGCCACGTATTCGGACACGGCGAGCGCGGCCACGGGAAAGACGGCCGCCTGCGAGACGCCGAGGAGGATGCGGGTGCCGATCAGGGTGCCGGTGGCGACGGCATCCGGCATCAGTCCGGTGACGAGCGACGATACGCTGCAGCCGAGCAGCGCGAGTGCGAAAGTCATGCGCACGCCGTACCGCTCACCGAACATGCCCGCGGGCACCTGCAGCAGCGCGTACGACAGCTGGAATGCCCACGCGGTGATCGCGCCCATGTCGGTCATGGTGAGGCCGAGCGCGGGCGCCATGCGCTCCTGCGCCACGGCCACGTCGGCGCGCACGAGATAGGCCGTGAACGACGCAGCGCAGACGAGCGCGACGACGCGCCAATTGTTCTTCATCGACGATGCGCGGCCCGCGCGGCTCGACCGATGTGCTCAGGCAATCGGCTTCTTCTTGAGGCGGTCGAGTGCGGCGCGCAGGTCCTTGAACCGCTCCTTCGCGTCGCGACTGATCTGCTGGTCGGCCTGCATGCTGAGCGAATACAGGTACTGGATGTGCGCCTGCAGCTCGGGCTTCGAGTAGCGCACGGTCGGCGTCACGAGTGCGGTGCGCAGCGACTCGAGCTCGCGGCGCTTCGCGAGTCCTGCCGCCGAGCTGTCGGCGCCGAGCCGCTTGAGGTCGCCCTCGACGGAGGCGAGGAGCATGTTGACTTCGGTGACGAGATCGCGTGTGCGCAAGTTGTGTTCGAGCTGTTCAGCGAGCACGGTCGGCGTGACGCCGTCGGACACGAGCCGAGGATCGAGTCGCACCTCCAGTGGGCGCGTCTCGGTGACGCCGCCCGCGGTGAGCGCGAGCGTGTAGCGGCCGGGGTTGACCATCGGCCCGTTGCGGCCGCGTCGGCCGGAATCCGCGGCCCACGGTCCGGGTAGTTCGAGATTCCAGGTGAAGCGATTGTGTCCCGCTTCGTTCGGCAGGCGCGGCGTGCCGACGATCTCCATGCTCGGCGCGCGCATGCCGGGCTGTGCGGGCTCGATGGCCCGTTCACCGGCGGCGTCGCTGCTGAACTTGC
>JANYHJ010000156.1 GCA_025359135.1 Gemmatimonadota bacterium | reverse complement strand
CGGTGGTCTTGATCTCGACCACGAAGCGGTCGGCGCCGAGCACTGCGGCAAGCTCGGGCTTGAGGAGCTTGATCGCGACCTTGCGGTCGTGCTTCAGGTCCTCCGCCAGGTACACCGACGCCATGCCGCCCTCACCGAGATGACGCTCGATGCGGTAGCGGCCCGCGAGGGCGGTGTTGAGACGGTCAGTCTGAATGGACATGTCGGACACGCCGCACGTCGTGCACGGGAATGATGTTGAAGATCGTCACGCCGCGCTCGCGTGCAGCTTGACGCCAAGTGCTCGGGCGACCTTCAGCACCGTGGCGAAGCTCGGGTTCCCTTCGGCACCGAGCGCCTTGTACAGGCTCTCGCGACTCATGCCTGTCTCCCTGGCAACCTGCGTCATGCCCTTCGCGCGCGCGATGTCGCCCAATGCGCGTGCGATGCCCGCCGCGTCGTCGGGGGCGTCGGCCAGCCACGCGTCGAGGTACGACGCCATTTCCTCGGGCGTGCGCAGCTGCGCGGCCACGTCGTAGGGCATCGTCTTGGTGCGCGAGGTCTTCTTCGCGGCGGTGGGCTTGTGCATGATGGGCTACTCCTAATACACGCGATAGCCTGGGCCGACGTCGATCTTCAGTTCGGACACGCCGCCGGTGAGCGGGCGATGCGCGCCGGGATTCCCGTGCACCAGCCGGTCGACACGCACCTGGATACGGGCACGGGCCGCAAGGTCCTTCAGTCCGTTGATCCAGTCACGGTAGACCTCGGTCTCCTCGACGTGCATTCTCAAGTGTATCCCATAGGCTACACCGCGTCAAGCGCAACCCTCGGCGCTTCCGGCCACATCAGCGGGCCTTCGGTCGCCCGATGCACCGCCCGACAAACGAACGCGCCGCCGAGACGAGGAGTCTAGGCGGCGCGATGCACGGAACCGTTTCAGTGGGCCATCGAGGAGTTGAACCTCGGACCTCACGCTTATCAGGCGTGCGCTCTAACCACCTGAGCTAATGGCCCTCGCTTCACCCCGCCCGTGAGCGGGGGAAGCCGTGAATACTAATCGCCCCCACAGGCCCGTTCAAGCCGATGCCCCAGCGCGGCTTAGGCCCCTGAGAGCGCCGTCAAGACACCCCCAACGCGCCCGTCTCCACTCTACCTCCCGCAGGCACGAATCAGGCGCCCCCTGAGGCGTCCCCTGAGGCGCTCGCTGACGCCCCCGCTGACCCTCGGCTGACGCCCGCCGCCTGAGCGTGGCGCCCCACCGCGCTCCAACCTACGATACGCAAATCACGCCGGCGTTCCACGCGGCGCCCCGCTCGACCGCCCCTGCAGCTCCCTCATGGTCCTCGCCACCTCCGTCGGCATCGCCTTCGATGCCCTCCGCGTCAACAAGCTCCGCTCCGGCCTGACCATGCTCGGCATGATCATCGGCGTTGGCGCCGTCATCGCCGTCGTCGCCCTCGGCAACGGCGCCGCCAATGCCATCAAGGACCGCATCGCCAAGCTCGGCACCACCCTCCTCCAGATCAATCCGGCCCGCGTCAACTTCGGCGGCGTCAACACGGCGTCCACCGTCAAGCTCACCATGAAGGACGTCAACGCCATCATCGATGGCGCACCCAACATCCGCGCCGTCAATCCGCAGCAGGATCGCAACCTGCAGGTCCAGTGGCGCTCGAAGAACGCCAACATCCAGGTCACCGGCACGCTACCCAACTTCCTCGAGGTGCGCGGCTTCCGCCTCGCCGCCGGCCGCATGCTCGATCGCAACGATGAAGCCGCGCGACGCAACGTGGCCGTGCTCGGCGGCGCCACCGGTCCGCTCCTCGGCGTCGATGACCCCGCCATGCTCATCGGCGAGCGCGTCCGCATCAACGGCCTCACCTTCACCGTCATCGGCGCGCTCGAGTCCAAGGGCGCCACCGGCTTCGGCGACGGCGACGAGCAGATCCTCATCCCCTTCGCCACCGGCCGCTTCCGCGTCTTCGGCACCGACCGCATCAACGACATCTGGGCCCTCGCCAACTCCGAGGACTCGCTCAACACGGCGATGGCCGAGGTTCAGCGCGCCATCCGCCACTCGCACCGCACGCGCCCCGGCGCACCCGACGACTTCCGCATGCGCAACCAGGCCGACATGCTCTCCACGCTCTCGGAGACCAACGACGCCTTCTCCATGCTCCTCGCCGGCGTGGCCGCGGTCAGCCTCCTCGTCGGCGGCATCGGTATCATGAACATCATGCTCGTGGCCGTCACCGAGCGCACGCGCGAGATCGGCGTCCGCAAGGCGCTCGGCGCCACGCGCCGCGACATCCTCTACCAGTTTCTCGTAGAGGCCATCGTGCTCTGCATCGTCGGCGCGGGCTTGGGCGTCATCACGGGTGTCGTGGCCGCCTGGCAGATCCGCGAGAACTTCGGCTGGAACGCCGACGTCGCGCCCACGTCGGTCCTCATCGCCGTCGCCGTGGCCATCGTCACGGGCCTCGTCTTCGGCGTGCTGCCCGCGCGCCGAGCGGCGCGACTCGATCCGATCGAAGCGCTGCGCTCCGACTGACCACGCCTGGCCGCACGACCTGACCGGCTCTTCGCCCCCCTCCCACTCCACTTCTGCCCATGCCCAACCTCGCCGACCCGAACATCTGGCTCGGCCTCCTGACGCTCTCGGCCCTCGAGATCGTCCTCGGCATCGACAACATCATCTTCATCTCGATCCTCGCGGGCGCGCTGGCCGAGAGTCAACGCGATCGCGCCCGCAAGCTCGGCCTGGCCGCCGCCTTCTGTACCCGCGTCCTCCTGCTCCTCTCGATCGGCTGGCTCGTGTCCCTCACGGCGCCGCTCCTCGTCATGGGATCGGTGAAGCTGAGTGGACGCGACCTCGTGCTGCTCGTCGGCGGCCTCTTCCTGATCTTCAAGGCGACGCACGAGATCCACGCCAAGCTCGAGGGCCCGGAGTCAGCCGGTGCGGACAGGCCGAGTGAAAAGAAGACGCCGGCCTTCAGCGCCGTCATCGTCCAGATCATGCTCATCGACATCGTCTTCTCGCTCGACTCCGTCATCACCGCGGTCGGCATGGTGTCGCAGGTGAGCATCATGATCGTAGCCAACGTCGTCGCGCTCGCCTTCATGCTCGGCTTCTCCGGCGCCATCGCGACCTTCGTGGAACGTCACCCGACGATCAAGGTGCTCGCGCTTTCCTTCCTCGTCATGATCGGGACCAATCTCGTGGCCGAGTCGTTCGGGGTGCACATCCCCAAGGGGTACACGTATTTCGCTATGGCTTTCTCGGTGGGCGTGGAGATGATCAACCTCCGTGTGCGAGCCAAGGCCGAGCCGGTGCAGCTCCGTTCTCGGTCGCCGGTGGCGTAGCCGAACGCCGGACGGCCGGTCGCGGGCCAGCAATGCACGCGGGGCAGGATCCGAAGTGGATCCTGCCCCGCTGCCGTCTCATGCACGGCCTGTCCTACTCGTCCGTGCCGGCGCCCGGCCCCTTGTGGCCGTCAAAGTCGTCGTATTCGTCATCCAGATCCACGAGATCGTCGTCGAGGTCATCGAATTCGTCGTCGTCGAGGTCGTCTTCGTCCTCGTCACCCTCCTTGGCATCCTCGTCGTCCTCTTCATCGAGGGCTTCGGGGTCATCGAATTCGTCGTCCTCGTCGAGGTCGTCGTCGAGGTTCTCGTCGAGGGTTTCATCCTCGAAATCGTCTTCGTCGCCACGCGGGCCGGCGAAGAATGGAAGGTTCGCGGCGCCCTCGACCTCGAAGGGGGCGCACAGCGCGAACTCGGGCGTCATGATCAGGTTCCTCAAATTGGTCGTCGGGAGGCGGGCTGCCTCCGATATAGTCGAACCGCACGCACAGCGTCAACTCCCAGCCGGCGTGCGGTACGATGTCAAGACAGCGTTGGGACCGGAAAGGTTAACGCGTTAGTGCACATGCACCGGTCAGCGCCCGGCCGCCTCGCGCTCGCGCTTGGCTTCGCGGTTGGTCTTCTTCCGGTCGCTCGCCAGCAGCGTGCGCTTGCGCAGCCGGATGCTCTGCGGCGTCACCTCGATCAGCTCGTCCTCCTCGATGTACTCGAGGGCGGCTTCGAGGGTCATGATGCGCGGCGGCTCGAGCTGGATGTGCTCGTCGGCCGACTTGGAGCGCATGTTGCTGAGCTTCTTCTCCTTGCACGGATTCACGTCCATGTCGCCCGGACGTGCATTCTCGCCGATGATCATCCCCTCGTACACCGTGTCGCCCGGCGCAACGAAGAGCGTGCTCCGGTCCTGCAGGTTGTTGAGGGCGAAGCCGACGATCACGCCACCTTCCATGCTCACGAGCGTGCCGCGCATGCGCCCCTCGAGCGGTCCCGCCCACTCCCCGTATTCGAGAAAACGGTGGTGAATGAGCCCGGTGCCGCGCGTGTCGGTGAGGAACTCCGAGCGATAGCCGAAGAGGCCGCGCGCCGGAATCCGGTAGAGCAGCCGCACGAGCCCCTGCCCCGGGTTCTTCATCTCGATCAGCTCCGCCTTGCGCGGCCCGAGCTTCTCGAAGACCACGCCCAGGTAGTCCTCCGGCACGTCGATGGCCAACTCCTCGTACGGCTCGAGGCGCTGCCCGTTCGCGGCCGTGCGCGTGATCACCCGCGGCCGTGACACCTGGAACTCGTACCCCTCGCGCCGCATCGTTTCCATGAGAATGGAGAGGTGCAGTTCACCGCGGCCGCTCACGGTCCACGCGTCGGTCGTGTCGGTCTCCTCGACCCGCAGCGCCACGTTGCGCTCGAGCTCCTTGAAGAGCCGCTCGCGCAGCTGCCGCGACGTCACGAACTTCCCTTCCTTGCCCGCGAAGGTCGAGTTGTTGACGAGGAAGTCGACGGAGATCGTCGGCTCTTCCACGGCGATGCCGGCCAGGCGGTCCGGCTGCTCGGGGTCGGTGAGCGTCGTGCCGATTTCGACGTTCTCGAAGCCGGCCAGCGAGACCACCTCACCCGCCGTCGCCGTCTGGACCTCGATGCGCTCGAGTCCCTCGAAGGCGAACAGCTTGACCACCCGCCCGCGCGTCATCGGCTTCGCCGGGTCGGCGCCCAGGTCGGCCACCGTGTCGCCCACGTTCACGGTACCGCGATCAATGCGACCGATCGCCAGTCGCCCGAGGTACGGCGAGTAGTCGATCGTCGACACGAGCATCTGGAACGGTCCGGCCGCATCCATCGGCGGCGCCGGCACGTGCTGCACGATCGCATCGAAGAGCGGCGACAGGTCCACCGGCGTCACGTCCATGTCCATCGTCGCCACGCCCTCGCGGGCCGAGGCGTAGACGACGGGCGCGTTGAGCTGCGCTTCGGTGGCTTCAAGCTCGATGAAGAGCGAGAGCACTTCGTCGTGGACGCGCAGCGCATCGGCGCCCGGACGGTCGATCTTGTTGATGACGATGATCGGCGTGCGGTTGAGCTCGAGCGCCTTGCGCAGCACGAAGCGCGTCTGCGGCATCGGGCCATCGAACGCATCGACGACCAGCAGCACGCCGTCCACCATGCGCAGGATGCGCTCGACTTCGCCGCCGAAATCGGCATGCCCCGGGGTGTCCACGACGTTGATCTTCGTGTCCTTCCACCGGATGCTCGTGTTCTTTGCGAGAATGGTGATCCCGCGCTCCCGCTCGAGCGGGTTCGAATCCATGACGCGCTCTTCGACCACCTGATTCTCGCGGAAGGCGCCGGCCTGCCGGAGCATCTTGTCCACGAGGGTGGTCTTGCCGTGATCGACGTGCGCGATGATCGCGATGTTCCTGATAGCCATAGCCTTGTAGCATAATGGGATAGCGCCAGTTACTCAACGCCACCCGTGCGCTTTTGTGCCACGTCGCGGTCACGGTCGTCGCGCCCATGGTCGCACGGTATCACAAAACCGACACCGGCCGCTGACCGACAGACCAGCGCCCGGCGCCGCGTAGGAATTGCCACTCTGTTGCGTCGGGACTGTCCGTGCTATCGTGGACAGGCCACCGCCGCGCGGCCCAACGGCCTGACGCGCACGGAGGGGCACGTCGGTGGCGGACCAGCTCACGAGCGGAGGTCAGCACCATGGATGAACAGGACGGCGAGCGCGCAAAGCGCTACCCGGTCGGCCGCGGCTACGGCCACGACTACATGCGCGGTGGCGAGGTCGGCACGGGCTACGGCTACAGCGCGCGCGCGGAGTTCGAGCGATCCCGCGGAGAGTTGCGGGACCGTCCTGAGTTGGGCGAGGCGAAAGGCGAAGGACCGCCAACCTAGCCCTCCTGAGCAACGCGAAGGACCTGCTGCTCGCCACTGGCGAATCGCAGGTCCTTTCGCGTTTCACCGATCATTGCCCGCTGGTCCTTCGCTTCGCTCGGGGCGACCCCTACCTTCTCTGAATGCCGCGCGAACGTTCCGCCGACCGGGCCGCGATTGCCATCGCCGCCGTGGTCGCCATCGTGACCTACGCGTTCGCGGTGCAGCTGGGCTTTGCCTACGACGACGAGCCCATGCTCGTCCAGAACCGGCTCATCCACACCTTCTCCGAGCTGCCGGCTGCCTTGAGCAAGCCGTACTGGCTCCAGTACGGCACCCTCTACCGCCCGCTCACCACGCTGAGCTTCGGCATCGACTGGGCGATCGGCGGCGGGGCGGCGTGGCCCTTCCATCTGGGCAACGTGGTGTTCCACGCGCTCACCAGTGCGCTCGTGGTCATGCTCGCCCTCCGCTGGTTGCCGCCGCTCGCGGCCTGCATCGCCGGTGTCTTCTTTGCCGTGCACCCGGTGCACGTCGAGGCGGTGTCCAACGCCGTCGGTCGCGCCGAACTCATGTGCGGCGCCGCCATGGTGGGTCTGGCCCTCGTCGCCTCGCGCACCACCGGCACCGCGCGCGACCAGTGGCTCGCCTGCGCGCTCCTCTCGGCATGCGCACTCGGCGCCAAGGAAACCGGCGTCACGGCGCCCGCCATTGCCGCGATGGCCGCGTGGGTGGCCACGCGTGACCGCGCGCGCGCCATCGCGCTGGGCGGTGCGGCGTTCGCCGGCATCGCGCCGCTGCTCGTGGCACGCGTGCTCGTGCTCGGCACACTCGGTGGCGACCAACCGCACATGGCCTTCCAGGCCACCACGTATGGCGGCGGACTGCTGCTCGCGCTCTCCACGCTGCCGCGTACGCTCGGCCTCATGCTCGTGCCGCAACTGCCGCACTACGAATACTCGCCCACGCTCGCGCAGCTCATCCAGCCCGACTGGATGCTCGTGTGCGCCGGCGTGGCGCTCGTGGTGGCGGGCGTGGCCGCCGTTGTCGCGCTCATCCGGCGACCGTCGTGGCCGGCCTTCGCGCTCGTGCTCACGGCCGCCACGCTGCTGCCAGTGTCCAACCTCGTCTTCCGCGCCGGCATCGTGCTCGCCGAACGCACGCTCTACACGCCGAGCATCGGCATCGTGCTGTTGCTTGCCAGCGCGTTCGCGCTCGTGCCAGCCGCGGGCCTCGCGCGCAAGCTCGCGCTCGCGTCGAGCGGCGTGCTGTTGGGCGTCAGCGCCGCCATCAGTGCGCGCGACGTGCCGGTGTGGGATCGCACGGCGACTGCGGTCCACGCCTTCGTGACGCGCAGTCCCGACAGCTACCTCGGCTGGATGTACCAGGGCAACGTCTACGTGCTGCGGTCCCAGCGCGACTCCGCGATCGTCGCGTACGAGCGCGGGCTCTCTTTGTTCGATCGCGACCACCGGCTCGTGCACGCGGCCGCCACGCAGGAGCTGCTCGCCGGCGACACGGTGCGAGCCGAACGCTGGCTCGAGCACGCGCTGGCGCGCTGGCCCGCCTCGCGCCGCAGCCGCACCGTGCTCGTGCGCATCAAGGTCGGTGAGGGCAAGGGTGACGAGGCGCGCAAGCTGCTCGAAGCGGGGCTCGCGCTTGAGCCCGACCAGCACGGCTGGGCGCGTCTGCTCGACTCATTGCAAACCGCGCGAGGGAAGTAGGCTAGCGAGCAGGGCGGATGCGTCGGCGCATCGTTGCGGCGCGTCGGCACTCCGGTGCGGAGCGACAGCGACGTGACGAACCGACCTCGGTCCTGCTCAGCGCTGCGCGTCGCGCCAGCGTTCGAGCGATTCCACCCGGGACGCGAGCGCACTGAGGGCATCGCTCGGCGCACCACTCGCTCGCGGCACCGGTGCAGGAGGCGGCACGACACTGGACGCCCCCGACTTGGGCAGGGCGGTCGTCTGCGCACTCGCCATCTCCCGCGACGGCAGCGCGCCGATGCCGCTGCCGGTCGACACACTGCGCGCCGCCCACGTGAAGAACGCGCGTCCGAGCGGGCCGAGCCACAGTCCGCGGAAGACGCGTTCGCCGAGCGGCATGCGGAATGGGCTGCGCGCCAGCAGCACGAGGCTGACGCCGAGCAACGAGAGGCCCGTGAAGGCCAACGTCGCCGCGACGGGGCCGACGCGCCATCCATTCATGCCGTTCGGCTCGCGCAGGACATACATGGCGCTGATCAGCACCGCACCAACGACGATCTGGATGGCGGCTCGCGTGATCGTCCGCGAGCGCAGCTCGCGCACCGCGGGATCGGCCGCGCGCGTCGTTCGCATCTCCTGCGCCTCGTTCACGACGGCCGCGAGTGTCCGGCGCAGGTCGGCCACCGGGAAACCGAGCCGCATGACACGGGCGACTTCGAACTTCGTCTGCAGTACGCGCGTGATCAGCACCGCGACCAGCAACACGATCGGCACGAGGTTGTCCAGCCGTTGGAAGCCGACCTCGTTGGCCGCCGACAGCATGACGAAGAGCACCACCGTGGCAAAGGCGACGAGCTGCAGGAGCGCGCCCAGCTCGCCGGCGAGCAACCGGATCACGACCGGGATCTCCGGCGCCGCCTGCTGCGCCGCCTCGAGCGCCTCCACGAGTGCATTCGCGTCGGCGAAGCGTTCGCCCGGCTCCTTATGCACGCAGCGATCCACCGCCGCCGCGAGCGCGGGCGGCACGTCGGGTCGCGCGCTCGAGAGCGGTGGTAGCGTCTCGGTGAGCTGCTTGACGAGCACCTTCTGCGTATTCTCTCCCGTCACCGCTGTCTGCCCGCTGAGCGCGAACCAGGCGACGAGCCCGAGCGAATAGAGGTCGCTGCGCCCGTCCACCGCGTCACCGCTCGCCTGCTCGGGGCTCATGTACTCGGGTGTGCCCACCACCTCGCCGATGCGCGTCAGCCCGCCACTCGCGGCCGGCACCGCGTCGATGCGCCGCGAAATGCCGAAGTCCATCACGAGCGCGCGACCCGTGGCGCGCTCGATCATGATGTTGTCGGGCTTGATGTCGCGGTGCACCACGCCCCGTCCGTGCGCATACGAAAGCGCGTACGCCACGTCGAGCATGAGCCGCACCGCCTCCCGCGAAGCGAGCGGCCCCGTGCGCTTGACGCGATCCGCGAGACTCTCGCCCTCGACGAACCCCATCGCGAACGCGAGCAGGTCGCCGTGCTCCTCGACCGCGTGCACCGGCACGATGTTCGGGTGCGAGAACGAGGCGGCCGTGCGCGTCTCCTGCAGGAAGCGCGCGCGAAGCGCCGCGTCGTCCGACACCGACGAGGGCAGCACCTTGAGCGCCACGAGCCGGTCGAGCCCGAGTTCGCGCGCGAGGTAGACGGTCCCCATGCCGCCGCGCCCGAGCTCGCGTTCAATCCGGTAGCGGTCGCGCAGCTGCGTGCGCAGGGTGT
>JANYHJ010000142.1 GCA_025359135.1 Gemmatimonadota bacterium | reverse complement strand
TCTGGTGGTGCGCGTGGTGCTCGCCGTGGTCATGGGCAATCCGCTCGCGACCTCGATCTGGATCGTGAGTGGCTCGCTGCTCGCGGGTCTCATCTCTGCGGCCGTGCTGCGCCACTATCACGGTTCGCGCGCGCCGCTCTCGGAGCCCTACGACATCGTCGCCTTCGCCTTGGTCGCCGTCTGCATCACGGGACCGCTCGCGGCGCTGAGCACGGGCCTCATGCGCGTCACGCTCACGGGCACGCCGTTCACCTGGATGTCTCCGGTGCACTGGTCGCTGTCCGAGAGTGTGGGCGTGATGCTCGTGGCGCCCTTCCTCATCTCGCTCGGTGAAGCGCGCACCTGGTGGCGTCAGAACTCAGGGCTGAGGCGCGCCGAGCTGGGGTTGATGCTCGCGTCCTCCATTGCGAGCGCGGCCTTCGTGATGCTCGTGCCAACGGAGAGTGCCGAGTCGCGTCGTCCGCTGCTTGCGCTGCTCGCGGTGCCCTCGGCGTGGGGCGCGCTCCGCTTCGGCCTCTTCGCCGTGTCCTGGTCGCAGCTCATCTCCACGTCCATCGCCGCGTGGGGGATCGTCGCACATCTGGGCGTGCTGGCGGCGCTCCCGATCGGCATGGACCGCCAGGTGCTGCTCACGCAGTCGTACAGTCTCGTGTCGGCGGTGGCGATCATGCTGATCGCGGCGGCCTTCGCGAGCCAACGCCGCTCGGTGGCCATCGCGCGCGCGAGTGAGGCGCGGTTCCGGCGACTGGTCGATTCGGCGCCGGTGGGGATGATGGTGCAGGGCGGCGACGGCGACGACGCGTCGTACATCAACGCGCGCCTCACCTCCACGCTGGGGCCGCTCGACGCCGCGCATCCCGTTGCCGTCTGGTGGGCGCGCGCCGGCGCGACGCCGGAGCTCATGGAACAGATCGAAGCCGAGGCGATCGCGGCGTCTTCTTCGCTGGACGGAGTGACGCGCGCGATCAACGTGACCCTCACGGGTCCTGACGGCATCGCGCACCAGATGGAGATCCACATCTCGCAGGCCGGCGACCGGCGCATCACGGCCTTCGTCGACCTCACCGAGCGCGCACGGCTCGAGGCCGAGCTGCGCCAGTCGCACAAGCTCGAAGCCCTTGGGACACTCGCGGGCGGCGTCGCCCACGACTTCAACAACATCCTCGCCACGGTCGTCGGCAACCTCGACCTCATCCGTCGCTCGGTGCCACCGGACGGCGAGCTGCGCGCCATGATCGACGACGCGGCCGCCGCGAGCAAGCGCGGCACCGAGATGGTGCGCAAGATCCTCACTTTCTCGCAGCAGCAGGAGCACGAGCGCAAGGTGCTCGCGCTTGGGGCCACGTTCCACGAGGCGGCAGCGAACCTCAAGACCATCGCGCCCTCGAATGTCACCGTGCAGGTGGCCGAGGGGCGCGACGTGCCTCAGGTGTTGGGCGACCCCATGCAGCTGCAGCAGGTGGTGATGAACCTCGGCGCCAACGCGCTGCACGCGATGCGCGAGCAGGGCGGCACGCTGAGCCTCGCGCTCGAGAAGGTGGACGTGTCACCCGAGATGGTGCGCCGTCATCCCGAGCTCACGCTCGGCCGCTACGCGCGCGTGACCGTTGGTGACACGGGCAGCGGGATGACGGCCGCGACGCTCGAGCGGATCTTCGAGCCATTCTTCACCACGAAACATCCGGGCGGCGGCACGGGACTGGGACTCGCGCTCGTGCATGGCGTGGTGCGCACGCACGACGGCGCGATCATCGCGCGCAGCACGCCGGGGAAGGGCACCTGGTTCGGCGTCTACCTGCCAGCCACGGCGGACTCGCTGCCGAGGCAGGGCACGAGCGTCGATGGCGCGTCGCTCGCGGGAACGCGCACGCTCGTGCTCGACGACGAGCCCGCGCTCGTGCGTCTCGTGCACCGCGTCATCACGCGCGCGGGCGGTGACTGCCTCGCCGTGAATTCGGCAGCCGACGCGTTGGCGCTGCTGCGCGATCCGGCCGAGCGCGTCGACCTGATGATCACTGACCTGACGATGCCGGACAGGACGGGACTTGAGGTCGCATCGGACGCGCGTCGCGCGCGCCCTCGGTTGACGGTACTGCTCATGACTGGGTATTCGGCGAAGCTGTCCCCCGAGGCGCCCTTGGCCCACGGCATCGCGGGCGTGATCCAGAAGCCATTCACCCCAGAAGAATTGCTGCGCGCGATCCTCGTGTTGCGGGGTGGCACCCGGGCTTCCGCCCCCGCCAACGTGTGACCGTACGCGCCCCCGCGCGTTTTGGTAGGACGGACTCCGCCTCCCGATCCTCCCAGTCCATTTACGTGACCGATCATCGTTCGGCTGCCGGACCCGAACGTGGCGGGCGCTTTGCGCTCGAGGCTTCCGGATACGCGCTGTCCCTGATGCTCGCGTACTTCGTGGTGCCGCCGGGTGTGGCGGCGAGCGTCTGGTGGCCGCCGACGGGCGCCCTCATGGCGTGGCTGACGCTGGCGCCGCTACGCCGGTGGCCACTGATCTTCCTGGTCACGGTGGCGAGCCGGCCGGTGATGTCGATCTTCAGCGGGCGCAGCCCGTGGGCAGCGTCGGGGTTCGCGGTCTGCAGCTTCGTCGCGGTGGCGGTGTCGGTGCCGATCCTGCGCCGCTTCACGCGCGGGCGCGGCCTGCTCTCGTCGCCCTACGACGTGCTCTCGCTGGTGTCGGTGTCGCTGCTCGTGACGGGACCGATCACGGCGCTCGGGATGAGCGTCGTCTGCCGGATGGCGGGCGTGACGACGGAGAGCCCGGTCGATCCGCTCCTCTGGGCGCTGGGCGATGCGCTGGGGGCGCTGCTCATCGTGCCGTTCGTGCTCACCGCGCGCGAAGGCATCCGCTGGTGGCGTTGCGCGCCGGCGACGCGGCGCATCGAGTTGACGGCGATCCTCGTGAGCTCCGCGTTGCTCGCGGTGGCGATGGGAATCACGTCGCCGGACGGCGCGCAGTGGCGGCGTCCGTTCCTCGGCTTCCTGCTCGTGCCCGCGGTCTACGCGGCCATCCGGTTCGGCCTCTTCGCCGTGACGTGGGTGCAGGTGATCGTGGCGAGCTTGACCTCGTGGGGACTGGCCCGCGGTCTTGGCGTGCTCAGTTCGCTGCCGACGTCGCAGGGCTTCCGTGTACTGACGCTGCAGGCGGAGATCGTCGTGGCAGCCGTTGGCGTGATGCTGATTGCCGCCGCGTTCGAGAGCCAGCGGCGCGCGGTGGCACGCGCTCGCGAGAGCGAGGCGCAATTCCGCCGGCTCGTGGACAATGCGCCGGTGGCGCTGCTCGTGGAGCGCGCCGACGATCCGGGCCGGCCGTACGTCAACCCGCGACTGGCGGCGCTCTTCGGGCTGGCCGACGAGACGACCGGACTCGAAGGGTGGTGGAGTCGCACGGCGGTGATGCCCTCGGTACGCGCGGCGCTCGACGATGCCGCGGCCGGCGCGTCCGGGGCGATGACACCGATGATGACGGACCTGCGCGGCGCGGACGCCGCCACGCGTCACGTGGAGCTCAACGTCTCCGTTGTGGGCGACCGGCGCATCACGGCATTCGTGGACCTGACCGATCGGGTTCGCCTCGAGAGCGAACTGCACCAGGCGCACAAGCTCGAGGCGCTCGGCACGCTCGCGGGCGGCGTGGCGCATGACTTCAACAACCTGCTTGGCGCGGTGCTCGGCAACATCGACCTCGCGCGGCGCTCGCTGCCCAATGCTGACGAAGCCGCGGGCTTTCTCGGTGAAGCGGAGCGCGCGGGGGCTCGCGCAGCGTCGGTGGTGCGGCAGATCCTCACCTTCAGCCGGCGGGAGGAGCAGGCGCGCCAGGTGCTCGCGCTCGGGCCCGTGCTGCATGAAGCGGTGGCGCTGTTGCGCGGCGCGGCGGGACCGCGCGTGCGTATCGTGGTCAACGAGATGCCCGAAGTGCCGACGGTACTGGGCGACGCCACGCAGCTGCACCAGCTGATCGTGAACCTGGGCCAGAATGCGCTGCACGCGATGCGTGGCACGGGCGGCACGCTCACCATCGACCTGGCGGCCGCGTCCGTGACGGACTCGGAGGCACGGCGACGTCCGGAGTTGCGCGAGGGTCGCTACGCACGCCTGAGGGTGCGCGACACGGGGCATGGCATGGCCGGCGAGACGCTCGAGCGGATCTTCGAGCCGTTCTTCACCACCAAGCAGGTGGGCGAGGGCACGGGGCTCGGACTCGCGGTGGTGCACGGCGTCGTGCGGGGCCACGACGGCGCGATCACGGCCGACAGCACGCTGGGCGTGGGCTCGGTGTTCGAGGTGATGCTTCCGGCCGTGACGACGCCGGCGTCGGTGCCGATCATCACGCCCGAGGAGACGCCGTCGGGACGCGGACTGCGCGTGCTCGTGGTAGATGACGAGCCGGCGCTGGCGCGCATCGCGGAGAAGTCGCTCGTGCGCGCGGGGTGCGTGGTGCGCGCGGTGCTCGATGGCGCGAGTGCACTCGACGTGTTGCGCGCCGATCCGCAGGCGGTGGACGTGCTCGTGACCGACCTGACGATGCCGGGAATGTCCGGGCTCGACGTGGCGTCCGAGGCGCGCCGCATGCGCCCCGACCTGCCGGTGCTGCTCGTGTCCGGCTACTCGGCCATGCTCACGCTCGAGAGCGTGCAGGCCGAGGGGATCGCGGCGATTCTACAGAAGCCGTACACGCCGGACGAACTCGCGCGTGCGGTGCTCGGACTGGTGAGCGAGACGTCGCTGCGCTGCTAGCTGAACGTCGTCCTGAGCGAAGCGAAGGAT
>JANYHJ010000138.1 GCA_025359135.1 Gemmatimonadota bacterium | reverse complement strand
CCGGCCGCGGACATCGTCGCACGCGCGGCCGCAGGTGATGCCGCCGGTGATGCCGCAAGTGATGTCGCAGGTGATGCCGACCGTGACGAAGCGGATGCCGCTGCGGGTGACGCAGGGCCTCCAGCCGCGGTTGCCGGTGCCCCTGCACTGTATCCAACCGATGGCGATGTGGTCGCCGCTGCACCTTCCGCCACGTCGTTGGCCGCCACCACGGGCTTCGCCACCGTGCGCTCGTCCGCCGGCGTGTTCTTCCATAGCACGCCTGCGCCCACCGCCATCATCAGCGTCGCGGCCAGCGCCCACACCTGCGGACGCACACGGCGCGCGCGCGGCGGCTCGGCTTTCGCCACGCGCAGCGCGTCGCGCGCCGCGCTCACGGTTGCAATCGCCGCCGGCGCCACGTTGCCCGGCACTGCATCGAGCGACGAGAGAATCCGGCTCGACGCCGCGATCAACCCGCGCGCCTCCGCTGCGGCCGCGCTCCACGCCGCATCGCTCGCCACCAGCTGCTCGATCCGCGCGGCCTCGTCAGCGCTCAGCGCACCGTCGAGCCAGGCGTGGATCATCCCTTCATCAACTGGCGGCATGGCCGCGTCCTCCCTCGGATTGGAGCGCTTCATAGGCTTCGGCGAGTCGCTTGCGTGCCCGGGCCAACGTGGTGCCCACGCTGCCGAACGACAGGTCCAGCGCTGCCGCGATTTCGTGATAGTCGAGTCCTTCTTCCTTCATCAACAGCGCGTTGCGGTCGCGTTCGGCCAGTGCCTCGAGCGCCTTCCGCGCCATCGCCGCGTCCTGCGCGCGCTCGGCCGACACCCCCTCGGGTTCCGGCTCCGCGTTCTCTTCCACTTCCGCGCGCAGCAGCTCGAGATGATGCCGTCGCCGCGCATCCTTCCGCGCTTCGTCGCGCACCAGGTTCGTGGCGACCGCAAAGAGCCATGCGCGTTCATTCATGATCGCGTCCTGTCGCAGCGCCCGCACGAACGTCTCCTGGGCCACTTCCTCCGCCCAGTCGCGATCGCCCAGGCGCCGCGTCAGGTACCGCACGAGCGTCCCATGGTAGGTCTTGAACAGACGCTCGACGTCGGCACTCACTCGATGGCCTTGCGCACCCGGTCGAGATCCGCGCTGGTGAGCGTGTCCGCCCCATCGGGTGACACTTCCAGCACGAGCCCCTTCCCCACGATCGTCACCTTGTCACCAAGGGCGAACGCATCCTTGAGCTGCGGCATGCTGCGCAGCAGCGCGAAGTACGCTTCGCCGAACCCCTTCACCTTGACCACCGCGAGCTTGGACTCGGCGCGGTAGCGCGCGTCCACCCAGCTGTCGCTGCGCGACACGAAGCTCCGGCCGCTCGCCGCACGCAGCGCGGGACCACCGACCTCGTTCTTCCGGTCCTCGAGCACGGAAAGACTCTTCGCCGCACGCTGCGCCGACGCTTCCTTCGCCTTGTCGAAGCTCGCCTCGGCGGCGCTCAGCGCCGGCGCACTCGCCGCCAGCCCCATGCCACCGTTCGACGAGCCCGTCTCGATGTGCTTGCCCCCCAGGTCGCGACGAATACCGCCGATCGGCGCCGGCTGGTTGGCCACCATACCCGGCTCCAGCACGAGGTACGAGGTGAACTCGGTCGGGATGCCGAACTTCTCGCCGAGGTTGCGGATCTCGTCGTTCAACTCGTTCGAACCCGTGCGACGCTTCTCCGCGGCGAGCCAGCCGATGCGCTGCGTGGCCCAGAGGCGCGGAACGAACGCGTTCGCCGTCTCGCGATCGGGAAAGTTCACGCTCTGCGTCCAGCGCACGGGGCCGTTGGGCGAACGTCCTTCGAACACCAACGTGCCGCGCCCGGTCCCCTCATACTGCGTGAGCACCACGAGATCCTGGCCGGCAAAGAGATCCTGCGCGTCCTGCGGCATCGTGCGCAGCAACCGCACCCCCTCCGCATGAATGCGAAGGTCGGTGACGATCGGCGCCATCAGGCGGCTCGCGGTGATCCCCACCATCCGTTCCACGTCTTCCTCCGGACGCGCGAACTGCGCGGTACCCCGCCCCGAGAGGGCGAGCTGCTCGAGCAGCGAGACGTTGACGTCGCTCCCCAACCCGAAGGTGAAGACCCGGCGACCGCCGCGCCATGCCCGCGCCGAGTCGGCGATGACGTCCGCGCGCTGCTCCCCCACCGACGGCGCACCATCGGTCAGGAAGATGACGATCGGCAGCCGCCCGTCGTTGCTCGGCACGCGCGTGGCCTCGCGGAGCGCGCCCATGATGTTGGTGCCCCCGGCGACCTCGAGGCCGTCGATATAGTTGCGAGCTGCACCCAATTCCTCGCGGGTCGCCTCGCTCCACCCGTCGCGGAAGGAGCGCACGTCGCTCGCGAACGGGACGATGCGGAAGCGATCGCCCTCGCCGAGCGTGGCCAGGAGCTGGCGGCCGGCCGCCTTGGCCTGCTCGAGCTTGCGCCCGCTCATCGAGCCGGAGATGTCGATCACGAAGGTCACGTCGCGCGGCGTGCGGCGCGCATTCATGGAGGGCGGCGTGAGCGTCACGAGCGCGTAGCGCGCGTCGCTCCCGTCGGCCTGCGGCAGCATCGCGATCGATGCTTCGCGCGCGCTGCGCACCGGCAGCAGCACGGTGAGTTCACGCGCGCCGCCCTCGATCTCGACCACCTGCTTGTCGCCCTCGCGGCGCGCGTTGACGTCGTGCGTCGGCGAGTACGGGCGGCCGTACGCGGCGTCGGCGCTGTACGAGAGCACGAAGCGCATGCGTCCCGTCGGCGTCATGTTGGGCCGCTCGCGCGGTCCGGTGGTCGTCGGCCCGCGAAAGTAGTCGAGCCTGAGGGCGTCGCCCTCGCGCTCGGCCACCTGCGAGAAGCGCACCACGACCTTCTTTTCCTCGCCCGGCGCAATCGGGAAGATGCGCGTGCGGAGGAGGCCGTAGCCCATCCATTCCACCAGCGCGGGATCGCGCTGCTTGGCCACGATCTGCTCGTAGATCTGGCGCGCCTGCTGCGCGTTCATCGTTTCACCGCTCACGAGCTCGCCGTTGATGGAGAGCTTGAGGTCGGTGAAGGCCGCTCCCTTGGGCAGCGGATACAGGTAGTCGGCTTCACCGAGCCGGCCACCGCGGTTGATGAAGGTCTCGGTGACTTCGTAGCGCGCGACGCCATTGACGAGGTCGATGCGCACGCTGCTCGAGGTGCGCTCCACCTGTGGCACGGCGGGACGCGCGATCATGCAGTCCTGCGTGGGGCCGCAGCGCGGCTGCGGGTCGATCAGGATGCCCTGGGCATCGGCCGTGCGCGCCAGAGTGGCGGCACCGGCAATGGCGAGCGCGAGAACGGTCTGACGCATGGAACGACTCCGTGGGTTGTTGGACACCAAGGAGACGTTGGGCATGCGAGAACTTGCACACGGACCGTGCAAGTCGTTGTATCACCGCATGTTGGGTGTCAGGCGTGGGTGGCTAGAGCAACGGCTGCGCGGTCGCTGGCCGGTTCGCCGAGGTGCGTGCGACTCGCCGCCCAGCAACGCGGACCTCTGGCGCGGTCGAGGCGTATCACCCGGCACCATGCGCCGGTTCGCCTTCAGTTTGATCGTCCTTGCGACGTGCGGCGCCGCAACACGGGCAGCCGCGGAGCCGCGAAACGCCACCTGTCTTGGCCGCTCGTTCACGTACGAGCTCGTGGCTCCGGGTGGCGACGTGCCTCGACCGGCGCTCGTGTTGCTGCATGGTGCGGGCGGATCGCGCCTCGACCTCGTGAAGTTCTGGTTGACGCTCGCCGATCGTGAACATCTCGTGTTGATCGCACCGCAGCTTCCCCTCGACACGGCGTTCGAGGCGATCGCGCCAGCCGTCCTTCGCTGCATCGTTGGCGATGCCATGCGTGCAACCGCGATCAATCCGCGGCGGATCTACCTCTTCGGCTACTCGATGGGCGGATATCTCGCCTTCGACGCCTCGATGTTCGAGTCCGAACTCTTTCTCGCGGTCGGCGTGTACGCCGCCGCGATCGCGGATGGATACGAGGGCATCGTGGACCATGCCACGCGCAAGGTGCCGATCGCGCTTTACATCGGCGATCGTGACCAGTTCTATTCGGTGGCCCAGGTGAAGCGCACGCGTGATCTGCTCGTCCGACGCGGCTTCGACGTGCGCTACACCGAGTTTGCCGGTCAGGATCACGCCTATGCGCCCGTGAGCAGCCGCATCAATGAAGACGTGTGGCGGTTTTTCGCTTCGCACGAACGCTGAGATTGCCGAGCGCCGATCGGTGATCCGGCCCCGACGCTACCCGATCATCCGCGCCACGATCACCGTCACGTTGTCGCTGCCCCCGCCCGCGAGCGCGTCCTGCACCAACGTCTTCGCCATCATCTCCGCCGTCCACGGCAGGCTCAGCACTTCACTGATGCGCGCGTCGCTCACGTGCTTCGTCAGGCCGTCCGAACACATGAGCAGCACGTCACCGGCGGCAAAGTCCACGAGCCCCACACTGGGCAGCATGTCCTGCCCGCCGAGGGCGCTGTAGAGCGTCTGCGAGAGACTCGAGCGCGCCGCCCGCTCCTCGGTCATCGCCCCCGCATCCACCATCGCCTCGCCCATCGTCTGGTCACGCGTGAGCGGACGCAGCCACCCGTTGTGCAGGTACATCGCGCGGCTGTCGCCCACGTGCACCACGTACGCGCGCGGCCAGATCAACGTGATCATCGTCAGCGTCGTGGCCGGCGGACGGCTCTGGCGGCCGTACGCTTCGCGCACGTTCTGGTGCGCGGACTGCACGCTCGCCTCGAGCTTCTCCATGAAGTCGTGCTCGGCGTCCACGTCGAGATTGTTGAAGCAGCTCATCGTCGTGTTCAGGTACGCCACGAGCGACGTCACCGCCGTGCGACTGGCCAAGTCGCCGCCCGCCACGCCACCCACGCCGTCAGCCACGGCGAGCAGTTGCGCCTCGGTGCTCTTGGCCGCCTCGAACACCGACGTGTCCTCGAGGTTGCTCTGCCGGAGCGCGATCTCCTTGCGCAGCGTCGCGATCACGAAGTGATCCTCGTTGCGCGTGCGCTTGAGGCCGACGTCCGACAAACCGAACACGTCGACGCCACCGCTGAACACGGAGCTCATGCGCCCGCCTTCGGCACGATGAGGAAGCGCGCCAGCTGCAGGAACATCTCCTCCACCCCTTCCCCGGTCTTGGCGCTCGTGCGGAACAATGCGCCGCGCTTGACCAACGCCTGGTAGTCCTCCGGCGTCAGCGCCCACTGTTCGGTCAAGTCGATCTTGTTGATTGCCGTCACGCTCGGTACCGGCCCCGCGGCGGCAGTGGCCACGCGCAGCAGGTCGTCGAGGTCGGTCACCGTCTCGCGACGTGTGCCGTCGCCCACGTAGATCACGCCGTGCGAGCCCTTGAGGTAGCTCGCGCCCACGTCCTGCTGCGGATCGCGGCCAGCCAGGTCCCAGAGCACGAGCGTCACGTCGGTGCCGTCCACACTCACGACCTTGCGATCGATCTTGACACCCACCGTGCTGTGGTACTTGTCGGTGAACTTGGTGTGCACGTACTGCTGCACGAGGCTGGTCTTGCCGGTGCCGAAGACCCCGACCATGCAGACCTTCTTCTGGATCATTGCGGCCGGGCTCCACTCGGGGCGTCGATCGTGAGGCGGACGTCAAACGATACGCTGCGGTTCATCCGCGCGCGAGCGGTGGAATCGCTCGCCGGGAGCGGCTCGGCGGTCCCGACTCCCTTGGGGTCATAGCGCACCGCCGGCGTCTTCGCGCCCTCGCGCAACTGCGCCTCGAGCGCACGCCGCACCCGGTCGGCGCGCTCACGGCTGAGCGATGCGTTGGTCGAGTCCGTGCCGGTCGCATCCGCGCGTCCCGTCAACGTCAGCGTGGCCGACACGCCGTCGGCGCCCAAGGCGGACGCGAGCTTGCGCGCCTGACGCGCCGCGCCGCGGATCACCGCATACGCCGCGTCGTCCAGTTGCGACGTACCCGCTGGAAAGAGGACGCGACCCGACACCAGTGAATCGGCCGGCGACGCCAACGCCGCCGGCATCACGGGCTGCGCCGCACGCAGGTCGACCGATGCAACGCCGGCCGGCCACGTCACGCGCCGAGCGACGCGCGCGAGCCACACGGCGTCCAGTGCGCCGACGACGACCAGCGTATCGCCGCGCAGCACGTACGAGGGCGTGCCGGGCTGTGGCGCACCCAACCGACGCGCAACCCGCTTGAGCACGAGCGTGGGCTGGAGCGACAGGTACGGCTCCCACTGCTGCTCCACGCGCACGCTGTCGTAGCCCGCTGCGACAAAGATCGCGTTCGGCTGCGGTGCATCCGGATCGCGAAGGCCGCGTACACTGTGCGTGCGCCATCCACGCTGCGCTTCCGTGACGACAATCCCCGGCGTGGCGCGCAGCTGCGTGATCACGCGCGACCAGCGCGTCGACTGCCACATCATCCACGCGATGAGCAGCACGACCACCGCCGCGACCGCGATCACGTACGGCGTCGTGTTCACCTTCTTGCCCGCCGGCGGGTCGGTCTCGAGCACCGTCACGAGGCAATCCTCGAGCAACGGTTGCACGGACTCGAACGCGGACGTGTCGCCCTCGAATTCGTTGAGTGCGCTCGCGAACTGCGCGTGCACTCCTTCGATCGTCTCTTGCACGCGGCGCACGTACGACTCCGGCGCCTGGCCGCGCACCACGGCCGCGAGCACCGCGCGCGGCCCCTGCTCGACCATCACCGTGAGTTCGCCGACGCTGAAGGTGCGGAGCCCGCCCACTTCCTTCTCGCCCGAGAACGAATCACCCACGAAGTCCCGGATCGCGGTGAGCATGCCGCTCACGAGGTCGGCGTCGGGCACTTGCAGGTGCGGCGGGTGCGCCTGCGCGAGCAACAACCCCGTCTCGCGATGCACAAGGAACACCTGCTCGACCCGGTAAACCAGCGCGTGCTTGATGACCACCTGCGCATAGGGCACGCCGGTGCGCCACGACTCGATGCGCCACGAGAGCCCGCGCGCCGAGAACGAGTGCTGCATCGCGCGATTGATCGAGCCCACGAGCTCGGCCATCGTCTCCGCGATCGCCTTGCGGATCGCGGGACCCAGCACGGGGAAGATCGCGTCCGCGAATTCGCCGGGCTTCCGGCGCACCGACTCGCCGATGGCTGCTTCCACCGTCGGCGCCAGCGCGCGCGCCAGCTGCTTGTCCTGACTTGCGCGCAGCACGATCGCCTCGGGCAGCCGGTCGGCAAGGTTCTCGGGCGTCAGCAGGTTCGCTTCGAGCCGCGCTTCGTTCGCATCGAGGCGCGCACGCTCGGCGTCGAGCAACAGGCGCTTGAGCTCGGCCATCTCCGCCACGCGCGGATCAACCGGCGCGGGCGGCGGCGCACTCGCGGATGCCGCAACCGGTGCGCCGCCGGCAACCGGCGGCACCGGCACCACGGGCACATGCGGAGGCGTGAGTGTCGCCTCCGCACCCTTGCCGCGGGGTGCGTCGCTCGATCTCGACGCCGCGGACACGTCAGTCACGCCCTAACCCTTGTGACCCTTCGGCGTACCGGGGTTGCTCGCGATCTGGTTCGCAACCTCGGTGAGCAGCGACGCGATCTGGCTGCGGTCGGTCTTCGCGTGCGTCAGGTCGGCGTGCGACTTGGTGAGTTCCGCCGCGAGCTTTTCGTGGATCCGGTTGAGCTCGTTGGCCGACGCCTTCGCGTGCGCGATCAGCTGGTCGCGGAGTTCGGCGTCGGAGAGCGACGTCGCCTGCTCGAGCGAGACGTGACGCTGGTTCGACTGCTTGAACGCGTCCTTCACTTCCGCGGCGAGATCGCGCAGCGATTGCACGCGCGAATCGTTCTCCGCCGCGACGCGATCGTGCAGCGCCTGCGTCTCCTTGCGCGCAAACTGGTCGAGCTCGCCAGCGCGCTTCTGGAACTCGCCGCGCAGCGACTCGAGCTCCTGCTGGAAGCGATCCTCGATGTTGCGAAGGCGCGTCTCGACGGTGCGCATCTGTCCGCCGAAGAGGATGTCGCGGACGGCGTCGAGGCTTTCAGGGGTCGGTTCGGCGCCGTTCGCGGCACTCGCGGCGCTCTTCTTGTCAGATGCGGTGTTGGTCATGGCAGACTCGTGGGGCAGTGGGTCGTGGTGCAGTCGCTCGTTCTCGAAATGGTGCGTTTACGACGCGTTCGAAGGCGGCGCGGCGGGCGTGGCCGTCTCGGCGGCCCCCGGCGCAATCGGCTTGCGATCCTCGTGCGGATCAGGCGTGGGCGTCTTGAGCTCCATGCTCTCGTCCACCACGGCTACCCGCTTCTCCCACGTGTTGATCATGCCCGTGAAGGCCTTCACCACGTCGGGGTCGAAGTCGTGCCCGGTCCCCTTCTGGATGTGGCTCACCACGCGCTCGGCGTCCCACGCCTCGCGATAGGGACGGTTGGTGCGCAGCGCATCGTACACGTCGCAGACGTGCACGATCTTGCTCGCCTGATGGCAATCGCGCCGGAAGCGCATGCTCGGATAGCCGCCGCCATTGAGCATGATGTGGTGCTCGTACGCGACGATCGCCGCGATGTCGAGCTGCCGGTCGCTCTCGACGATGATCTTCGCGCCATCCACCGGATGACGGCGCATGATCGCGAACTCCGCGTCGCTCAGCTTGCCCGGCTTGTTCAGGATTTCCTTCGGGATGCGGACCTTGCCCAGGTCGTGCAACAGTCCCGCCACGCCGAACGAGCGCACGTCCTTGGCGCCCATCCCCATGAACTCCGCCAGCGCCATGCTCAGCACCGACACGTTGAGCGAGTGCGTCGTCGTGTACTCGTCGAACTCGCGCAGTTGCAGCAGCGGAATGACGATCTGGTTGTCGCCGTGCATCGCCATCGACAGCGAGCGCACAACCGTCTCCGCCTCCATCAGCGGCAGCTCGCCCTTGGTCATCACTTCCTCGTGCATCCAGCGGATCGTGTCCGCTTCCTCGCCCAGCGTGTAGGCAATGGTCGCCGTCCGCAGCATCTGCGCTTCCGGCCGCAACGTCCCCGTCTCGCCGCGCACGCCGATGGCGCCGAACTTGATCCCCGTCGGGCGCTCGGTCCGCACGATCGTCGAGTCGACGGCCTGCATCGTCAGGCGGGCCAGCACTTCCGTGAGGAAGAACTCGAAATCCTCGCGCGTCACGTTGCTCGCGAATTCGAGCCGCTGCACCCCGGCGTTCGCCAGGCGTGTCCCCCAGTCCCAGTCCGAGAGCTCACGCATCGACACGTTTCCGTACACCACCTCGGTGCCGAGGAACGAGTAGAGGTTGTGCGGGTCCTTGAGCTGCAGCTCCTTGAGCCGGTTGAAGGCCTTGTCTGTCGCGCGCTCCCGCGCCGGGTGCCCGTCGCGATAGAGCACCATCGTCGACAGCGCCTGCGCGAAGTTCGTGAGGAAGAGGGCCGGCGGGCTCAGGCTCATGTCGGGTCCTGGATGGCGCGCATGGCCACCGACGCGCGGCGCGTCACGGCCGTGCGCACGTCATCATCGCGCGACTTCTGCGCGAGCGCCAGCACTTCCACCGTGTCGGGACGGTCGGCGTAGAACTGCGCGATCGCCTCCATGCTCGCGAGCATCAACGGCGTCACGTCCGCGAGCTTCCGCCCGAAGAGTCCCCGCTTGCCCTCCACCCGCGCGAGCAACCACGGCAGGAGCGAGGCACTCCGCGTCGATGCCGCCACCTTCACCGCCAGCGGCGCGATCGCCTCGCCCATCGAACCGTCGCCGACGCGCTCCATCACGATGCGCACCGCGTCGGCCGGACAGCCGCGCGCCGCGGCGCCCAGCGCGTTCGACACGTTGCGCGTGTCGCCGTCGAGCAGCCCGATCTTGATCCCTTCCTCGCGCAGCAGCTGGTCCTTGAACATCATGCGCTGCGCCTCGCGCCGAACCGCGGCATCGGGATGTCGCGCATACTCGAGCGGCGTGAAGCCGTCCGGCCACGCCGGCAGCCGGGCAATCGTCACCAGCAGCAACCGCTGCGTCGTCCAGCGCGAGAGTGGCAGCCGCGTCACGATCGTCGGCGCCGCCTCCATCCCGATCGACGCGATCAGCTCCACGAGCGCCCCCGCCTTGCGATCGTCCGCGATCTCGAGCGTGTCGAGCAGCGGCTCGACCGCCGCGTGCTTGAGGCGCGTCACCACGCGCTCGAGGAGCGGCAGGTCGAACGTGTCCGCCGCCAGCAACGCGTGCAGCCGCTCCGGCGTCGCGATGTACTCGAGCATCGACTCGCGCGCGTAGCTCTCCGCGGCCTGGTCGGCCAGGTCGAACACCACGCCGAGGTCGCCCTCCTGCGTCAGCCCGTCCACGGCGCGCCAGACGGCGTCGCCCGCGCTCTGCACTTCGAGCGCCATCGCGACCATGCGCTTGGGCTCGGCCGGATAACGGTCTACCCCTGAGAACATCGGGGCCGCCTTGGCCATTCCCTCGAGCGCCACCCGGTACGCGTCCGGATTCGGGTCGTCCAGCGACCACTCGCCGATCAGGCGCTGCACATGTTCGCGCAACGCCTCGTCCATCTGCGGTCGCACCACCTCGCGCCCCATCTCGGCGTGCGCCGCGAACTTCGTCAGCAACCGCATCATCGAGTGCGAGATCGTCTGCTTCGAGTTGTCGGCCGCCGCCTGCACGATGTCCACCACCGCGTCCACCGACATCCCCGCCGTCGCGTTCAACACGAACTTGTTCCGCTGCACCGTGTCGCCGCTCATGTCCATCAACCGCTGCAACGTCTCCGGATTCAGCGACGCCACGAGCCGCGAGATGCGCTTCTGCAGCGCGGCTGCTTCCTTCCCCTGCTTGCTCTTCAGCTCCTCCGCGATCTGCAGCAGATAGCCGACCACCACCTGGTCATACGCCACGTCCTTGCCGTGGTCGTCGATCGCCTGCGCCACTACCACCGGATCGGTGCTCGGCAACTCCTCGTCGCCCGTGGTCTCCTTGGCCAGCGCGGCGCGGGCCAGGCCGATCCAGAGTGCCGCCGACCGCGCGCCGCCGGCGCTCCGCCCATCGAGCGACTCGTCGCTGTCCTCGTCGCCGCCATCATCGAGCAGCTCGAGCTGCTCGAACGTCAAGGCGAAGAGCCGCGCGTGCGGCCACTGCTGCAGCACCTCCGGGTCGCCCAAGCCAAGCGGTAGCTCCATGCGCGAGGCGTCGATGGCCACGGTCGCGAGAAAGTTGGAGAGCTCGTCGCTGGTGATGCCCGCCGAAAACCGCACGGCGCCCAGCTGGTGGTGGTGCAACCGTTGGGCGAGCTCGCGCAGCAGGGGATGATTGGGGTCCGTGGCCACACCCTCGATGATCAGCTGCCGACGCGCCACGCCGATCGACAGCGACGCCCGCTCGTCCTTGAGCAACGCCCCCATGCGCGACAACAGCCCGCGCACCGCTTGCGACAGCAGCGGGTGCCCGGCCGGGTAGATCGCGTTCTTGTGCAACGCGATCGAGAACTCGATGAGGAAGTCGGCGAGCTCGCGCGAGAGCGCGGTGCTTTCGCCGCCACCGATAGTGCTCATCGGACCTCGTGGGGGCCGTAAGGAGGGTGCCCCGCCAATATCACCCCCGCCGCGAACCTCGGAAAGAGTGCGCCGAGCCCGGAACCCGTTGCCGGGCATGGACTTTTGCCTCCCCGGACGCGACGATTTCCGGTCGTGCCACCACTCTCGTCCCGCCAGCGCGCCACTCTCGACGCCGCCGCCCGACGCGTCGTCCCCGTGGCCTTCGAACCCGGGCCCTTTGCGGTCAACGTCACCGACGTGGTCGCGCGGCGCTTGGGCCGCATGCCGGCGCTCTACGAAAGCGATTTCCTCCTCGGCCTGTCGATCTTCGGGTCGAGGCTCGCCGCCCTCCTCACGACTGGCAGCCCGACCCCGTTCCACCGGCGGGACACAGCTGCGCAGGACGCCTTCCTCGACCGCTGGCTCACGAGCCGCATCGCCGCGCTCCGCACCATCGCCCAGTCGGTGCGCCGCCTCGTGCTCTTCTGTTACTACAGCACGCCGGAAGCGCACGCGGGCGTCGGATACCACGGGCCGCTCCACGACCGCACACCGGCCGTACCATGGGAAGGAGCCGCGCCCGGCACGCCGTCCGACGACGAACCGATCGCGCGGGTCGCCAATCCGCTGGCGGGCCCGCCCGCTGCAGCGCTCCACCGCCTGATCGCTCCAGCCGACACGCTCCCCACCTCCACCGACGTCCTCATCGTCGGCTCCGGTGCTGGTGGCTCCGTCGCAGCCGCGCGACTCGCCGAGGCTGGCTACCAGGTCACGATTCTCGAGGAAGGCCCGCTCGTGCAGGGCGACGCCTTCGATGAGCAGGAGGCCACGAGCACCGAGCGCCTCTATGCCGACCAGGGACTCCGCGCCTCGCGCGACCAGGCCATCGCCCTCTTCCAGGGCGGCGCCGTCGGTGGCGGCACGACGGTCAATTGGCTCATCATGCTGCGCACCCCCGACCACGTGCTCAACGAGTGGGCGGCGCGACACGGAGTCACGGGCATGTCGAGCGCGGAGATGCGCCCCGTCTTCGAGCAGATCGAGCGCGAGGTGCACGCGCGCGTCGTCCCCGACGACGCCCACTCACCCAACAATCGCCTCGTGCTCGACGGCGCGGCCAAGCTCGGCTGGCGCGCGCACAGCGCCACCATCAATGCGAAGGGGTGCGTGCGCTCCGGTTTCTGCGGTGTCGGCTGCCGCTACGACGCCAAGCAGGGCGCGCTCATGGTCTGGTTACCGCGTGCGCTCGCGGCCGGTGCCACGCTCGTGGCCGATGCCGCGGTCGAGAAGCTCGAGCTCGTGGCCGACGGCACCGCGATGCCGCGCAAGCGCGTGACGGTGCGTCGCCGCGATCCGCTCACGGGTCGATTCACGAGCACACAGATCATCGACGCGCGTCTCGTCATTCTTGCCGCCGGGGCCATCGGCACGCCGCTCATCCTCCAGCGCTCCCGACTCGGCGGCGGCGGCGTGGGCAAGTACCTGCGCCTCCACCCCACCACGGCCGTCTCGGCGTGCTACGACCGCGAGATGTACGGCGCCGGTGGTATTCCGCTCTCGAGCATCTGCGACGAGTTCAGCCAGTCCGATCCGAATGGCTACGGCTTCTGGCTCGAGAATCCGCCCATGCACCCTGCGCTCGCCTCCGTCGCCCTACCGGGCAACGGCGCCGAACATCGTGGCATCATGGAGTCATTCCGGAGGATCGGCACCATCATCGCGCTCACGCGTGACGGCGCCGATCGTGATCTCTCCAACGGGAGCGTCACCCCGCGCGGCGACATGGGCAGCGACATCCGCTACGCGCTCGGCCCCGCGGACGCCACGCACGTCGCCGAGGGGATCATTGCCGCAGCGCGATTGCACTTCGCCAATGGCGCCACGGAGGCGCTGACGCTGCACACGCACCCGATGCGCATCCGCGGCGAGTCCGATTTCGCCAAGGTCCGCAGCGCCTCGATGGCCGCCAACGACATCTCGATCTTCAGCGCACACGTCAACGGCACCGCCCGCATGGGCACCAACGCCGACACGAGTGGCGTGAACCCGGACGGCGAGCGGCACGGCACCCCGGGCCTCTACGTCTTCGATGGGTCATTTCTACCGACTGCGCTTGGCGTCAACCCGCAGGAAACCATCATGGCGGTGACCAGCGTTCTGGTCGAGCGATTCACGTCCCGGTTCCGGCCATCCTGAGGCGCCAATCCGTCGCGCAGGGCATCGCGGGGCGGGACTCCATCGGCTAGCTTTCGCGCGCTCGCGGAACGCGTCACGTCGCGTCCCAAAGTCCGCTGATCTTTGTACTGGCCCACCCGGCCCACTACCGCCCCGGAGTCCCGCATGAGCACGCCTGATACCGACAAGAAGATCGCGAACCTCCAGCGCGCCATGTACTACCTCATCTGGAAGCGCACGGGCTTCGGCGAGCACTGCTTGCACTGCGGCCATGCGTATCCTGGCCACGAGAAGAATTGCAAGGCGGCCGAGGTCGAGGCGCTCATTCGCTAAATCGCGGCACTTCACACACGATCGAAACAGGGGCGGGCTCCGCCATGGCCACCCAGACGTCGCTCGACCTCCTCTGCATCAACACCATCCGCACGCTCGCGATGGATGCGGTGCAGAAGGCCGACTCCGGCCACCCCGGCACGCCGATGGCGCTCGCGCCGCTCGGGTACCGCCTCTACACGAAGCACCTCCGCCACAACCCGGCGGATCCGCACTGGCCCGACCGAGACCGATTCGTCCTCTCGGCGGGCCACGCGAGCATGCTGCAGTACGCCCTGTTGCACCTTACGGGCTACCCCCTCTCGCTCGCCGACATCAAGAACTTCCGCCAGTGGGGGAGCGCGACGCCCGGTCATCCGGAAGTCGGCCACACCGCGGGTGTCGAGACCACCACCGGCCCGCTCGGCCAAGGCCTCGCCACGTCGGTCGGCATGGCCATGGCCGAAGCCAACCTCGCCGCCACGTTCAATCGCGACGGCCATCAGGTGGTGCGCCACTGGACGTACGTGATCGCCGGTGACGGCGACCTCATGGAAGGGGTGTCGCACGAAGCGGCGAGCTTCGCCGGCCACTTCGGCTTGGGCCGTCTGATCGTCTTCTGGGACGACAACCGCATCACGATCGACGGCGCCGTCGACCTCACCTGCTCCGACGACCAGGGCGCACGCTTCGCCGCACTCGGCTGGCAGGTGCTGCACATCGCCGACGTCAACGACCTCGACCAGATCGACGCCGCCGTCGCCGCGGCCAAGGCCGACGAGTCGCGCCCCACGCTTGTCGTCACGCGCACGCACATCGGGTACGGCTCGCCGAACCGCCAGGACACCTCCAAGGCGCACGGCGAAGCGCTCGGCGTCGCCGAGGTCGAACTCACCAAGTCCGCCTACGGCTGGCCGAGCGGCGAACCGTTTTTCGTCCCCGACGAGGCACTCGCGCACATGCGCGAGGCGCGCGCGCGCGGCACCGCCATGCAGGATCAATGGAAGGCGGCGTTCGATGCGTATCGGACCGCGTATCCGGCCGAGTCCGCTGAGCTCGAGCGCCGCTGGAGCGGCAAGCTCCCGTCGGATTGGGAATCGCGCCTGCCGACCTTCACGCCGGAGACCGGCGCCCTCGCGAGTCGCAATGCGAGCGGCATCGTGCTCAACGCCATCGCGTCGGCGTTGCCCGAGCTGATCGGCGGATCGGCCGACCTGGCCGGCTCCAACCTCACGACCATCAAGGACGCGCCCAAGTTCTCGAAGGCGACGCCCGGCGGGCGCATCGTGAGCTTCGGCATCCGCGAGTTCGGCATGGGCGCGATCCTCAATGGACTCGCGCTCCACGGCGGCTTCATTCCGTACGGCGGCACCTTCCTCGTGTTCGCCGACTACATGCGCCCAGCCATCCGCCTCGCGGCGCTCATGGGCGTGCGCGCGATCTACGTCTTCACGCACGACTCGATCGGCCTCGGCGAGGACGGCCCCACGCACCAGCCCGTGGAGCACCTCGCGTCGTTGCGCGTGATACCGAACGTGCTCGTGCTGCGGCCAGCCGATGCCAATGAAGTAGCCGAAGCGTGGCGCGTTGCGATCGCGCACACGAGTGGCCCCGTGGCCCTGGTGCTCACGCGCCAGAAGCTCCCGTGCTTCGATCGCAACGCGGGCTTCGCCGCGGTGAGCGGCGCGCGGCAGGGCGCCTATGTGCTGAAGGAAGCCGAGGGCGGTGCGCCGCAGGTGGTGTTGATGGCGTCGGGCTCCGAGGTCGGCATTGCGGTGGATGCGCAAGCGTTGCTCGCCAAGGACGGGATCCGCGCGCGCGTGGTCAGCGTGCCGTCGATGGAGCTTTTCGCCGCGCAGTCAGCGGACGCACGCGCTGCCGTGTTGCCTGCGGGCATTCCGCGGGTGGCCATCGAGGCCGCGCACCCGATGAGCTGGCACCGCTGGGTGGGCGACAACGGCGCCATCATCGGCATCGAGCGGTTCGGCGCGAGCGCGCCGTATCAGGAGCTGTATCGGCAGTTCGGGATCACGGCCGAGCGGGTGCGCGACCAGGCGGCCCTGGTACGACGGTAACGAACGCCTCGGCGAACACCCCGGGCGCGGTGGTCACGGTGACCGCCTGTCCCTTGGCGTTCCCCAACTCCGCGTGCACGAGCACCGGCACGTTCTCGGGCACTGCGCAGAGGGCGTAGCGCCCGCCCATGCCGCTCTTCGCGGCACGTCGCGCCATCGTCGCCGTGCGGGTCGCCGTCGGCTTGCCTTGACCGTCCAGGTACCAGTTGGCCACGACCAACGCATCCTCGACGCCATCGGCGTTGTTCGTGACGCGGCCGATGACGGTGCCCGTGTCGAACGCCACGCCCTTGGCCATCGCCGTGAGCGAGTCGAGCACGGCGCCGCAGAGCGCCGGCCGCATGCGCGCGGTGCTCGGAATCGCGATGTTCACCTCGACCGTGTCGCCGGGCTTGAAACGCACCTCCCTCGGCGGCACCACGACGTTCAGCACGTTGGCGCGCTCGGAGCGCATCGTGAGCTGTGCGGGGAGCGGAATCGAAAGCGGATTGAAGATCCGGAACTGGAAGCGACCCGTGGAGTCGGTGAGCTCCGTGCCGACGCTCTCGAGCGTGAATGCGGCGTCGGTGAGCGGCTTGCCGGTGGTGCCATCGAGCACGCGGCCGCGCACCACCGCACCCGGCGCGATGCTCGCCGCTTCGGCCAGCGGCAGCACGCGCGCCGTGCCCTCGCGCTCGTTCCAGCCGGCGAGCTTCTGCTCGAAGCCGTTGTCCATCGAGTTGCGCTGGCTTCGCTCCTTCGGCATCAGCAGTGACCAGTGCGAGACGATCCAGCGCCCCGTCGGCAGCTGCGCGAAGTCGAGGGTGGCGCGGGCGTTGGCCAGTGAACGCGAACGACCCGGAATGAGGAAGTCCACGTCGAGCTGTGTGAGCGCGGCCGTCACCGGGTCGAGCCAGAGCGTCCCCTCCACTTCGCCCACGGTGCGTTGGGTGGCGGGCCGGAAGGCGAGCCCCACCGCGCGCGGCACGCCGTTGGAGGCTTCACGCTCCACCACCGAGAAGCAGTGCGCATCGATGAACGTCGGCGACATCATCACGTCGGCGTCGGGCAGGTAATACTCGCGCTCTTCCTGCTCGCGCTCGACCATGATCATGGTGCCAAGGC
Source organism: Gemmatimonadota bacterium (assembly GCA_025359135.1). Lineage (GTDB taxonomy): Bacteria > Gemmatimonadota > Gemmatimonadetes > Gemmatimonadales > Gemmatimonadaceae > JACPPC01. The sequence continues at coordinate 91,366 of JANYHJ010000138.1, read as the reverse complement.
CGCCGGCACTCTGCGCCTGCGGACGTTCGGCGCTCACGCCGCGATCCGCCTTGGCCGCCACCAACGAGTCGTCGAACACGCGCACGTACCCGATCGAGTCGAGCATCGCCGGCGAGTGCGCCCTGAAGCCCACGCCTGACCAACTGCGCGTCTTCTTGAACAGCTCGGTGGACTTGCGCCTTCTGGTCGCGTCGAGTGTGTGGTCGAGCACCGTGATCTCGAGCGGCGTCTGGCGTTCGCGCTCGGTGGCTTGGCTGGCTTCAAGGGTGCTGCGAATGGCGGACCAGACCACGACGGTGCGCTCGGCGCTCCCCGGGTTGTTGTTGCACTTGGCCATCGGACCCGTGGCCTTCACGCTCGCGAGCTGCTGCGCGAAGGGGGTGAGGCGCACGGTGACGTCGAGGGAGTCGCGCGGACCCATGCGAAACGCCTCGGAGAAGTTCATGCCGAAGCCGGCGGCATCGGCCCGCACGATCCAGTTGCCGGTCGGGGCGTTGCGATAGCTGAAGCGGCCCTCGACGTCGGAAAGGATCGGGCGGATGCGCTCGTTGTCGTGCACGAGCGTGATGACGGCGCCCGCCACGGGGGTGCGGCCATCCTCGCGGATGACACGCCCCGTGACGACCTGTGCGGCGAGGGGCGTCGCGCCGAACACGAGGGCAAGAACTCCGATGATGCGTGCGTGCATGAATCCTCCGAACCCCAAGATGGGGTGTCGTGCCATGGGCGTCACCTGGCCGTGGGCCTCGTCGCCCACACGGTGGTGGGTCAGCCTCAGCGTTCGCGCGGACTGGCTGATGGAGCCTGCAACTGGACCTCGGTGAACAGGCTGCGTCCCGCCTGCAGATCTCGCGTGAGGCGCCGATTGTGGCCCCACTGTGCGATCAGGTGCACGCGAACGCCGGTCGGTACCCCACAGATCGTGAATCGGCCGTTGCCCTCTCGTCGCAGCACCTGCACGTCGTACCCGTCCGGCGAGAATGCGGCGTCACCAGTTGTATTCGAAGCAGTATCAGTGCTCCATTCAGCCATTATAGTAGCATTTTGAGCCACTTGATTGTCATCTTCGTCCTTGAAAGTCACCAGCAGAGCTCCCAATTCCTCCGCGGTTCGCTGACGCCCCGTGCAAAGGCGCTGATGAAGTCGCCGTTGCGTTGGGATCGCCAAATCCGCCGACACGGTCTCGCCAGCCACGACTGTGACCTCGCGGGATGGTGACTCAATCCCCAGTTCCGTCGTGCGCGGTGTGCCGAGCGTCAACATCGCCGGCACCGGCACCGCCAACGGGTCCGGCACGGTGAACGCGAACGCGCCCAGCGAGTCGGTCTGCTGCTGGCCGACTCCCTCGAGCGTCACCGTCGCTCCCGCCATCGGCTGCCCGGTCGTGCTGTCGACCGCCCGCCCCATCACCACCGCCGGTGGCGCCAACCGCTGCGCATCCCGCAGCGAGATCGCATGCGCCATCCCCTCGCGTGCGCGCCAGCCCGAGAACTGCACCGTGCTCACCCCGCCCACAGCCGGCCCCACCTCGCGCACCACCGGCATGTTGAGGATCCAGCGCGACACGAACCAGCGGCCGTTGGGCAGCCGAGAGAACTCCATCGTCGCGTCGGCATTGGGCAAGGACGACGTGCGTCCCGGCACCACGTACTCGAGCTCCAGCTTGCGCAGCGCCGACGTCTGCGCGTCGAGCCAGAGCGTGCCGCGCACGTCGCCCACCGTGCGCTCGCGCAGCGGCTGGAAGCTCAGTCCCACCTGCCGTGCGCCGAAGAGCGGCGCGTGTTCCTCCACCCGGAAACAGTGCGTCGCCAGGAATGACGGCGACGTGATCACGTTCGCGTCCGGCGCGAAGTACGCCACCGAATCGCCCACCTGACGCACGTACCCCTTCACCACCAACTCCTCCGGTGGCGCCGAGAGGAATCCGGCGCCGCTCCACGAGCGGAGCGTCAGCTTCATGGCCGCCGAACGCTGCTTGAAGACATCGAGCCGGTAGTCCGTCACCTCGAGCTCGAGCGGCGTGCGGCGCTCGCGCTCCGTGGCCGAACTCGCTTCGAGGGCGGTGCGCACCGCCTGCCACACCCCGGCCATCCGCTCGCCCTCGTCGGGGCGCTGCACGCAGGCGCGGTCGGCCGAGACGCGCACCATCGCCAGCGTCGGCACGTACGGCGGAAAGCGCAGCTCCACGCGCGTGGTGTCGTTCACGCCGAGCGTGAGCACGCGCGAGAGCTGCGACGGCCGGCCGATCGCGTCTGCACGTAGCTGCCACCGGCCGGTAGTGGGCGCGCGCATGAAGAAACGGCCGTCGGCGCCCGAGAGCACCGGAGTCGCCCGCACCGAATCCTGCACGAGCGTCAACAGCGCCCCGGCGACTCCGGTGCGCCCATCGGCCTCGACCACGCGGCCGAATACCCGCTGCGCGTACGCCGCGTGCGCTACCGCGGTCACGAGGACCGCCAGGATCGATGCGGGAACGATTCGTCGCACTGGCGTCATGATACGTCGTGAACCCGACCGTGGCACGTCCCGCTCGACCGACCATCACGTTCATCGCGCCGTGGGAGTGCTCCCGCGCCGTGGCGCGCATTCCGCGCGCCCCGCGCCCCGACGTGGTCGTGCTCCTCGTCGAGTCGGTGTCCAAGGGCGCCGAACTGCCGTGGCACCGGCAGAAACTGGTGCTGATCCTGAGCACGCTGCGCCACTTCGCCGACGAACTGCGCGCCGCGGGCTACGTGGTGGACCACCGCGTGGCGCCGTCCTATGAAGACGCGATCGTGGACGCCGCGCGCGAGCACAACGCGCGCCGCGTGGTCTGCTCGGAACCGCGCGAGTGGCAGCTCCTCGAGGAGTTGGGACGCGTTGCACCGCGTCTCGCGCAGCTCGGCGTCACCCTGGAGCGCCGCGAGGATCCCGGCTTCATCGCGCCGCGCGCCGTCTTCGATGCCTGGGCCGAGGGACGCAAGGAATTCCGCATGGAGTGGTTCTATCGCGAACTCCGCCGCACGCACCATGTGCTCATGGAGCCCGACGGCTCGCCCACGGGCGGCGCCTGGAACTTCGACGCCGACAATCGCAAGCCGTGGCCCAAGGGGCGGGCGACGCCACCGCGCATGACCTTCGAGCCTGATGCCCTCACGCGCAGCGTGATGGCGCAGGTCAGCCGCTGGAAGGGACGCTGGGGTTCCGTCGATGGCTTTTCACTGCCCGTCACGCGCCGTGACGCGCTCGCGCTCCTCGAACGGTTCGTCACGGAGCGATTGCCGGAGTTCGGGCCGTTCGAAGACGCGATGCAGGCTGGCGAGACCGACCTCCTGCACTCCACGCTCTCGTCCGCCATCAATGTCGGCCTTCTGCACCCGATGGAAGTCGTGAAGCGCGCCGAGCGTGCCTATCGCGAGGGCGCCGTGCCGCTGCCGAGCGCCGAAGGGTTCATTCGTCAGATCCTCGGCTGGCGCGAGTTCGTGCGCGGCATCTACCGGAAGCTCATGCCCGGGCTGCGCACGGCCAACGCGCTCGGGGCCGATCGCACCCTGCCGCTCTGGTACTGGGCGCCGGACGGCGAGGCGGGCTACGCCGGCGCGGGCACGCACGGCGCCTGCCGCATGCGCTGCCTCGCCGACACGGTGCGCTCGGTGCGCGACCACGGCCGCGTGCACCACATTCCGCGGCTCATGGTGCAGGGCAACATCGCCACGCTGCTGGGCGTGACCCCCGAGGCGCTCTCGCGCTGGTTCTGGGCCGCGTTCACCGATGCGTACGAGTGGGTGGAATTGCCGAACGTGGCCGGCATGGCCACCTGGGGCGACGGTGGCGTGATAGCGTCCAAGCCCTATGTGGCGAGCGGCGCATACATCAATCGCATGAGCAACTATTGTTCTAGTTGCTCGTACGACGTGGCGCGGAAGAGCGGCGAGAACGCGTGCCCGGTGAATGTCCTGTACTGGGATTTCCTGGCGCGCCACCGCGAGCGGTTCGTCAACCATCCGCGGATGGCCATGATGATCCGCAACATGGACCGCATGCCGGCGGACGAGCTCGTGCAGCTCCGCCGGTCGGCGGACGCGTTCCGCGCGGCGGTCCCGTGGGAAGCGCCGGGGCCGTTCTTCATCCCGCCGCCGGACGCGCGCTAGGCGGAACGCGTGCTGTCGTCCTGAGCGAAGAAGGACCTGCTTGCTCGAGAAAGCAGGTCCTTCGCTTCGCTCAGGACGACAACGTGCTCAGGACGACGACCTACTTGACGCGCTTGCCCGTCAGCGGGCCCGATGCACCACCCAGCTCCCAGTTCCCGGTGAAGGTGTCGCCGGTGAAGCTGAGGTTGATCGTCGCGGCGCCGTTCGGCGTGTCCATCACGAGCTTCATCGTCTGGCCATCGACCGCGATGCTCGTGATCGGCAGCTCCGGCGTGATGTCCGACGTCATCGTGCCCGTGTAGCTGCCGGTCGTGCCGGCGATGCGGAGGTTTCCCTTCATCGGGCTGCCGTTGACTTCGGTGTTGAACTCGAACTGTCCGACCGGATTGACGGCCGTCTTGGCCGGCCGGGCCGCAACCGCCGACGCGGGGCTCGCTGGAGCGGCGCTCGTTGGAGAGGGCGCAGCCGACGACGTGGCGCCGGCGGTGGCGCAGGCGCCAAGTGAGATGGCGGCGATGGCGAGAGCGAGACGCGTCATGGGAAGACGATGACCTCGTGACATTGGAGGGAGCCCGGGGTGGGAGGGCATCTGCACGTTAAGCCGCGGCCATGGTTCAGGAAAGAGCGCTACTGACACGGGCTGCTTCGCGTCGGTAACTTGACAGGTTCTGCGACGCCCTCGACGAGCGTTCACTCGCCGGATCGCTGGCGCAGCCTCACCTTCGACATCACTGCCACGTGCCCGCCCTGATTCCCGATCGCCTCGCCGCGCTCCCCGACGTCGCCCGCAACCTGTCCTGGAGCTGGCACCGCGAGGCCCGCGTCGTCTTCCGCAGCATCGACGAACGCCTCTGGCAGAGCGTCCGCCATAATCCGCTCAAGTTCCTCGACCAGGTCTCGGCCGAACGACTCAACGCCGCTGCCCGCGATCCGCGCATCACGGCGTACTACGACAAGATGATGGATTGGTTCCGGCACGAGCAGTCGGGCGCCGGCACCTGGTTTTCCCAGCAGTGGCCCGAACACGCGAAGAAGCCGATCGCCTACTTCTGCGCCGAGTTCGGGCTCCACAGCTCTGTTCCGATCTATTCGGGCGGCCTGGGCGTGCTCGCCGGTGACCATTGCAAGGCCGCGTCCGACCTGGGCGTCCCGCTCGTCGGCATCGGGATCCTCTATCGCGCGGGGTACTTCGACCAGCGCATCAACGTCGAGGGGCGGCAGCAGGACACCGACGTGCGCTACGACATCTCGCTCACCCCGATCTCGCCCGTGGCGGGACCGGGGGGCGTGCCGTACCTCGCCACCGTGAGCACCTTCGGCCGCGATGTGCGCATCCGCGCCTGGCGGCTCGATGTCGGCCGCGTGCCGATCTACCTCCTCGACACCGACCTCGAGGAGAATCACGTCGACGACCGGCCGCTGCTCTCGAAGCTCTACGCCGGTGGGCCGGCGCTGCGCCTCCGCCAGGAGTGGCTGCTGGGCGTCGGGGGCGTGCGCGTCCTGCGCGCGCTCGGCATCGAGCCACAGGCGTGGCATGCCAACGAGGGCCACGCGGCGTTCATGCTCACCGAGCGCGTGCGCGAGTACGTCGCCGGCGGCATGTCGTACGCCGACGCCACGGCCAAGGTGCGCAGCGCCTCGACCTTCACCACGCACACCCCCGTGCCCGCGGGCCACGACCAGTTCGGGCCCGACCAGATCGAGCAGTGCGCGGGCCCGATCTGGGACGAGATGGGCATCTCGAAGGACGACTTCCTCGCCATCGGCCATCACCCGGTCATCGACCACCAGACGTTCCACATGACGGCGACGGCGATCCGCCTCTCGCGGCGCGTCAACGGCGTGTCGCGCCGCCATGGCGTGGTGACGCGCGATCTCTGGACCGCGCTCTGGCCGGGCCGGCCAGCCGAGAAGGTGCCGATCGGCCACGTCACCAACGGCGTGCATCTCGCCACCTGGATGGCGAACGCGATCATGCAGGTGGTCGATCGCTCGCTGGGCGCCGACTGGGGCAACCGCCTCGACGAGCCGGGCACGTGGGACAAGATCATGGCCGCCGATGACGCGACGCTCTGGTTCGCGCACCGGCAGCTCAAGGAGAGCCTCCTCAACATCATCCGCGAGGAAGCGCGGCGCTCGTTCGTCGCGCACTCGCTCGAGGCGCCGCAGATCGTCGGCGCGGGGGTGATGCTCGATCCGCACGTGCTCACGATCGGCTTTGCCCGCCGCTTCGCGACGTACAAGCGCGCGAACCTCATCTTCCGCGACGCCGAACGGCTCAAGAAACTGCTCACCGACAGCAAGTGCCCGGTGCAGATCGTCTTTGCGGGCAAGGCCCATCCCGCGGACCATCCCGGCAAGGACGTGCTGCAGCAGGTCTACCAGTTCACGCGTGACACGCAGTTCGAGGGGCGTGTGGCGTTCGTCGAAGACTACGACATGCACTTGGCGCACCTGCTCGTTCAGGGCGTGGACATGTGGATGAACCTGCCCAAGGTGCCGCTCGAGGCCTCGGGCACGAGCGGCATGAAGGCAGCGCTCAACGGCGTGCCGCAGTTCTCCACCATCGATGGCTGGTGGGAGGAAGCGTGCGACGGCTCCAACGGATGGGCCATCGGCGAGGCCGGCGTGGTGGACGACGACGCCGAAACGGCGGACCGCCTCTACACGATTCTCGAGAAGGAAGTCGTGCCGCGCTTCTACACGCGCGACGAGAAGGGCATCCCGCGCGACTGGCTCACGATGATGAAGCAGGCCATGCGCATCTCCGGCCAGTTCTTCACCGCGCATCGCATGGTCGAGGAGTACGCGCGCGACTACTACGTGCCCTCGATGACGGGCACCGGCTCGGCGGACGATCCGCCGACCGGATGAGCGCGAAGAAGAAGGCCGCTCCCGCCAAGCGCGCGGTCACACCGCGCACCGGTCGCGCAGCGGCGAGCGTGGTGCCCAGTGCGAGCCCGCTCCGCGCGGGCGACCGCGCCGTGACGATCGTGCACGTGAGCGCCGAAGTGGCCCCGTGGGGACGCGTCGGGGAGCTCGGCGACGCGGTGGCTGGTCTCGCACAGGCGCAAGCCGCGAGCGGGCGGCACGTGATCGTCATGTCACCCGCGTACCGCTCGGTCATCGCCGAGCATCCCGAGCTGGTGCCGGTCGGCGACCCGTTCGATGTCACCATGGGCGATCACGTCGACATCGTCTCGCTGTTGGGCGAAGTCGATCCCGATCCGCGACGTCCGTGGCTGCTCTTCGTCGATCACCGCGCAGCGTTCGATCGCGAGGGCGTGTACGGCGATCGCGATGGCTCCTATCACGACAACCCCGAACGGTTCGCGCTCCTCGCGCACACGGCCACCGCCGCGGTACGTCGACTCGTCTCGGGTCCGGTGGTGCTGCACGCGCACGATTGGCATGCGGCGCTGGTGCCCGTCATCGAACACCTCGTACCGCCGGCCGAGCGCGTGCCATCGGTGCTGACGATGCACGATGCCGCGTTCCAGGGACATGTCGGACCCGAACGGCTACACGAGCTGGGCATGCCGGGTCGCCTCTTCACGCCGGACGCGCTCGAGTGGTACGGTCACGTCAATCTCCTCAAGGGCGGCGCCGCGTGTGCGGAGCAGGTCGTTGCCACGAGTGAGGCGCATCTCGCCGAATTGCGCACGCCGGCCGGTGGCTTCGGTCTCGACGGGCTCTTCCGCTGGCGTGGCAGCGCGCTCACGGCCATTGCCGACGGTCTCGATGCCGCGCTCTGGAATCCGGCGGCCGATACGGGACTGGCTGCGCGCTTCGGTGTGGGCACCGTGGCCGACAGGGCCAAGAACAAGCAGGCGCTGCAGCGCGCGGCCAAGCTGCCGGTGCGCGCGCGCACGCCGGTCGTGTTCGTGCCGGGGCCACTCACGCTGCGTTCCGGCGCCGTGCTCGCACTGCAGAGCACCCTCGTGCAGTCGAGCGATGCACAGGTGGTGATTGCTGGCAGCGGCGAGCCGATGCTCGTGGCCGGCGCCCACGCGCTCGCCGAGCGTCATGCGGGGCGCGTGGCGGTGTTGGGCGGCATGGACGCGCGCGCGGAACGCCGTGCCTTCGCGGGCGCCGACATCGTGCTCTTGCCGTCGTTGCACGAGCCGGGTGCCGCTGCGGCGCGGCGCGCATTGCGGTACGGCGCGGTGATCGTGGCGCGCGCCACCGGTGCGCACGGCGACCTGAGCGAAAGCGACGCGATCTTCCGCTTCCAGCCGTTCGACGTCGCGTCACTCGACACCGCGCTCGATGCGGCACTCGTGGCGTTCGGCGACAAGAAGGGCTGGACCGCGCGCGTGAAGCAGGCGCTGGCGCTTCCGGCCGGCTGGGATGACGCCGTGCTCGCGTATGACGCGCGCTACCTGGCGACCCTCGACCTGGAGGCCACGTCCTGATGCCGACCATGGATTTCGTGCTCGTGTTGCACAGTCACCTGCCCTACGTGCTCAACCACGGGCGGTGGCCGCACGGCAGCGACTGGCTCACCGAGGCTGCGCTCGACACGTACTTGCCACTCGTGCGTGCGCTCGATGCGCTCGCCGCCGATGGCGTGGACGCCCCCGTGACGCTCGGCATCACGCCGATCCTCGCGTCACAGCTCGCCAACCCGGTCTTCGCCACCGAACTCGAGGCGTTCCTCAACCAGCGCATCGAGGCCTGCATCGCCTGCGAGGGCTCGCTGCCTGCCACCGCTGACGCGCGCCTTCTGGAGATCACGCGCTGGTGGTACGACCGGTACGTGTGGCTGCGCGAGACGTGGGAGGAGATCGGCGGCGACCTGATCGGCACCTTTGCGGCGCACGCGCGCGCAGGACGGCTCGAGATCACGACGTCGGCGGCCACGCACGGCTTTCTGCCACTGCTTGGTCGCGACGAATCCATCCGCCTGCAACTCGCCGCGGGACAGGCCGAACACGAGCGTCTCTTCGGCATCAAGGCCGCGGGCCTCTGGATGCCCGAGTGCGCATACCGTCCGCGCGGACCCTGGAATCCCGACCCGAAGGCGCCGCGCGCGGGCCAGACACGCGCCGGCATCGAGACTTTCCTCGAGGAGTTCGGCGTCCGCTTCGTCACCGTCGATGCACACCTCGCACGCGCCGGCGCGTCGCTCGGCCTCTACGGCGACGTCGTCTTCCAGCAAGGCGAATTGGTGAAGGCCGGCGTCATGATCGAGAGCGGCCGGCGGCGGCACTCGCCCTATCGCGCCTATCGCATCGGCCGGCGCCGTGACGACAGCGCACCGCGCGCCCTCGTGCGCGATCCGCGCACGTCGTTCAAGGTCTGGAGCCGCCACGATGGCTACCCTGGTGACGGCAGCTATCTCGAGTTCCACAAGATCCGCTGGCCCGGCGGCCTCAAGCTCTGGCGCGTGACCGACAGCAAGGCCGACTTGGGCGACAAGCTGCCGTACGTACCCGAGCGTGCGGCGAGCGCGGCCGCGCGGCACGCCAAGGATTTCGCGAAGACGCTCGGCGGCATTGCCGCCAACGGCACCGATCCGCTGCGCGAGGTGGTTGTCGCGCCATTCGACACGGAGCTCTTCGGGCACTGGTGGTTCGAGGGGGTCGACTTCGTCGAGGGGCTGTATCGGGCGCTGCCGATGGAGCGCAACGTGCGCGCCGCCACGGCGTCGCAGCACATCGCGACGGCGAAGCATGAGGGCGGCGTGCAGCTGGCGCCCGGCACGTGGGGCGCGAACGGCGACTTCAGCATGTGGTACGGTCCGCTCACGGCGTGGACCTGGCACAAGCTCTGGCCGCTCGAGGAGCGCTTCTGGGCGGTGGCGCCGACCGCACTTGCCAATAGCGACCTGCACGACATCCTCGCGCAGGCGGCGCGTTCGATGCTGCTGCTCATGTCGTCGGACTGGCAGTTCATCATCTCGACGGGCGAAGTCGCCGATTACGCGGAACGCCGCTTCAACGGGCACGCCGAGGATCTCGAGCGCTTTCTCGGAGCACTCGAAGGCAGCGCGGACCTCGGGGCGGCGCGCGCGTTCGCTGCGGAACTGCGCGTGCGCGACGACGTCTTCCCGCTGGTGCTCGACGCCGTGCGCGTCGCACTCGCGGGCCACACGCCCGCGGAGGCGCTGGGGTGAGCACGCAGCGGTCGGTTGTCGTTCACGGGCATTTCTATCAGCCGCCGCGCGAGGATCCGTGGCTCGAGGTGGTCGAGCGCGAGGCCAACGCGGCCCCCGCGCACGACTGGAACGTGCGCATCACGCAGGAGTGCTACACGCCGATGGCGACGGCGCGCCTGCTCGACGACCAGGGACGCATCGCGCGCCTCGTGAATTGCTACGAGGCGATGTCGTTCGATGTCGGCGCGACGTTGGCTGAATGGCTCGAGCGCTCCGCACCGAGCACGTGGCGCGCGATCGTCGCGGCCGACCGGTTGTCGGTGGCACGCCTCGGCGGACACGGCAATGCGATGGCGGCGCCGTATCACCACGTCATCCTGCCGCTCGCCTCACCGCGCGAGCGCCGCACCGAAATCCGCTGGGGGATCGCCGATTTCCGCCGGCGCTTCAGCCGCGAGCCAGAGGGCTTCTGGTGCCCGGAGACGGCAGTGGACGAGGCCACGCTCGTGGCGCTCGCCGAAGCGGGGATCGCGTTCACGATCATCGCGCCGCATCAGGTCAGGAATCCGCCGGCAGACGGCGTGCCGCTCAGCTTCGATGCGGGTGGTGGTCGCTCGATTGCGCTCTGCGTGTACGACGGCAACCTCTCACGCGACGTCGCGTTCGGGCCTCTGCTCAAGAGCGGCGACGCGCTGACGGCGCGCCTGCTCGACGTCACGCCGCTCCCGGGCGGCACGGCCGCACCCGTCGTGCGCGCCATCGCCACCGACGGCGAGACATTCGGCCATCATCACGCCTTCGGCGAGATGGCGATGGCGGCCGCGATCGATCGGATCGCGCGACACGACAGCGCACGCATCGAGAACTACGCGAGCATCGTCGCGCGCATGGGTGCGCGGCCGGCCGCCGAGCTCGTGTCGCCCTCGGCGTGGAGCTGCGTGCACGGCGTCGAGCGCTGGCGATCCGACTGCGGATGCAAGGTGGCGCCCGAACGCGGCTGGTCGCAGGCATGGCGGGCGCCGCTCCGTGAATCGCTCACCTGGCTCGCGGGCGAGTTACGCGCGCGCTGGGCTCGCGAAGCGCCTGACATCTTTGCCGATGCCGACGCGACGCTCGACGACTACGGCGATGTCGTGGCGCAGGACGGCGCACCGCAGGCCGCGTGGGTGCGCGAACGCCTCGCGAACGAGAGCGACGCCACGCTGCTCGCGGGACGCCGCCTGCTGGAGCAGGAGCGGGCGACGCTGCGCATGTTCACGTCGTGCGCCTGGTTCTTCGATGACGTGGCGGGCCTCGAGCCCAAGCAGGTGCTGCGCTACGCGGCACGTGCGCTCGAGCTCGCTGGCGATACCGGCGCACTGCGCGACGGGCTCGTCACGCGCCTCGCCGCCGCGCGCAGCAATGACAAGAAGGAGGGCACCGCCGCCGACATCTTCGAGCGACTCGCGGGTCCGGGCGCGTCGCCACTCGCGCGCGTGGCGGCCGGCCGTGCCGTGAGCACCGCGCTCTCGGCCACGGTCGACGCCACGGCCGCTCCCTGCGTGGACGCGATCGAGGAGCCGGACGGCACGCTCGTACTCACGCACCGGCGCACGGGCGACACCACGCGCTGGCAGGTGCTTGTGCGCCGTGAGGCCGATGGCGACATCGTGGTCGAGGCTACGGGACCGGACGGACTGCATCACGTCCTCCGTCCGGCGCAGTTTGCCGAAGGATACGCCGAGCCGGTCACGCGCCTGCTTACCGGCGACGACGTGCGCACGTTGCTCGGCCCCGAGCTGCGCGTGCGGCTCTCGCAGGGCGAGCCGGTGGGGGTGCTCGCCGGCGAAGCGCTCACGCACACGATCCGCGTGCTGACGTTGTCGGAGAGCGTGGACGAACTGGAGATCGGCGTGACGACGGCGCTCAGGCTCGCGCGGCTGGTGGGGCGCGCGGGCGCGACCGTGCCGTACGACGCGCTCGTGGCCCTCGTGCAGGTGCGCGACACCGTGCCCGCGGCGCTGCGACCAGCGCTGGCCCCGCTCGCCCTGCACCTCGGCGTGGCCCTCGACCCATGAGCGACGTCGCGCTGCTCGGTCTGCATCACGTGACCGCGATCTGCGGCCACCCGCGGCGCACGCGCGAGTTCTACGAACAGGTGCTCGGGCTGCGGCTGGTCAAGCGCACCGTCAACTTCGACGATCCCGGCACGTGGCACCTGTACTTCGGCACGGAGTCCGGTGCGCCCGGCACCGTCATCACCTTCTTTCCGTGGATGGGCGCGCCACATGGCCGCGTCGGCGCGGGACAGTGCGCGCTGATCGCGCTCTCGGTGCCGCCCGAGTCGATGGGCTGGTGGATCGAGAGATTCCTCACCCACGGCGTGACGCACGGGCTGCCGGCCACGCGTCACGGTGAGCGTGTGCTCGAGTTCCGCGATCCGGATGGCATGCTGCTCGAACTCGTGAGCACTCCCGAAGCGCCCGAGCGGCCCGCGTGGAAGAGTGGCGGCGTGCCGAATGACATGGCGATTCGTGGACTGCACGCGGTGACGCTCTGGATCGAATCCGCACGCGACACGAACTCGCTCCTCACCGACACGCTGGGTTTCCTCTCGGTGTCGCAGGAGGGGAACCATCATCGCTTCACCTGCAACACACCGCGTGCGGGCACGTACCTCGACGTGCGCACCGTGGGCGGTTTCGTGCGCGGCGTGGAGGGGGTGGGCACCGTGCACCACGTCGCCTGGCGCGTGGCCGACGGCACGGTGCAGGACGCGCTGCGCAAACGGATTGCCGATACCGGAATGTCGATCACCGGGCAACTCGACCGTCGGTACTTCAAGTCGATGTACTTCCGCGAGCCCGGCGGCGTGCTGCTCGAGCTCGCTACCGACGGCCCGGGCTTTCTCCTCGACGAACCGGCCGAGCTGCTGGGTCGCGCCCTCGCGTTGCCGCCGTGGCTCGAGCCGGCGCGTCCCGCCATCAAGCGCTCGCTCGCGCCACTCGACGAGACGGACGAGTTGCTCACGCCGGCCTCGTCGGCCACCGTGCCGGCCGGGCCGTCGAGTTACGTACATCGCTACGTGCCGGCCGAAGTGCCAAGCGCCGGCACGTTGCTCGTGCTGCATGGCACCGGCGGCGACGAGAACGACCTGCTGCCGCTCGGTCCGATGCTCGCGCCGCAGTGGGGAGTGCTCTCGCCACGCGGCCCCGTGCTCGAGCACGGCATGCCGAGGTTCTTCCGCCGGCTCGCGGAAGGGGTCTTCGATCACGAGGACCTGGTCACGCGCACTGACGACCTCGCCGGCTTTGTCGGTGATGCCGCGCGCTCATACGGCTTCGACGCGGGCAGGGTCGTGGCGGCGGGCTTCTCGAATGGCGCCAACATTGCCGCGAGCGTCCTGCTGCAGCGGCCCGGCACGCTGCGCGGCGCAATGCTCTTCGCGCCGATGGTCCCCTTCGAACCCGCCATCCTGCCCGACCTGCGCGGCACCTTCGTGTTCATCGGCGCGGGCAGACGCGACCAGATTGCGCCTGAGACGCAGGTGGAGCGGCTCGCCGCGATGCTGCGACAGTCGGGCGCCGACGTGACCCTCGAGTGGCACGATGGTGGACACGAGCTCAATGCCCCGCTGGCGCGGTCGGCCAAGTCCTGGTTCGACGTCCGCTTCGGACGCTGAGCACGCCACATCCACGACCAGCTCTTCCTCAAACTCCCGTAGCGATAAACGAAGCGGTGGGCCTGCGCCGCTGGCCTGGCCGTCGTGCGCGAGCCGCTCCCGGTTGCTGCTACGCGCTCTTCGAGCTGGCGGCGCACCCCGGGCACTTGCCGTAGAGCACGATCTCGTGCCCCTCGAGCGTGAACCCCGCGGGCGCGAGGCGCGCGAGGTCGCCCGGGCAGCCGTCCACATGGAACACCTTGCGACAGCCGGCGCACTCGAAGTGATGGTGGTGTCCTCGACCCGCGAGTTCGTAACGCGGCGCCGCGCCAGGCAGCGCAACCGCACTCAACCTTCCTTCATCAGAGAGGTCGCGAATGGCGCGATAGACCGTCGCCATGCCGATGCTCGCCACGCGCACCTGCGCCGCCTCGAGCAGCTCCTCCGGCGTGCACGGATGGTTGGCCGCCTCGAGCGCGCTCATGATGGCGGCGCGCTGTCGGGTGTGACGCTGGCGCACGATCACGCGCGCTCCGTGGTGAGGAGCATCGGGGCGCGACGCGCGTGTACCTCCTCGATGTCGGGCTCGCACCCGCATGGCGCGTGTCCGCGCACCGCCTCGAGTCCCTCGCGCACGATGATCGGCGTCATCGCTAGCGCGGCCACGGCGTCCGCCCACCACCAGCCCAACGCCAGGTCGAGGGCTTGGCCCACGAGCAGGAAACCCGCCAGCCAACCGCAGAGTGCGGCCTGCGCTGCGTGCGCCTGCAGCGCCTTGCTCCGGAGCGCCTTGGCCACGAGCCGCTTCTGCTTCGACAGCCACGGCATGAAGCAGACCGACAGCACGGCGATCCCCATGCCGAAGATGTTCGGCTTCGGTACCTCGTGCGTGATGAGCGCGTGCGCCGCTTCCATGGCCACATAGGCCGCGAGCAGGAGCAGCGACCAGCCAATCAGCTTGAGCGCGCGGTGCTCGATGTGTTCACGGTGCGAGCGCGCATCGCCGTTGAGCCGCCACACCGCCACGAGTCCGGCCGCGAGCTCGATCCCTGCGTCGATGCCGAAGCTCAAGAGCGACACGCTGCCGCTCAGCGTGCCGGCAATGATCGCCACCAACGCCTCGAAGCAGGTCCAAGCGAGCCCGATCAGGTTCAGCCGATGCCCGAGCGCGATCAACGTCGACCGCGACGCCATCCGCGCGCCTGAGGCGGTGATGGGCGGTTCGGGAACCTTGAAGGGGCTGGAGCGGATCGGCGGCATGTCAGCGTATTGGGAATGCGTACTCAATATGGTCCGCATTGCCTGACCTGCCAAGGGCTTCGAGCCTCGGTGCTGGCCGACCATCCGCACCGGCCCCACTATGATGAAGCTCGGGTCATTCCTTGGCCGACCTGCCGCCCTTTTCCGGACCGCACACCGATGTTCGCGTTTGCCACCCGTCGCTTGGCCGCCCTGCTCGCCGCCCTGCTCGCCGCCCTGCTCGCCGCCGCCCTCCCGGGTGCGACCCTCCGCGCACAGGAGCCGGTGCGACCCGTGGTATTCCTCCACGCCAACGTCATCGATGGCGTGAGCGCGCAGCCGCTTCGCGACGTGATCGTCGTGCTCGCCGGTGGTCGCATTGCCGCCGTCGGCGCCAACGTCGCGCGCCCGGCCGACGCCACCGTCATCGACCTGCACGGCCGCTGGATCCTGCCCGGCCTCATCGACGCGCACACGCACATCAGTACGCTCGGCGCCGCCAAGCGCGCGCTCGAAAGCGGTGTCACCACGGTGCGGTCCGCGTCGACGTCCAACTTTCAGGACGTCGCCCTGCGCGAGATGGTGAAGACCGGCAAGATCGCGGGGCCCGACGTGCTGGCCGCCGGCGTCTTCATCTCGCCCGACCTGGGCGAATCCGTGCTGGCCGACCCGCGCCTCGCGGCTCTCGCCAGCGGCGTCAACACACCAGCCGAGCTCGCGCTCGCGGTCGAGGTGAACGCCGATCACGGCGTGGACGTCATCAAGACGCGCGGCACCGAACGCGCCGGACTGCCCAACACCGATCCGCGCAAGCAGTCGTACACCGAGGCGCAGCTGCGCGCGGTGGTCGAGGCGGCGGCCAAGCGCGGCTTGCCCGTGCTCGCGCACGCACATGGCGACGAGGGCGCGTACGCTGCGGTCAAGGCCGGTGTCAAGTCGATCGAGCACGGCACCTACCTGAGCGATTCGACCCTCAGGCTCATGGCGCAGACCGGCGCCTTCCTCGTGCCGACGTACACCACGCTCATCGACCTGCGCGATGCCGGCGGCGACTACGACGATCCAGTGCTCCACGTGCGCGCGCTCCACATGATTCCGGTCGCGCAGAAGATGGTGCGCCGCGCCCGCGAACTTGGCGTGCGCATCGTGACCGGCGTCGACACGCAGTACGGCCCGCAGAGCGTCTCGCGCGTGAGCCACGAGATCATCAGCTTCACCGAACTCGGCTTCACCCCCCTCGAGGCGATCAAGGCGGCGACCTCGCTCGCGGCCGAGTGCCTTGGACTCAGCGCGAAAACAGGGCGCATTGCCAGTGGCTTCGAGGCCGACCTGATCGTCGTCGAAGGGAACCCGCTCGACGACATTCGCCAGATCCAGGACGTGACCGTGGTCGTGAGCAACGGCCGCGTCGCGCTCAACCGTCTTCCCTTCGGCAAGTGACCGCCATCGCCCCGCCACCCGTCCGCTCGACGTCGCCGCTGCCGCTGTGGAAGCGTGTCTGGGACGACATCCTGCTCCGCGTCACGCTCTACTACGCCGTGCTCCTTGGCGTCGGCATCTTGATCTGGGAGCGGTTGCCCAAGGACGATAACGGCGCGGTGACGGGGCCGTTGGCCGAGCTGCTGGGCGGGCGCGGCGTGGTCGACGCGCTGAGCAAGAGCGCCGCCAAGGAGATCTTCGCCAACGAAGTGGCCAAGGGCGGTGCGCAACCGCTGGTGGCCGTCATGACAAGCACCACGCTCGCCATCCTGACGGCGGGGTTGCTGACGCTGCCGGTGGCGTGGGTGTACACGCTCACCCGCAAGAAGAAGGGGTACCAGCAGACGATGGTGCAGTCGCTCCTCATCCTGCCGGTGGTGGTGGCCGGCATCGTGATTATGGTCAAACATTCGGTGGCACTCGCCTTTTCGCTCGGCGCCATCGTGGCCGCGGTCAAGTTCCGCACCACGCTCGACGACAGCAAGGATGCCGTGTACGTGTTCCTGACGATGGGCATCGGCATCGCGAGTGGCGTCGAGATCTCGATCGCGATCGTGATGTCGGTGCTGTTCAACGCGGTGGTGCTGGTGCTCTGGTACACCGACTTCGGCCGCGCGCCGGCACTCGAGGGGCAGCGGGCGCAGCGACAGCTGCAGCGCGCGCTCGCCACGGCCAACCGCACGGGCATGTTCATCGCGCGGCTGGACGACGAGGTGCTCAAGGGTCTGGCCCCCGAGCAGCTCGAGGCGCTCTCCGATCGCGCGCTGCGCCGCAAGAAGCGGATGCAGACGGACAGCGAGGACGTCGAGCAGTCCGGTGGAGCGAACCTGCTGCGGCTCCAGATCGCCACGACGCCGGAGACGGCGCGTGCCGCCATCGAACCGTTGCTCGACGACTACCTGCTGCAGTGGCGGTACGGTGGCAGCGTCACCGACGACACGGGCGCGCGCTGGCTGGAGTATCCCGGGACGCTGCTAGGCAACGTGCTCAAGCAGCAGATTCTCTTCGACCTGCGTACCAAGGGCGCGCCCCACGTGCAGAAAGTCGAACTCAAGTGAAGATTACGGTCACCCTTTCGACAGGATTCCTGCTCATGCGTTCGTCGTCCGACCTTCGCGCCCGAGTCCGCCGGGTACTTGTTGCCAGCACCGCCACGGCAGTCTTCGCGCTTCCCGCCGGCGCGGTGTCCGCGCAGGACGCCGGCGCCAAGCCCACGTCCGAGGCCAAGGTCGACACCACGCCCCGCAAGCTCTTCCGCTCGCAGGAGCCGGTGACGATGACGATCACCGTGGACTTGAAGAAGCTGGTCCGCATGCGCGAACGGCAGAGCGCGCCGATTCCCGCGACGCTCATCTACGACGCCGGCGCGCAGGGCAAGGACACGATGCTGGTGGCGGTGGGCACACGCGGCAACTTCCGGCTCTCGGGGCGCAACTGCAACTTCCCGCCGATCCGCCTCTTCTTCAGCAAGGCCGAGGTCAAGGGCTCGATCTTCGAGCACCAGAAGGAGCTCAAGCTCGTCACGCGCTGCCAGACCGACGACAAGGAGTACGAGCAGTATATCCTGCAGGAAGAGCCGATCTACCGCATCTACAACATGCTGACGCCGTACAGCATGCGAACGCGGCTGGTGAAGGTGACGTACGCCGACTCGCTCAAGAAGGAGAAGCCGGTCGTCACATGGGCCTTCCTCGTCGAGGAATCGGACGACGTGGCGCGCCGCACGGGCGGCAAGCCCTTCACAGCCAAGCGCGCCGTGTTCGATGATGTCGAGGCCAAGCACATGCGCCTGATCGGCTTCTTCGAGTACCTGATCGCCAACACCGACTGGAGCCTGGGCGCACTACACAACATGAAGTTGATCCGGTCGACCGACGGTTTCACGGTGTTCCCGATGGCCTACGACTTCGACTGGTCGGGGGTGATCAACCCGCGCTATGCGACGCCGGACCCGCAGCTGCCGATCCGGTCGGTGCGCGAGCGGCTCTACCGCGGCCCGTGCATCCGCAGCGATGCCGAGGTGATGGAAGTCGCCGCGGAATTCACGAAGCGGAAGGACGCCATCTACGCGCTCTACGACAAGCAGGTCGATCTCGATCCGAAGAACGTGAAGCAGACGAAGGAATACTTCGACGACTTCTTCAAGCTCATCGCGAACCCGAAGAAGGTGCAGGACGAGATGATGCGGACGTGCCAGGAGCTCGGGAACTAGGCGAGACTCTTCGAGTCCAGCATGAACAAGCGGGCGGACCCACGGTGGGTCCGCCCGCTTTCGTCACGCGCTACTTCACCTTGGCGCGCAGGCGCTCCACCTCGAGATCGTCGAGATCGTCGTCCCCTCCCATCCGGCCACCCTTCACTGATCCGGCGTTCTTCACGGACGTCTTGGGGAGGGACTTCACCGCCTTCGGCGCCGGTTTCGCCGACTTCTTCGATGTGGCCATGGTCAACCTCGATCAGTCGTGGGAGTGCCTTGGATGCGGTTGCATCCGGATGTGCTCGCACGATAGCGCGCGTCCCGCCGCGACGCCGTGCCCTGCGTCATCCCACGCTGCGCATTGCCGGCACGGGCCGCGCTCTCGAACGCGCGACTGATCAGGCCGTCGGCTCGATCGGCCGGAACGCCTTGAGCTGGCTGTTCGTCATCAACCACTTGAGCATCGCCGTCCCCGCCACGCGCTCTGTCCCGAACTCGAGCATCGCCACGCCACCCTTCTTGAACTCGATGTTCGACTCCGGGCGCCGGGCGATCAGCCAGCCGCAGAGCTCGCCCAGGTCGGGCTCGTGCCCGACGACGGCCACCGTGCCCCCCTCGAACTGGTTGATCCACGTCAGCACGTCCTCGCGGTGTCCGCTCGGCGCGAGTGCGGGGAGGATCTCCGGGCTGCGGCCGTAGTACTGGTCGGCCACGATACTCGCCGTCTGCCAGGCCCGGATGAGGGGGCTCGACGCGATCGCGGTGAGCGTCGGCACCAGCTCCATCAGTCCCTTCGTCGCCTTCTTCATCTTCTTGGCGCCGTCGGAGGTCAGCGGTCGCTGCTCGTCACTGGCCCCGGTGGCGGCCCAGACGTCGCGTTCTTCGGCAATCGCGTGCCGGATCAGGAGGATGCGCATGGCGCGCAAAGGTAAAGCCGGGAGCACATTCCGCGCGAGCGGCGTTTACCTATCCACTGTGCCACTTCCATCGCCCCATCCGATTCCGTGACCACACCGATTCGCGTCCTCGCCTTCTGCGGTTCCCTCCGGAAGGCGTCCATGAACCGACAGCTCCTGCGCGCCGCCATCGAGGTGGCCCCCGCCGACCTCGCCATCACCGTCTGGAACCGCCTCGGCGAGCTGCCACTCTACAACCCCGATCTCGACGTCGAGCCGTGGCCCGAGCCCGTGGCCGCCCTGCGCACTGCGCTCTCCGAGTCCGACGCCATCCTCTACGCCTCGCCCGAGTACAACTACTCGATTCCGGGCGTCCTCAAGAATGCCATCGACTGGGGCTCCCGCCCGCAGCCCACGCCGCCGCTCAAGAACAAGCCGGCTGCCGTCATGGGCGTCAGCATCGGCATCTCGGGCACGATGCGCATGCAGTACCACCTGCGACAGGTAGCCGTGATCCTCAACGCGCCGATGATGGCGCAACCCGAGGTCATCATTCCCCGCGGGACCGACCGGTTCGATCCGGCCACGGGTGCGCTCGCCGACGCGTCCACGCGCGACCTGCTTGCGCGCTTCATGGCAGCGTTCAGCGCATGGGCCCGGCAGCACCCGCGCGGATGACATTGCCCGCCGCGGCGCTGCATCGTATCGTGCGCGCACACCCATGAGCACTGTACAGAGCGCCCGCCACGCCCTCGAGACCCGCGTTGACGTCGAGACGCCGGAGCTCGTCTCCGTCTCGTACACGATTGCCGGTGTCGGCTCGCGTGCGCGCGCGGCGCTCCTCGATCACGTCATCATGGTCGGCGCGCTGCTGCTGCTCTTCATCGCCATAGCGGCGCTCGGCGGAGTCACGGGCGCGAGCGAGCTGCTCGGCGTCTGGTTCGGCGCATTCATGGTCGTGTTGATCGTGCTCGGCTACTGGGGCTACTTCGTTTTCTTCGAGGCGCTCTGGGACGGACAGACGCCGGGCAAGCGGTTCGCGAACCTGCGCGTCGTCCGCGAGAACGGCTACGCCGTGACCTTCGGCGCGTCCGCGTCGCGGAACCTGCTCCGCATCGTCGACATGCAGCCGGCCGGCACCTACGCCGTCGGCGTGCTCGCGTCGCTCTTCAACGCACGCGGCAAGCGCCTGGGCGACCTCGTCGGCGGCACGATCGTCGTGCAGGAGCAGCTGGGCACGATTCGCGAGACCCCCGTGCGGACGGCGCGCGCCGGCGATCGGACGGCGCCCGATGCGCCGGCGCTGCACGCGGCGCTGACCGATCGCGAATTCGACCTGCTCGACAGCTTCCTCGAGCGCCAGCGCGACCTGGGCGACGAGAAGCGTGTCGCCTTCGTTGCACAGTTGGCTGAACGCTTTGCCGCCGCCACGCGCGACATCGATGCACCGACGCCGATGGCGCGCCTCATCCGCCTGCGTGACTCCGAACGCACCGCGCGCGATCGCGGCATGGCGGCCCGTGCCGACACTGGCGCGGCGCGCGAACGCCATGCCATCGTGGCGCAGGGCTCGGCGCGCTGGAGCACCTTCGCCACGACGCTGGCTGATGCGCGGAAGGGCGGCCTTGCGACGCTCGGCGAACCACGGGTGCGTGACTTCGTGCGCGACTATCGCGAAATCGCCTCCGACCTCGCGCGCCTGCGCACCGCCACGCGCGGACAGGAGGCCGGTGACGTCTTCTACTTGAACCGTCTCGTGGCCGGCGCGCACAACCTGCTCTATCGTCGCCGGAGCATTCCGCTGCGCGACATCGCGCGCTTCTGCTTTGCCGACGTCCCCGCGGAGATCCGCCGTTCGAGCACCGTGATCCTCGCAGCCGCGTTCCTCATGTTCGCGCCCATGGCGATCAGCTACACGGCCGTGCTGCGCGAGCCAAGCGTGGCCGCCACGCTGCTGCCGCCCTCGATGCTCGACCGCGCCGATCAGGGAGTGCGGCGGGCGCAGGAGGGAACGGGCTACGTCGAGGACCCTGGGCTGTTTCGTCCGGTCATGTCGGGACAGATCATCGCCAACAACGTGCAGGTGGCGTTCATGGCCTTCGCGAGCGGCATCACGGCCGGCGTGCTCACGCTCTGGGTTCTCGTCTCCAATGGCATCTCGATCGGCGCGGTGGCCGGACTCTACGCCAGCAAGGACATCGGCACGCTGCTGCTCGCCTTCGTGGCGCCGCACGGCGTGCTCGAACTCACGGCCATCGCGATCGCGGGCGCGGCGGGTCTGCTGATCGGGGGCGTGATCCTCGTGCCTGGGGCGCGCACCCGTCGCACGGCCTTCCGCGAGGACGGACCGCGCGCCATGCGCCTCGTCGCGGGCGCCACGATGCTGCTGCTGGTGGCCGGCGCGCTCGAGGGGCTCGTGTCGCCGATTCCGTACTGGCCGCTCGAGCTCAAGCTCGCCGTCTCGGCACTCACCGCTGTCGCGCTCTACCTGTTCGTGCGGCTCGGCGTACCGCGCGCGGCCGCTACAACGCCCCCCGCGCCTTGAGCTCGAGATAGCGATTCACCACTGCGGCGGTCATCTGGGCGGGCGAGATGTCCAGCACGATCGCGCCGGTTCGGCGCATGCACTCCAGCGCGTCGGCGCGCGCCTGCACCAGCTCCTCCGCCGCGGCGCGCGTGTAGAGCGGTGTGCGCGGGTCCGGCGTGCCCTCCGTGTTGACCGACGCATAGGGCGTGCCGTCCGCGGCGGCAAACATCGCGTCGTTGCGCAGCGCTACGATGAGCGCAAGATGACGCGTGGCGCCGCGTGCCACGTGGGCCAGCAGCGCACGCGAGGCGCGCACGTCGAGCACGTCGGTGAAGAGCACGATGAGCGCACGCTTGCGTTGATGCGCGCCGAGGAAGCGGAAGGCGGCAGCGTAGTCGGGCTCCGCGAGCGATGGCTCGAGCGGGGTGTAGGCGTTACGCACGAATGGCAGCGCGCCCCGCGCGCGCTCCGCCGGTACGAAGGCGCGAATGGCATCGTCGAAGACGAGCGTGCCCACGCGGTCGCCCGCCGTGGTGGCCACGTCGGTGAGGATGAGGCTCGACGTGATCGCGTGCTCGAAACGCGAGAGCTTCCCCGCGAGCTGCGTCATGCCGCGGCCGGCGTCGATGAGCGTGAGGACGCTTTGCGATCGCTCGATCGTGTACTCGCGAACGATCGGCTTGCCGCGACGCGCTGTCGCCTTCCAGTCCATCTTGCGCGGATCGTCGCCAAGGGCGTAGTCGCGCAGTCCCGCGAACGACTGTCCCTCGCCGCGCCGCCGCAACGCGCGCACGCCGATGGCGTCGAGCCGGTGTTGCATCGCGAGCCAGCGGAAGCGCTTGACGCCGCGCACCGACGGCAGCACGTCGACATGATCGCCGGGCTCGACCAGCACGCGCGCGCCGAGCAGCCCGAGCGCGGTGGTGACGCGCAATCCGACGGGCCCGAGTTCGAAACGCCCACGCTTGAGGCCGGTCACGGAGAAGTCGAGTTGCGCCTGTCCGCGTGCGGGCAGCGCGAAAGTGGAACGACCGACGCCGCCCTCGATGAGCGCTGGCAGCCGATCGGCGAGCGTCACCGTCATGGGCCGTGCGCTCGACGATTGCACGGCATAGTGCGCGGGCTCGTCATCGCCGGCGCCGAGCGTTGCGGGTACGTGTCGCGCCACGCGCAGCGCCGCGGGGGGTGGCAGCATCACCCAGTCCACGATGGCTGCGAGTCCGATCATGACGCCCGCGCCGATCGCGATCACGCGGCCGGCCTCTCCGGGGATGAACCAGAGGGGCGCCGCTGCGGCCACCCACCAAGCAAGCCGGCGCTCCGGCGCCACGCGCGTGAGCGAGGCCCACGCGACGCGCAGCAGCCGCCGCACGCGGTCCGTGTTCACTTGGGCGCGGTGATGCGCAGGAGAATCGCCGCCAGCACGTCGTCGGCGCTGCGCCCCTCAACTTCGAGCTCGGGGGCGAGCGTGATGCGGTGGCGCAGTGCGGGCGCCACGCGCTCCTTCACGTCATCTGGCGTCACGTAGTCGCGTCCGGCGAGAATCGCGGCGGCGCGGGCCGTGCGCAGCAGCGCCACCGACGCGCGCGGCGACGCCCCGATGGAGAGTGACGTCTCCTCGCGCGTGGCGCGCGTGATGGCCGCGATGTACGCGCGCACTTCAGGCGCCACGCGCACCTGGTCGCCGAGCGCGCGCAACGCGAGCGCCGTCTCCCGATCGAGCAGCGCCTTCAGTCCCGACGTCGCGAGCCCTTCGGCGTCGAACCCCGCCTCGTGCGCCGTGAGGATCGCGAGCTCGGCCTCCTCCACCGGATAGCCGACGATTGTCTTGAGCAGGAAGCGGTCGAGCTGCGCCTCGGGCAACGGATACGTGCCCTCGTGTTCGATCGGGTTCTGCGTGGCGAACACGGTGAAGAGCGAGTCGAGCGGGCGTGTGGTGCCATCGGTCGTGACCTGGCGTTCGCCCATGGCCTCGAGCAACGCGGCCTGCGTCTTGGCCGGCGCGCGGTTGATCTCGTCGCCGAGCAGCACGTCGGTGAAGATCGGGCCGGGCTGGAACTCGAAGCCGCGCGCCGCATCGCGCAGCAGCGACACGCCGGTGACGTCGGACGGCATCAGGTCCGGCGTGAACTGCACGCGCGCGAAGCGCAGCCCGAGCGCCTGCGCGAGCGCGCGCACGAGGAGCGTCTTGCCGGTGCCCGGCACCCCTTCGATCAGCAGGTGCCCGCGCGCGAGGAATGCGACCAGTGCGTCGTTGACGGCGTCGTCCTGTCCGACGACGACCTGCGAGACGGCAACGCGGACCTGCGCGAGGAGCGCGGCGCCGCGCTCGACGGTGAGTGTCATCGGGATTCCTGTCGAAGGGTCTGTTCGATGGTCGCGAGGGCGTCGCCCACCGCGGAGAAGTCGCTGGCTTTGGTCGCGCGTTGCAACGCGGTCCGCACCACACCGACGGGCTGTGCCAGCGCGGGCGCGCGACTGGCGATACGGTCGAGGTAGGCCTCGTCGCTCAGGGACACGGCGCTGCGCATGCCGGCACGATCGACGCGCCGGCGCAGGCCGCGCACGAGGCGCTGCGTCGCGGTCTTGGTCGCGCCCACCTGCACGTAGGCACGCGCCAAGGCATCCACATGTTCGATCGGTGAACGGCGCTCGTCCGTGATGTCCGGTGGCGGAGGCACGAGACGCGGCGCGCACATCAGCAGCACGAGCAGCGCCGCGAGCGCCAGCTGCGCGAAGACGTGTCCCGGTGATGTCTCCGAGAAGAACGTGACCACGGCGCGGATGGTGCCAGGCTGTGGCCCGAAGCCTTGGTGATATTCGTCGAAGAGCAACCAGCGACGCGGCGCAGCCGCTCCCGCATCGCGCAGGTACTCGAGCAACCGGATGTAGAAGGGACCGAGGCCCGGATCGCATTGGCGCAGCTCGTCGTTGCGCAGCAGGTCCGGGTCGGCGGCGGCCACGACGCGACCACGGCCGTAGCCGAAGCCCATCACGAGCGCGTGCGACGCGGGCGTCGTGTCGCCGCTGTCCGTTGCCACGAGCGGAAACAGCGTGTCGACCACGCCGGGTGCGGGCGCCGTCCAACGGATCGCGCGGAACTGTGCGCTGCTGCGCAACCAGGTCAGCGTCGGGACGACGGTCGCGGGACAGGGCAGCTTGCCCTGCTCGATCAATGGCAGCGGGCCGGCGGTGCCCGGCCGCAAGTGCAGCGAGTCCGCGAGCTGGTCGCGCTCCTTGTTGATGATCACGAACAGTCCGGCGCCTGCCCGCACGTGCTCGAGCAGCGCATGAACCTCGGCCGCGCGCATCGCCTCGGACGGCGCTAGCACGAGGTGCACGATGTCGGGACGAGCGGGCGCCACGGCGTTCACGTTCTCGTCCACCTTCCATCCGAGCGCGCGCGGCAGCTCGGCCGCGAGCGAGGCGGCGCCGGGCGTCGTCTCTCGGGTCGTCAATCGGCCATCGCCCATCGACCGGTTCGCGCGTTCGGGCGTCAGCAGCGCCGCGAGGACGGCGAGGCCGCCCAGCACGGGCACCATGATGCGCGGACGTCCGTACCACGCACCTTCGCCGGGTGCCTGCTGTGCCGGAGCTGTCATGCGCGCTGATCCACGGTGCGCAGTGGGCGCGCGTCGTCAAGCAGTGCGCGGTAGTCTTCGCTACTCACGACACCGGCACCGTAGACCGCGCGATCGTAGCGTGCGCGGAACGACTGGAAGCGTGGTGCACTGGGCGCGTTGCGGCGCCGCAGTTCGCGCGCATAGTCGCCAGCGGTCTTCGAGGCGTGGAGGCGGACTTCGCCGCGCGCGCCCAGCGTGCCGAGGAGCGCCACGAACAGTGCGTGCGCCGCCTCCGTGAAGGCGCCGGCCTGGGCGAGACGCTCGGCGTCACCCCATGGGTCGCCGACACGCGCGCTAGTGCGCCGGCTGCGCGCGACCGCCGTGCCGTCGAGTTCTGCGCGCAGGTCGAGCACGAGCCGCACGAGCAGGAGCACCAGCAGCGTGCCCAGCACGACGTACACGACCGTGCGCGTCCCGGCGGCTTTCGCCACCGCATCGAGCACATCGGCGATGAAGCGGAAGATCGCCGAGACGATGCGCTGCAGCAGCGACTGGCTGAAGTCGCGTTGGTAGGCCGTCCGCGACACGATCCGGTTGATCGTGTCCTGCACCTGCGCTGGTGACCACGCGTTCGCGGCCTGCAGTAGCGCCATCAGCCGGGCTGCACCCTGCTCCCCGGCATGGCACTCCCGAGGTCGGCCGCCATGCGCTCGAGATCGAACCCCTCGGCGCGGATGCGCGCGTCGTAATACAGCACCATCTCCGTGAGCGCAAGAACGGGATAGATGGCGATCGTGATGAGCGTCGTAATCAAGGTGGAGACCACCGGACTGCCGAGGGCCAGCAGCCCGAAGATGGCGCCGGCGCCGATCGTCACGGCGAAGAAGATGATCCACACCAGCAACAGCACGGAGAGGATGTGCCCCTTGCGCCCTTTCGACAGCTCGTTCGAGCGGACGAAGGCCGCCGGCTGGCTCTTGCCCTCGAGCGCGATGATCGGAATGACCGCGAAGTACCGGGCGAAGAAGTAGAAGAAGGGGAAGATCAACAGGAGCAGACCGATGCCATAGAGGAAGCTGCGCACGATGCCAGCCGCGATCACCGAGCCCACCCGCGGCCAGACCGCGCGGATTGCCGCCGCGAGGTCGGGCGTCTCACCCATGTAGGCGCGCGATCCCAGCTGCATGACGACGGCGCTCATGAGGCCATACATGACGACCGACAGGATGAGCACGAGCAGGCCAACTCCGCTGGTCGCGACGCTGGCGCTCTCCGCGCCGGTCTGCAGCAGCAGGTTTGCCAGCAGGTTCGGCACGTTGCCGGCTGCGGCGGCGAGGATGTAAAGCAGCGGCTGCTGACGATAGAGGCTGAAGGCGGCATCCACGATCTCGGTCGCGGAGCGGGCGCGCAGGCGAACGTCTGGCATGGAAAGTCTCGCGAAGGGGTGGCGAATGGCGAGAAGCACGTTCGGCGCCAGCGTCGGCTCCGTTCGCTCAATCTGCGGGGCGGAACGAGGGAACGGCTAGGTCGCCGGCCGCCGCGTCGCAATCCGGTACGCAACGGGACCGAGCCCCGCACCGATCGCCGTCACGAGGATGGCTGCAGGCTCGTACTCCCCGCCGAGCAGCGAGAGCCCGATGACACCGGCCAGGATCGTGAGGGGAATGGCGGCCAGCACGGTCACGCCGCGATTCCCGAGCGGGATCCGGAACGGCCCGCGCAGGCCGGGCTCCTTGCGGCGGATCGCCAGCAGCGCCCCGAACTCGAGCAGCAGCGCCATCGCGTAGAACACGACGTCTGCCACCACGAGGCCGCTGAACGGGAGCAGCGCGAACACGGAGTAGATGACGGCCGACGTCAGCACGGCTCCGCGTGGCGTGCCGCGCTCATCCGTGTCGGCGAGCCTGGCGGGCAGCAGACCGTCGTCGGCCATCGCGGCCGGGATGCGCGAGTACGCGAGCAGCGACGCGTTGAACATCGCGAGCGCGCTCGCCATGCCGCCGATCGCGAGCCACGCCGCGAAGAGGCCGCCCAGCGGTCCGGCCGCCGACTGCGCGATCACCGGCCAGGCGCCGTCGGTCCAGGTGCGCCAGTCGGTGGCGGCCAATGCCGCGCCCACCGGCAATAAGTAGCCGAGTGTTACTAATGGGACCGCGATCGCGAGCGCGCGCGGGTAGGTGCGCTCCGCGTCCACGATCTCGCCGCCCACCGTGCTCGCGTTGTCCCAGCCGATGAAGTTCCAGAGCGTGATCGAGAGCCCGAGCCCCGCCACCTTGAGCGGCTCGCGTCCCTCCGGCACGAACGGCGTCCACGGCACGTGCGTCGCCTGCGGCAGCGCCGCCAGCGCGAAGGCGAAGAACCCCACCGTGACGAGCAGTCCCGCCGCGACCGAGGCGCGCCCCACCGGCTTCGCCCCGCGCAGGTTGAGTGCCGCCGACCCCCAGATCATCACCAGCGCCACGGCCCACTGCGCGCCCTGGCCCAGCCCGGGCACGAAGTGCGCGAGGTAGAGCGCGAAGAGCTTCGGGAAGATCGCCATGTCGACGAGCGAATAGCACCACGTCAACCAACCGTTCTGGAATGCCCAGAACGGACCGAAGGCTCGGCGCACCCAGCGGTAGTAGCCGCCCTCCTCGGGCAGCATGCTCGCGAGTTCGCCGATCAGCATCGCTTCGGGCACGGCCCAGAAGATGGGCACCAGCACCAGCAGCAGCAGCGCCATGCCCGGTCCCGTCGTGCCGACGAGTCCTTCCATCGTGAACGCGCCACCGCTCACGGTGAAGAACATCACGAAGACGAGCCCGGCGGTGCCGAGCGAACGCTGAAGGCGCATGGCGAATCGGTCCGGTGCGCGCGGTTACGGCGTCACGGGTTGGCCCGGCGTCACGCCCTTCCCCTTGAAGTCGCCCGCCCGCACGATCGTCAAGCGGTCGGCACTCACGTGCTTGCGGAACGCGGCGCTGACGTCGGCGGCCGTCAGCGTCGCCATCTGCGCCTCGAGCTGCGCGTCGTATCGCGTCGTGCGGCCGAGGTACGCCTGATTGCCGAGCGCGGCCACGAGCTCGCCATCGTTGGCCCGTGACTGCAACCGTTGCTGCAGGATCGCCTGTCGCGCCTTCTCGACTTCTTCGGCGGTGAAGCCCTCGGCGGCCACCTTCGCGAGTTCGTCCTTGAACGCCTGCTCGAGGCGAACGACGTTGACCGGGTTGTAGATCGCGTAGGCCAGCCAGACCCCGGAGCGATCGAGTGAACGCGCCTGCATCTGCGCCCCCACCGCGTACGAGAGGCCGTCCTTCTGGCGGATGCGCGTCGCGAGCCGCGAGTTGAGGAAGCCGCCGCCCATGATGTGGGTGGCGAGCACCATCGCGGCGTAGTCGGGATCGTCGTCGCGCAGCGCGATGTTGAGCCCGGCAATGAAGAACGCGTTCGCCTTGTCCGGCGTCTCGATCGTGATGGCGGTGTCCTTGACCGGCATCCAGGGCGAGGCCACGCGCTCGAATGCCACCCCGCTCTTCCACGATCCGTGCGACTGCAGCGCCGCCGTCCTCACCTCGGCGGCGTCGAAGTCACCGACCACCGCCACCGTGGCGGCCGCCGCACCGTAGAAGCGCGCGTGGAACGCCTTGAGGTCGTCGACCGTCGCGGCCTTGAGGTCCGCGAGCTGTTCCTCCATCGTCGCCTGGTAGAGCGGCGACCCCTTCGGGAACGGGTTGAGTCGTCGCTGCGCCACCATGATCGCCTGCACCTGCGGCTCTGATCGCCCCGCTTCGAGTTGCGACACGTTGCTGCGCACCAGCTCGTCGAACTCCTGCGCGTCGAACGCTGGCTGCTTGAACACGTCCGCCAGCAACGCCATCGCGGCGCCCAGGTTCGCGCGCGACGTCTCCACACGCGCCTGCACCTGGTTGCCGCCACCGGTCACGCTCCATTGCGCCTTGAGCTGGTCGAATGCTTCCTTGAGCTGCTGGCGGCTCCGCGTCGTCGTCCCGTGTGAGAGCATGGCCGCCGTGAGCTGCGAGGTCGCCACCTGGCCCGTCAGCAGCGCCGCCGAACCGTAGCGCAGCGTGATCGTCGCCACGACCGAGCCGCCGCGCGTGCGCTTGGGCAGCAGCACGAGCTTGAGTCCGCCCGGCAGCGTCTCGCGCGTCGTGCGCGCATCGATGTTCGCGGGGGACGGATCGAACGCCTCCGCATCCGCCAGCTTCGCCACGCCCTTGTAGTCCTTGACCATCGCGCCGACATCACCCGCTTCGGGAACGTCGGCGCGCTCGGGTGCGGTCGTCGGCACGAACACGGCCAGTGTGCGATTCGACGGCTTGAGGTACGCACGCGCCACGCGGTTCACGTCGGCCGCACTCACCGCGCGGAACCGGTCGCGCGTGAGGAAGAAGAGCCGCCAGTCGCCTGCGGCAATGAACTCCGAGAGCCCGAGACCGACGCGCTCCGACGAATTGAGCGTCAGCTCCACCTGCTTGAGCAGCGTGGCCTTCACCCGCTCCACCTCCGCGGCGCTCACCACCGAGTCCGTGACGATCCGCTGCACAACGCGGTCCATCGCGCTGACTGCGGAATCGACGGAGCCCTCGCGGTCCAGTCGCGCGAAGAGCATGAAGGGACCCGGTTCAGCCTGCGCGTTGAGCTCCCCGCCAACACCGACCGCGAGCTTGGTGTTGACCAGTGCCGCATGCAGCCGCCCCGACGGCGACTCCGCCAGGATGTCGTGCAGCAGTTCGACCGCGGCGAAGTCGGCGTGTGGGCCCGCAGGCACGTGCCAGACCATCATCGCCAGCTGGATGTCGCCCACGCGCCGCAACGTGACGGACCGCTCGCCGTCCTGCACCGGTTCCCGCGTGTAGGTGGGGAAGAGCATGTTGCCGCGATCAAGCGATCGCACCGGCTTCGGAATCGCGCCATAAATGCGCTGCACCTTGGCGAGCAGCGCCGCGGGTTCGAATCTGCCCGCCACCAGCAGCACCGCGTTGTCGGGCTGGTAGTACTTGTGATAGAACGCCTGCAGCCGCTCGATCGGAACCGACTCGATGTCCGACCGCGCGCCGATCGTGGCCTTGCCGTAGTTGTGCCAGAGATAGGCGGACGAGAGCGCCCGCTCGTACAGGACATTGAACGGACTGTTCTCTCCGGCCTCGAACTCGTTCCGCACCACCGTGAACTCGCTCTCGAGGTCCTTCTTCGCGATGAAGGAGTTGAGCATGCGGTCCGCTTCGAGTGCGAGCGCCCACTCCACGTTCGCGTCGGTCGCCGGCACGACCTCGAAGTAGTTGGTCCGGTCGTACCAGGTCGTTCCGTTCGGCCGCGCGCCGTGGTCGGTCAGCTCCTGCGGAATGTTCGGGTGCCTGGGCGTGCCCTTGAACACCATGTGCTCGAGCAGGTGCGCCATCCCCGTTTCGCCGTAGCCCTCGTGCCGCGAGCCCACGAGGTAGGTGATGTTCACGGTGACGGTCGGCTTGGACGGATCCGGGAAGAGCAGCACGCGGAGCCCGTTCGCGAGTCGGTACTCGGTGATCCCTTCCACCTCGGTCACCCGCTCGGCTACAGCGAGGGGCACCGCGGCCTTTGCCCCGGACTTGGCGGCGGGCGCCTTCGACGTACCCTGCGCGATGACCAACGCGGGGACAGTCGCGAGCGCGAGCAGAGCACGCATCGGGATCGGAAACCGGACCACAGGCAACTCCATCACGAAAGAATGATGCTAAAGCGGTCGGCGCGACCCTTATCGACCGCGCCGCACGTGCACTACGCCGCCAACGGCACCGCTGGCGGCGTCGATCGTGTTGACGCCGAGGGCGCCCCGCGCCACAGCTCCCACTGCATCGCGAGCCAGCTCAGCAGGCACGGCACCGTCTTGAGTCGATAGCGGCCGAACACTTCCGAGCGGATCTGGCCGGGCACGAGGTCGCTGTACGCGATCGACACAATCAGCACCGTCAACACCATGCACGTGGTCTGCCAGTGCGTCCGCGCTCCCGACGCCCACCAGATCGTGACGCCCAGCATCGCGATCACGAACGACGGCGACTCCGACTGGTGATTGAAAATCACGACGTAGACGAGCAGTGAACAGAGGACGAGCCGGCGGAACGCAGGGTCATCGCGGTCACGC
Source organism: Gemmatimonadota bacterium (assembly GCA_025359135.1). Classification (GTDB taxonomy): domain Bacteria; phylum Gemmatimonadota; class Gemmatimonadetes; order Gemmatimonadales; family Gemmatimonadaceae; genus JACPPC01. Next base: position 59,474 of record JANYHJ010000138.1, on the reverse strand, counting down.
CAGCGCAGTGTGATCGGCAGCAGCAGCAGCAGCGTGCCGGCCAGCTGCACGGGCCAGTTGGGAATCGCGGCACCGGTCCAGAAGCGCAGCTGCTGCATCACGCCGCCATAGAGCCCGCCGCCGTCGACCTTGGCGGCGCACTGCACGCAGTCGAACTGCAGCTCGTCGGCATCGTGCGCCTCGGTTGCTCGCCAGCTCGCGTACTGCTCCACCAGGCGCGTGGGACTCGTGACCGCCAGTGGCAGCGCGAGGAACCCCAGCATCACCGCCACGAACACGAGCGAGAAGCGCACAATGCGCCGCTGCCAGAGCGCAAACGCGAGCGCGGCCAGCGGAAAGAGCTTGACGAAGGCTCCGGTTGCGATCGCCGCCGCTGCGCGCCACAGCTGGCCGCGCTCGAGCGCAATGAACGCGAGGATGATCAGCGCCGCGCAGAGCGCGTTCGACTGTGCGCGCTGCAGGCACGTCAGCACTTCCACGAACGCGAGGCCGAGCGCCCACGCGGCCTGCCTGGGCGGCAACAGTCGCGTGACCGCGTACCACACCGCGCCGGCGCTCGTCGCGTTCCACAGCGTCAGGCCGATCGCGAACGGCCACGGCGCGAACGGCGCAAAGAGCAGCGCGAATGTCGGTGAGTACTTGAACTGGTCGTCGTGCTGGCCGGGATAGAACGCGTAGAGATCCTGGCCGCGGCGCAGGTGCTCGAACGCCCAGCGGAAGATCGCGAAGTTGTTCTCGGTGCTGAGGATGCCGCGTTGCAGTGTGGCGACCGCAACGGCCACGAGGTAGAGCGCGAGCATTCCCTTGAGGAGTCTGTCGTCTCGAGCGGAACGGCCGTCCTCGATCTGCGGAACAGGCAACGTGTCGCTCCTCGCCTTCGATGCGCCGCTCACGCGCGCTCCAGGCTCGACACCCGCTCCGCCATCGCCTCCGTGACCCAGCAATGCTGTCCGAGCGACACCCAACCCGCGTGCCGCATTTCGCGCCGGTACCACGCAGCCAGACGCGCCGTCCCGATCGGCAGGTCGCCCTCGAGTTCGTCCTCCTTCGCGAACAGCTCGAGGTAGGCCATTCCCGCCGTGCGTTCGGCGAGCAGCCGGATGCCGCGGCGGAACTGCGATGCCGTCAGGTAGTAGAGCATCCCGACGCAGCAGACAAGATCGTACCCCTGCTCGAGCTCCACCGCGTCGAGCTGCTCGATCGAGCCCAGGCGCAGGTTGCGCCGCGCGCCGAAGGTGCGCACCGCGTGTTCGCTCGGATCCAGTCCGGTGTACTGCACGCGCGGCCGCAGCGACTTGAGCACCGGTTGCCAGTGCCCCTCGCCCGCCCCGACATCGAGCACGGTGCGCAGCGGCCGTTCGAGCAGCAGCTCCGTGGCGGCCACCGCGAACGCGACCTGTCGTGCGCGGTCGGCGTGCGTCCGCACGCGGTGCGCGGGATCGCGGTACCACTTGTCGAAGTAGGCGCGGTCGAACGACTGCGCGGAGCGTGTTGCGTTCGCCGACGGTGCCTTGGGCCTGGATCCTCCGGATGAGACGGAGGAACTGCCTGCGTGGCGGATCGTGCTCACGCTTCCACGATGGGCCACGCCGGCGTCGTCTTCCACTTCCCTTTCGTGTAGTCGGGAATGTTCACGGGTGCGCTGCGTGCCGTCACCGACTGCTCCGTGCTCCACGTCAGCGACGACACCGCCGCGAGGTCGTAGACGTTCATGTCGGTCGGCACGCCCTGTCGCAGGCACTGGATCAGCCGGTAGTCCTCGAGGTAGTCCATGCCGCCATGCCCCGTGCGCACTTGCTGGATCTTCTCCGAGCGCCAGAGCGGGTGCTCGTACTGCTCGCGCCACGAGGTCACGTCATCCCACACGTGCTCGCGCTTCGAGCGTCCTTCCACGTACACGCGGTCGGGGTAGCCCATGAAGACGCCCTTGCTGCCCTGCACCAGGTTCACGCGGCTGTAGGGACGCGGCAAGTTCACGTCGTGCGTCACTACCACGGTCCGGCCGTTGGCCGTCTTCACGAGGGAGATGTTCACGTCGCCCTGCACGTACGACTCCTGCGCACGCGGATCCGCGGCCGTCAGGTGCTCGCGCTGCCACGCCTTGAGCCCGCGCGCCGGCCCGCTCATCGACACCACGTACTCGAACCGGTCGCCGCGGTTGATGTCGAGACAGTTGGCGACCGGGCCCAGCCCGTGCGTCGGATACTGGTTGCCGTTGCGCGAAATCTGGTGCGCGCGCCGCCACAGCCCCTCGCCGTCGTCATGCTGCACCGCGCGGAGGTCGTGCAGGTACGCGCCTTCCGCGTGCAGCACCTCGCCCAGCACCCCCTGCCGCACGAGGTTGAGCACGAGCAGCTCGGAGCGACCGTAGTTGCAGTTCTCCATCATCACGCAGTGCTTCTGCGTCCGCTCGGCGCTCTCCACCAGCTCCCAGCAGCCGTCGGGGGTGTACGAAGCCGGCACCTCGGTGGCCGCATGCTTGCCGTTCTTCATGGCCGCGAGCAGCACGGGCACGTGCCACTCCCACGGCGTGGCGGTGAGCACGAGGTCCAGCTTCTCCTCCGCGCAGAGCCGCTCGAAGTCGCGTGGGCCCCGCGTGTAGAGCGCCGGCTTCCGGCGTCCCGCCGTCGTGCAGAGCTGCGCCGCCCGCTCCGCGTGCGCCTGATTTATGTCGCAGATTGCTACTATCTCGACGCCGGGGACGTTGAGCAGGATGTCCACATGCGACGTCCCCTGGCCGCCCACCCCCACGATGCCCATGCGCACCACGTCCATCGGTGCGGCTGCGAGGAACGGGCTCGTCGCTGGCGTCACGGGCGACGCACCGCCCGGCGCGGTCCCTGACGCGGGGAATCCGAAGCGCGTCAGGGCCGCGCCGACTCCCATCGCGGCGCCGGAGCGGAGAAAGTCTCGTCGCGTCGCGTCACGCGAGAACGGATCAAGGGGCATCGGGGCGTCGGCCAACTGGCTCAGGGGGAACGAACAGGGCTAAGATAGGGCCCATCCACCCGCCTCACCACACGCTGACTCCCGCTCTCGTGCCCTCCACGACCCTCGTACTCCTCGCGGCCGGCCTCGGCAGCCGCTACGGCGGCCCCAAGCAGCTCGATCCCCTGGGGCCCGACGGGTCCACGCTCATGGACTACGCGGCCTTCGATGCGGCGCGCGCCGGCTTCACCGACCTCGTGGTCATCACGCGGCGCACCCTCCGCGCGCAGGTCGAGGCCACGCTCGTCGCCCGCGCGGGCCGCTCGCTTCGCATCGCCATCGTCGAGCAGGAGCTCGATCGCATCCCGGCGTGGGCTGCGGTGCCCGCGGGACGCGAATCGCCATGGGGCACCGCGCACGCCGTGCTCGTCGCGCGCGAGGCCGTGACGTCGCCTTTCGCCGTCGTCAACGCCGACGACTTCTACGGCGCCGAAACGTACCGCGTGCTCGCCGGCACCCTGCGCGATGCATCCGCTGCGCCCACCACCGCGCCCTGGGCCAACGTCGCCTTCCCGCTCGGCCATACCATGAGCCTGCACGGCGCCGTCAATCGCGCCCTCTGCGACAGCACGGGCGACGGCTTCCTCACCAAGGTCATCGAGCAGCGCGGCATCGTGCGCAATGCCGACGGCAACGGCGTCATCACGGCGGCGGATGGTCGCACCACCGAGCTCGCGGCCGACACGCTCGTGTCGATGAATTGCTGGGCCTTCACTCCACCACTCTTCGCCCTGCTCGACGCGGCCTTCACCACCTTCCTGCGCGCCACGCCCGGGCTCAAGGACGAGTGCCTGCTGCCCGACGTGGTCAACGACGCGCTCGCTGGTGAACGCGCGCGCTGTCGCCTGCTTTCGACCGGCGCCTCGTGGTGCGGCGTCACGCACAAGGAAGATCGCCCCGCCACCGTCGACGCACTGGCCGCGCTCCACGCGACCGGCGCCTATCCGGCCAGGCTCTGGTGACGAGCGGCGCCCACGCGCCTCACGGCGACGTGAGTGCCGCTCTCCGGTTCGCGGTTGCGCGCTTCATCGGCGAGGCCGCCGCGCACGCCGGCACGCTCGAGGTCCGTCCGCTCTCCGGCGGACACATCCACGGCTCGTACGTCGCGAGCGCGGGCGGACCGCCCGTCATGCTGCAGTGCGTGAACGAGCACGTCTTCCCCGACCTGGACGCGGTCGCGCACAATATCGCGCTCGTCACGCGCGCCCTGCGTTCGGCGGCGGAGCGGGACCCCCGACGTGAGCGGCGACGTCGCCTGCTCGTGCCGGTCGCGTCCGATCACGATCGCCTCGTCGAGCGCGCGAACGACGGGACCGCATGGCGCGCCTTCCAGTTCATCGAGGATGCGCACGGCGTCACCGCCACCACGCGACCGTCGCAGGCCGCGGAAGCGGCGCGCGCCTTCGGCCACTTCTTCCGCGACCTCGCCGATCTCGACGCGCGCGGCCTGCGCGAGACCATCCCGCATTTCCACGACACACCGCGCCGCCTCGTCGCACTCGAGGCCGCCATCACCGCCGACAGCGCGCATCGTGCCGCCGGCGCCGCGAACGACATCACGTTCGCCCGCGCGCGTCACGCCCTCGGCGCCCGGCTCATGGGGGCGTTGCACGCCGGGCGCCTGCCACTGCGCGCCACGCACAACGACGCCAAGATCGCCAACGTCCTCTTCGACGACGCCACCGGCGAAGCGCTCTGCGTGGTGGATCTCGACACCGTCATGCCGGGCCTCGCCGCCTGGGACGTCGGCGACCTCGTGCGCTCGATGGCGGGCGATCGTTCCGAGGATGACCCGCGACCGGTGACGATCCGCTGGCCCTTGCTCGACGCGCTGCTCCACGGCTGGATCGAGGCGGCCGGCCCCGCCCTCACCGCGCCCGAGCGCGACTCGCTCGTCGATGGCGCGCTCGTCATCACCTTCGAGCAGGGGGTCCGCTTCCTCACCGACCATTTGGAAGCAGATCGCTACTATAGAACGGCGCGGGCCGGCCAGAACCTCGACCGCGCCCGCGCCCAGTTCGCCCTGCTCGCCGCCCTCGAGGCCGGCGAGGATCGCCTACGCCGCCTCGTCAGCTCGGCCTGAACCTCGGCGCGGCCCCGCCGCGCGCGCGATGCACTGCCGACTTCACGCCGCCGTCGCGGTGTCCCGCGCCCCGAACAGCGACGCCGCCGTCTTCCACAACCCCACGCTCGCCAGCGCGAACACCACGCCGCACACCGCCGCCTGCGCCGTGTGCCCGTAGAGCAGGTTGCCCGTGCCGAAGAGCGCCGCGTACACCCACATCACGCCGCACACCATCCCCAGCAGCTGCGTCGGCAGTGAGTCGGGACTCGGCCCCACCTGCGCCATGGCGCGCACGCGCGTCCAGCCATGTCCCGCCGGCCGCACCTTCTTGTAGAACGCCACCAGCGTCGCGTCATCCACCGGCGCGGTCACGAACGTCGCCGTCACCCAGCTCACCGTCGTGATCGCGATCGTGATCAACAGCTGCTGGTATTCCTCCATCTGCAGCCCGAACCACTTCTTCGCCACGAAGAACCCCGCCGCCACCGCGAAGCTCGAAAGCATCGCTGCGATCTCGCTCCATGCGTTGATGCGCCACCAGAACCAGCGCAGCAGGTAGAGGAGTCCCGTCCCCGCGCCCACCGACAGCAGCAGCTGGAACGCTTCTCCCGCCGTCGTGAGCAGCTGCGCGAACATCGCCGCCAGCGCCATCAGCACGATCGACAGTCCGCGCGAGACCCACACCAGGTGCGGCTCGCTCGCGTCCCGCTTGAGGAAGCGATGATAAATGTCGATGACGAGATAGCTCGACCCCCAGTTCAGGTGCGTCACGATCGTGCTCACGTACGCCGCGAGCAGCGCCGCGATCATCACGCCGAGCATCCCGTGCGGCAGCAGCGTCAGCATCGCCGGGAAGGCGAGGTCGTTGCCGATCAGCTTCTGGTCCACCCACGGCAGCTGCACATGGATGTCGTTGAGCGTCGGGAACACCAGCATGCTCGCCAGCGCCGTGATGATCCACGGCCACGGGCGCAGCGCGTAGTGCGCCACGTTGAACCAGAGCGTCCCCGCCATCGCGTGGCGTTCATCCTTGGCCGCGAGCATCCGTTGCGCGATGTACGAGCCACCGCCTGGTTCCGCGCCGGGATACCACACCGACCACCACTGCACCGCCAGCGGGATGATCAGCACCGAGAGCGTCAGGTTCCAGTTCCCGAAGTCGGGCAACAGCGACAGCGTCTTCGGATCGATCTTGGTCACGAGCCCGTGCAGCCCGCCCACCTTCGGGTGATCGAGCGCGTACCACGCGGCCGCGATCACCGCGCTCATCTTGATCACGAACTGCACCATGTCGATGGCCAGCACCCCCCACAGCCCCGACACCGCCGCGAACACCACGCAGATCGCGCCGCAGATGAGCACCGTCTCCGTCGCGCCCCAGCCCAGCATCACGTTCGAGATCTTGATCGCGGCGAGCGTCACCGTCGCCATGATCGCGCAGTTGAAGAAGAGCCCGAGGTAGATGGCGCGGAACCCGCGCACGAACGCCGCCGGCTTGCCGGCGTAGCGCAGCTCGTAGAACTCGAGGTCGGTCAGCACGCCCGACCGGCGCCACAACCGCGCATAGAAGAACACCGTCATCATGCCCGTGAGCAGGAACGCCCACCACACCCAGTTGTAGCTCACGCCCTTCGTCCGCACGAAGTCGGTCACCAGGTTCGGCGTGTCCGCGCTGAACGTCGTTGCCACCATCGACGTCCCGATCAGCCACCACGGCGCCGACTGTCCGCTCGTGAAGAACTCCGCCGTCCCCGAGCCCGCGCGCTTCCAATAGAAGAGCGCCGGCGCCCCTGCGGCCACCAGGCTCAGCAGGGCGATGATCCAGTCGAGAGTGTTGAGCTGCATCGCGTCAGGGACAGGGCGCCATTGTTGCTCTCGTGGCGCGTGACCGGGGCAAGATGGCCACCGTGCACCCCGGCACAAGGCATCCGGACGGCGGCGATTCGCACGGAAACGACGACACCCCCAAGCCGTGGCGGCCGGAGGGTGTCGGGATGGCTAGGGGCAGAATCGAACTGCCGACACGCGGATTTTCAGTCCGCTGCTCTACCAACTGAGCTACCTAGCCGGAGTGACAATCCTAGCGGGCGCCCGAAGGTGGGTCAACCTGCGGCCCCGCCTACACTTGGGCGCTACTTCTTCTTCGTCTTCGCGTCGATCGCCTCGATCGTGCGCTCACTCAACAGGTACGCGAACGCCGGCCACCCCTGCGTCGCCACCGAGTGTTCGAAGTAGGGCCGCGCGTGCGCCGTGTCGTGCTTCGCCATGTACCACGTGCCCACGCCGAAGTTGAGCGTCGCCTGCTGTACCGCCGTCGTGTCGCCGCCCGACACCACGGCCTCCGGCGTCAACTCGCCGCGATAGAGCATCAGCCGTCGTCCGTACGCGTAGTTCACGGGAATCTTGAACGTGTCGGGCAGACTGCGCACCATCGCGTCGGCCTCCTTCATGCGCCCGGCACGCGCGAGCGACATCCAGAGCCAGTCCGTCGAACCGGTGTACTCGTTGCTCGACGGCGGCATCGTGCGGCCGCGCGCGAACGCCTTGGCGGCCGCGTCGAACTTGCCGGCCTCGAAGTTCGCGACGCCCAGGTGATACCAGATGCCGTAGTCCATCGAGTCGAGCGACGCGCCCTTCGTCAGGTCTGCCATCGCCTTGTCGAACTGCCCGGTCGAGATGTAGCGATGTCCGCGCTGCCGGTAGAGCCGCGCCTGCCTCGGGTCGATCGCGATCGCCGCCGTGAACGTCGTGATCGCCTCGCGCAGCTGGCGGATCGCCGTCTGCGCCATGCCGAGCGCGAAGAGGTTGTCGATGTTCTTCGGATCCGCGTTCACCGCGGCCTGCGTGCGCGCCACCGCCCCGGTATCGGGCTGCGACACGTGCTTCACGCCGCCCAACGACGTGTACTGCGGCGACTGCGCCGCGGCGGTCGCGGTGATGAGCATCGCGGCGACGATCGCGCCGGTCGTACCTGTGCGGAACCGCATGGACCTTGGGGCTGGGCAGCGCGCCTGCGCGCGCCGCGTGATTGGTGATGACGGGTGCGGGACGATCGCTATCGCTCGAGCTTGAATCCCGGATCGGTGCCGGGCCGTTGCTTCGCGTTCGCCACCAGCCACCCGGTGCGGTAGATCCACTGCGTCATCCGCGTCAGCTTGGCGACGTCGATCGTCTTCGCTTCGTCGCGCGGCGTGTGGTAGTCGGGGTGCAGGTTGCTCGAGAACATCACCGACGGAATGTTGAGCCGCGCGTACGGCAGGTGATCCGACCGGAAGTACCATCCCTCGGGATGCGTCGGGCGGTCCCAGAGTGAATCGAGCTGGAACTTCCCCGTCTCGCTGTTCGCCTGCAGCGCGAGCGCCACGAGATCGCTCGAGTTCCGGTGCGGCGGCTGCACGCCAAGGAGCGATGCCGAGTCCGGCGAGTTGCGTCCCATCATCTCGGCATTGAGCACCGCAACAATCTCGTCGCGCGGCACCACCGGATTGAGCGCATGGTACCGTGAGCCGATCAGGCCGCGCTCTTCCGCGCCGTGCCAGACGAAGAGCGCCGGCCGCTTGCCCGGCTTCTTCACCCAGGCGCGCGCGATCGCCAGCAGCGACACCGAGCCCGTCGCGTTGTCGTCGGCGCCGTTCCAGATCGAGTCGCCGGCTACCGTCCACCTTACGCCGTCGTGATCCTGGTGGCTCGAGAACAACACGTACTCGTGCGCGAGCGCGGGGTCGGTGCCCGGTACCATCCCCACGATGTTCACCGAGGGATACGTGAAGCTCTCGCTTCGCAGGTCCACCGTCGCCGTCGCGCCCTTCTCGCTCAGCGCCTCGGCCATCGTGCGCCGCACGAGCAGCACCGGCGTCGCGCCGCGCGGACGCAGGTCGGTCGTGCCGCTGTCGAGGCCGTAGGTGCCGCGCGCACTGACCGTCGCGAAGAACTCCCACGCCGATTCCGTCGTCGAATCCGCCACGAGGATGATCGCCGCCGCGCCCTTGCGGACGAGCTGGTTGGTGCGCTGCGCCACCGCGAGTCGCGCGTAGCGATATGCGCGCAGGCTCACGTCCCGTCCCGGGGCGTTGGCGGGAATCAGCACGTGTGCGGCCACGATCTTCCCCTGCAGGTCGAGCGCGTCGAGGCTCGAGCCCACGGCATCGCCCACCCACGTCACCGCGCCCTCGGCGCGCGCGTCCGTGATCGTCGGCGCGATCGCCTCCTTCCACAACGGCACGCCCGTGCCGTTGAAGGTGAACGTCGATGAACTCGCGATGCGGCCGCGGCGCAGCTGCCACCACTGGAAGAACGAGCCGATGTCGCCCGCCGGCTTGAGTCCGGCGGCGCGCGCCATGTCGGCCACCCAGATGCTCGCGCGCATCTCGTCGAGCGTGCCCGCCTCACGACCGCGGAACTCGTCACCGGCCATCTTGAAGAGGTCGCGCTTGATCTCGTCGGCGTTGATCGCGCGGCGGTTGTCGGACGCCTGCGCCCAGGCATGTGTCGGCGCGGCGACGGCCACGAGCGCCGCCGTCAGGATGACCCGCCACGTCATGGCTTTGCTCCGTGCATCACGGTGATGATGGACTTGATGCCGCCGCGGATATTGAAGTCGCCCGTCACCTGCAGGAATCGCGGCGAAATCGCGCCGACCAGATCGTCGAGAATCCGGTTCACCACGCGCTCGTAGAAGATGCCGTCGTTGCGGAAGCTCCAGAGATAGAGCTTGAGGCTCTTGAGCTCCACGCAGACCTTGGCGGGTACGTAGGTGATGTTGATCGTCGCGAAGTCGGGCGCGCCGCCCTTGAGGAGCGCGAGCTCCGCGGCATCCGTCTCGATGCCCCCGATCGGGCACAGGGAGGTGAACTCCGGACACGTCATGAAGACCTCGTACGGACGGTCCGGATATGGATTCGGAAAGTTCTCGAGGAGTTCCGGTTGTGGCATGCCACAACGCTAGTCCGCCACACAGCCGCCCGCGAGCGGTTCCGCCTCGCCTTGGGACCCTTGCCGGTGTGCCGGGGTCGAACACAAGTTGAGATGCAGGCGCTGGGCCAAGGATGGCCGCGCGCCCCGAAAGCGAAATGATCGTGCCGGTGCGCAAGCGCTGGCCGTCGCCGCCGCGACAATGACGTGGCGGTAAAGCCCCCCGGGCAAGCCCGGGGGGCTCTTTCGTCTCCGGCCATGCCCCCCGAAACCATTCTGCACCTATTACGTACGATATATCGTACGATACACCTCGCGTAACTCCTATCGGTGCCCCCCAATGACACGCGACGACTGGGATTTCTCCAAGTTCTTTGCCGGCTTCGAACCCTCCATGTGGCGCGAATGGGGCGCCCGCTCCCGTCACTCGGGGCGCAAGCGCCGCGAGCAGATGTTCGAGTCGGGCGAGGTCAAGTTCGTCATCCTCCGTCTGCTGCGCGAAAAGCCGCGCCACGGCTACGAGATCATCAAGTCGCTCGAGGATAGCCTGCATGGCTGGTACACACCGTCGCCCGGCACCATCTACCCCACGCTCCAACTCCTCGAGGATCAGGGACTCGTGCGCGGCGTCGAGACCGACGGACGGCGCATCTATCACCTGACCCCAGAAGGCGAGCGCTACCTCGATGAACACAAGGGCGTGCTCGACGACATCGCGGAGCGCCTGCGCGACGCCGTCCACGATGTCGCCGGTGGCGCCATGGGTGAACTGCACACCGCCTTCGCGTCGGTCGCGCGCGCGACCTATCCGCGCGTCTTCAAGACCGGCGCCGATCACCCGGCGCTCCCACGCATCACCCAGCTCCTCAAGCAGGCGGCGGTCGACATCGAGCAGGCCTGGAAGGGCGACGCGCCGACCTCCGTCTAGCGCAACCTCACCATCCGGAACGCACAACGGCGCCGCGATCTCCGCGGCGCCGTTCTTCGTTCGCGAGCCGACGTCGCCTACTGCTCGCGCAACCGCCTCGACATCTCGTCCAGCAGCCGTCGCTCTTCGGGGTTCAGGCTCCCCATCCCGCGCTGCGAAATCTTGTCGAGCACGTGATCGAGCTCCGCCGACACCACCGGCGTCACCTTGGGTGATTTCACCACCGGCGCACTCGTGCGCTTGGTCGCGGTCGACTTCCGCGCGATCAGCTCGTCGATCTCGCTCATCTTGTCGCGCCCCCGCGGCATCCCGCGCGGCACGGCGCGTGGCGGCTCATCCGGCATGTCGGGCGCGCTCGCGACCATCGCACGCGTGCGCTCGGGCGAGAGCGCGTTCGTCGCGCGCAGGTACACCCAGGCCGCCACCACGCCACCCACGTGCGCGAGGTACGCCGTGCCGTCGCCGCCGCCGATCCCGTAGCCCTGCACGAGGTTCATCACCACGAGCGCGGCCACGAGCCACTTCACGCGCATCGGGATCACGCCGAACAGCAACACCTCCGTGTCGGGCCATTTGGCCGCGAACGCGAGCATCACGCCGAAGATGGCCGCGCTCGCACCCACCAACACGCCGCTTCGCACGAACATCATGTGCGCCAACAAGCCGCCCAACCCCGCGATCACGTAGAAGCGGACGAACTCCCCGCTCGAGCGCATCGCGCGCTCCACCCGCGGTCCGAACAGGAACAGCGTGTACAGGTTCAGCGCGAGGTGCCAGAACCCCGCATGCACGAACATGTACGTGAACACGGTGAACCACGACTTCCCGAGGTCCCGCATCTGGAAGCCGAGCGCGTTCGCCATGTCCGCCGGCTGCACCACCGTGGACTGCACGAAGTAGACCGCGATGTTGATCGCGATCAGCGCCTGCACCGCGGGGGTCAGCCGCGGCGCATCCTGCTCGTCAGTCGAGCTCCAGGTCATGGCGGAAGTATCGTCGCGCGCGCCGGGCTAGCGCAGCCCGGCCGGAGGCGGTACCCGCAGGATCAGCCGCACGTTCGCGTGCAGCGAACTCGTCGTCTCGAGTAGCGAGGCCCAGCGACGCTCCAGCGTGCCGCCGCGCTCCACCGCCGCGGGGCTCGGGTGGATGATGATCGCCGTCTCCTTGCTCACCGCACTCGCCCGCTCGATCACGCGCAGCATCACCGGGTCCGGCGTCTCGTCGCGTGGCGCAAGCACCAGCGCATGCCGGTAGCCGTCCTTCACCGCCGCCTTGAGCGTCTCGAGCGCGAGTTCGTTCGCCGGTTCTGATACAAACGGCACGGTCACCTGCACCAGCGTCAGCAGCCCCGACAGCGACGCCAGCGCATCCGGACGCTGCCCGTCGGTGTCGAGCATCACCGACAACGTCGGCTTGAGCGCGGTCAGCGACTCCGCGAGGAACGCGGCGTTCCCGAGCACATCGCGCCCGCCGGCGCAGAGCGAGTGGAAGGTCGCGCGCCCCGCGATCTTCGACAGCTCGCGCACCAGCGCCCCCGAGGTGTACATCGTCGCCGTCTCCGCTTCGCCCGCAAAGCGGATGAACAGTTGCCGGCGCCCAGCCCAGACCCCCGACGACTGGATCCCGCTCGGCACCCCCGCCAGCGCCGCCGTCTGCATGTTCGCCGTCATGCCGCGCGCTCGACGCCACGGGCCGACAGCGCAATGCGTTCGCAGAGCGCCTCGAACGAGATGCCCGCCGCCACCGCAGCCTGTGGCACCAGCGAGAGTGCCGTCATCCCCGGCAGGGTATTCGCCTCAAGGCAGTAGAACACGCCGTCCTCTCCCAAGCGGAAATCGATGCGCGCATAACCGCGCAGTTTGAGCGCACGAAACGCCGTCAGCGCCAGCCGCTGGACGGTCCGCACCTGCGCCTCCTCCAAGTTGGCGGGAAATTCCTCGCGCGCCATCCCCGCCGTGTACTTGCACTCGTAATCATAAATCTCGTGCTGGGGAATGATCTCCCCCACGGGGAGCGCGACATCCCCGAGGACTGCCACCGTCAGCTCGCGACCGGCGATGAATTGCTCCACCATCACCTCGTCGTCGTACAGCGACGCCTCCGCCACGGCCGGAGCCAGTTGCGACCACGACTTGACCACGGTCAAGCCCACCGTCGACCCCTGCTTGCTTGGCTTCACGACGACCGGAAGCCCGAGTGCCGCACGCACCTCGCCCTCGGTCACCGGCGACATCCGCCAGTCGGCCGTCGGTACACCCGCCGCCCGTAGCAGGATCTTTGTCACGTCCTTGTCCATCGCCAGCGCGCTGCCCACGTGATTCGACCCGGTGAATGGCACGCCGATCAGGTCGAGCACCGCCTGCACCCGGCCGTCCTCGCCGGCGCCGCCGTGCAGCGCCAGGAACACCACGTCCGCGTCGCGCACCGCCGGCCCCAGCAGGTGCACGGGGTCGAACCCGCCGGCCGAGCGCGCCAGCGCCGAGAGCGCCTCGCGCGAGGGCGGCGTCGTCGCGATCGCCTCGTCGAGGATGCGCTGCTCACCGGCCCGCGTCAGCGGCCCCGTCGCCGGGTCCACGCACGACACGGCGTGGCCGCGACTCCGCAGCGCCGCCGCGATCCGCGCCCCCGACATGAGCGAGACGTCGCGCTCCGCCGACGATCCGCCCAACAGCACCGCGATCGTCAGGGCGGTCATCGCGCCATCAGGAATTGCAGCACGTCCGAGCGCGTCACCACGCCCGCCAGGTGACCGTTCTCCTGCACCAGCACCGCCGGGTTCTGCTTCGACAGGAGCTTGGCGACCTGGTCCACCGGCTCGCGCACGTCGGCCACCGGCAACGGCGCGTCCATCACGTCCGCCACCGTCCAGTCGAGCAGGCGCGTGTTCTCGAGTCCCTTGGCCGTCAGCGTCATCTCGTCCACGGCTCCCACACAGGTGTGCCCTTCCATCACCGGCAGCTGCGAGACGTCGTGCGTGGCCATCAGCTTGAGCGCCTGTCGCACCATCGCCGTCGGTGGCACGCTCACGATCGCCGGCACGTCGCCGCGCTTCGACGCCAGCACCTGTTCGAGGGTCGCGCGATCGGGGTCCAGCAGCTGGTTCTCGCGCATCCACTCGTCGTTGAACAGCTTCGAGAGATAACGCTCGCCGGTGTCGCAGAGAAAGGTGACCACGAGCGCGTTCGGGTCATCGAGCTCGCGCGCCAGCTGCAGCGCTGCGTGGGCGATCAACCCTGCCGACCCACCCACGAAGAGACCCTCTTCGCGCGTCAACCGTCGCGCCATCGCGAACGCATCCTTGTCGTTCACCGTGCGGTACTCGTCGATCACGCCCATGTCGAGCGTATGGGGCACCTTGTCCTGTCCGATCCCTTCGACCTTGTACGGCGCGCCCGGCCCGTGCTCGGCGCCCTTGGTGCGCCACATGTCCGCGAGGATCGAGCCCAGCGGATCCACGGCGACGAGGCGCACCTTCGGGTTCCGCTCCTTGAGGAAGCGCCCCGTGCCGCTGATCGTGCCGCCCGTGCCGGCCGACGCGACGAAGTGCGTGATCTTCCCCGAGGTCTGCGTCCAGAGCTCCGGCCCCGTCGTCGCGTAGTGCGCGTCGGGATTGGCCTGGTTGTCGAACTGGTTCGCGAGAACGGCCCCTGGCGTCTCCATCGCGATCCGCTTCGCCATCTGCACGTAGTTGTCCGGGTGTTCGGGCCCGACGGCCGTCGGCGTGATGATCACCTCGGCGCCGAACGCCTTGAGCAGTCGCACCTTCTCCTGCGACATCTTGTCCGGCATCGTGAAGATGCACTTGTAGCCGCGCAAGGCGGCCGCGAGCGCGAGGCCGACACCGGTGTTGCCGCTCGTCCCCTCGACAATCGTGCCGCCCGGCTTGAGCGCGCCGCTCTTCTCCGCCGCTTCGATGATCGGAAGGCCGATGCGATCCTTCACCGAGCCGCCCGGATTGAAGAAGTCGGCCTTCGCGAACACCGGCGTGCGGATCCCGCTCGTCACGCGCGAAAGGCGGATGAGCGGCGTCCATCCGATCGTGTCGAGGACGCTCTCGTACGGGGCGGTGTGGCGCGGCGCGGACGGCATGGCGCGTTGTGGCTTGAAGGAGGTGACGACGAAAGTTACACGCCGCTCCCGCGGGCGGCGCGAGCGAGTTCATCGAGGAGACGCAGCGCGTCGAGGGGCGTCACCGCGTTCGCGTCGATCGCGGCCAGCCGTTCCACCACGGGATTCGGCGCGCCCCCGAAGAGCGGCAGTTGGTCCGCCGCTGCGACCGGCCGGCGCAGTGGCGCATGCCCCGCGAGTGCCGGCACGAGCGCCTCGCCCTCGAGCAGCGCCAGCACCTGCTTCGCGCGCGCGATCACGGCGGGCGGCAACCCCGCGAGCCGTCCCACCTCGATGCCGTAGCTGCGGCCCGCGCCACCGGGCTGCAGCCGGTGCAGGAAGAGCACCTGGTCGCCGGTCTCGCGCACGGCCACGTTATAGTTGCGAACTGCACCTAATTCGTCGGCCAGCTGCACCAACTCGTGATAGTGCGTCGCGAACACGCAGCGGGCCCCCGTCACGTCGTGCAGATGTTCCGTCACGCTCCACGCGATCGAGACGCCGTCGTACGTGCTCGTGCCGCGCCCGATCTCGTCCAGCAGGATCAGGCTCCGCGCCGTCGCCCCGTGCAGGATGGCGCTCGTCTCCGCCATCTCCACCATGAACGTGCTCTGCCCGCGCGCCAGCTGGTCGCTCGCCCCCACCCGCGTGAAGACACGGTCCGCGATCCCGATCGTCGCCGTCGTCGCCGGCACCCAGCTCCCGGCCTGCGCCATCAGCACGATCAGGCCAATTTGTCGCAGAATGGTACTTTTCCCGGCCATGTTCGGCCCGGTCAGCACGATCACCCGCGCGTCCGCCGTCAACGACACGTCATTCGGGATGAACCGCTCCCGCGGCATCATCCGCTCCACGACCGGGTGCCGCCCCGCCGTGATCACGAGCCCGAAGTCGGGTGTCACTGTCGGTCGGCAGTACCCCTCCGCCACCGCCGTCTCCGCCAGCGAGGCCAGCACGTCCAGCGTCGCCACGGCCTGCGCCACCGTCTGCAGCCGGCCGATCGCCGCTCCCGCCTCGGCCCGCAGCGCCTCGAACAGCGCGCGCTCCCGCGCCGCGATCTGCTCCGTGGCGTTGAACACCTGCTCCTCGTGGGCCTTGAGCGCCGGCGTCACGTAGCGCTCGGCGCCCGTCAGCGTCTGGCGGCGCTGATAGTCCTCAGGCACCAGGTGTCGGTTCGCGTTCGTCACCTCGATGAAGTAGCCGAAGACGCGATTGTAGCCGACCTTGAGCGAGTTGATCCCCGTCCGCTCCCGCTCCGCGAGCTGGATGGCCGCAATCGCGTCCGTGCCGCCCGTGCGAAGCGCACGCAGCGCGTCGAGATCGGCGTCGACACCGGCCGCAATCGTGTCCTCCTCGTCGCCCACCGCCACCGGCGGTCGCGTCACGAGTGTCGACGCAATGCGCGCGGCAAGCGCGTCGCACGAATCCCACGCCGCGGCGATCGGTGCGAGCACGCCGACCGCACGCAAGCGCGCCAGCGCCGACTGCACCGCCGGCAACCGCGCAAGGGAATCGCCGAGCGCACGCGTGTCGCGCGGATTGGCGCGTCCCGCCGCACATTTCCCGGCGAGCCGCTCCACGTCCCGCACGCCGTCCAGCGCTTCGCGCAGCGCTTCGCGCGCGATCGCCTCGTGCACGAGCGCGCTCACCGCCTCGAGGCGCGCCTCGATCGCGTCGCGCTCGAGCAACGGCGCGAGCAACCACTGTCGGAGCAGGCGCGCTCCCATGGGCGTCGTCGTGCGGTCGAGCACCTCGAGCAGCGTGCCGTTCGTGCCGCCCCCCTGCATCGACTCGACCAGCTCGAGATTGCGCCGCGTCATCTCGTCGAGCGGCATCTGCGATCCCGTGCGCTCGAGCACCGGGCGCGCGAGATGGGGCAGGCCGCCGGGCTGCAGCGCGCGCAGGTAGCGCAGCAGCGCCCCCGCCGCGCCCACCGCCACGTCGTCGGCGCGTTCGAGCCCGAATCCCTCGAGACCGCGCACGCTGAACTGTCGCGCCAGATCGTCGGCCGCGAGCGCGGGGTCGAACTCCCACCCGTCGCGCTCCGTCACCAGCGCCCGCTCCGGCATCGACGGCACCGGCTGCGGAGGCCACGCACCGCCGCGCGCCACGAGCAGCTCGCGCGGCGTGAAGCGTCCCAGCGTCACGTCGAGCGACGTGGCCGGCATCACCGATAACCGGAACTCACCCGTCGACAGGTCGGCGGCGGCAAACCCGATCGACGCGCACCCCGGCGGCGCGTGGACCGCGCACAGCCAGTTGTTGCGCCCGGCATCGAGCAGGTCATCGCTCATCGCCGCGCCCGGCGTGATCGTCTCGATCACCGCGCGCTTCACGATCCCCTTGGCCAGTTTCGGGTCCTCGATCTGTTCGCAGATCGAGACGCGGAAGCCCGCCTGCACGAGTCGTCGTAGGTACTCGGTCACCGCCTTCACCGGCACGCCGGCAAGCGGCACTTCCGCGGCGCCACCGTTGTTGCGCGACGTTAGCGTCAGGCCCAGCACGCGCGACGCCACCTGCGCGTCCTCGTAGAACATTTCGTAGAAGTCGCCCATGCGGAACAGGAGAATCGCGTCCTGGTGCTGCGACTTGATCTCCCGGTATTGCTGCATGAGCGGGGTGGTGGTGTCCGTCGCTCCGCTCACGGCGCCTCCACCTTCACCACACGCACGCCCTTGAGCCCCTTCTTCTTTGCGCGCACCTGGTCCTTCGTCGCGTCGGCCTCGCTCGCGTAACCTCCGATGCGCACGCGAAAGGGCGCACTCGTGCCATCCACGCGCGCGGCATAGCCGCGGTTCACGAGCGTACGCGCCGCCTTCTCGGCATCAGCGCGCTTCTGGTGGGCACTCACTTGCAAAAACCAGGTCGACTTGGGCGACTTCGTCATCGTCTTGTCGGCAACCGCTGGTGGTACGGTGCCTGTCGTCGCCGCGGTCGCGGCCGTCGCGGCCGGAATTGGCGCCGGCATAGTTGCGGAAGGCGGGGCCGCTGCTGCGGGCGCGACATCGCGACACCGTTGCGCGTAGAACTCCACCTGATTGCGGAGCTCGAGCGCGCTGGGCGCCGCACGTCGGTTCGCCTCGCGCAGCGCTTCGCACGCCACACCGGTCTCGCCCTGTTCGAGCAGCACGCGCCCCTTCCAGAAGAGCCCCACCGGCGCGATCGGAGTTTCCGCCTGTTCCACCACGAGTCGCTCGAACGCCCGCAGTGCGGCCGTGCGCTCGCCACGTGCGTAGGCGAGTTGTCCGAGGCGCAGCAGCGCCTCCCCCGACCACGGCGAGAGTGCATGTTCCACCGTCACGCGCTGATAGTCCTTCTCAGCGCTCGCGGCCTGCTCGGCCAGCGCGGCGCGCCAGAAGAGCGCCTCCGCGAGTCGCGCTGGTTGCGCGGCCGCCTGTGCCACAACCGTGTCGACGAGCGCGCGCCCTGCCGCACCTTGGCCGTCCGCCACCAGGCGCTGTGCCCGCTTGAGCACCGAGTCCGTGGGCGCCGCAGCCTGCGCATGCAGCGTCGGCACGGCGAACGCGATTGCGCCGATTGCGCCCAGCTCCCAGAGGCGGAGAAGCGCGCGCGTCCTCACGCGGCCCGCCGGGTGCCGGTCGCGGCGCCGATCGCGAGGATCGCCGACGACACGATCTGCTCGACGCTCGAGACTTTCGTGTCCTTGAGGGCGAGGTCTGCCGCGAGCAGTGCATCGATGGCGCGATCGAGCTCCGGCAGCGACCACTTCATCGTCACGTTGCCCCACGCATTCACGGCGTCATTCCATGGGCGCCCCGTGTACGCCCCGCTTCCCTTGAGCAGGTCCCAGTACGCGCGCTCGAGTTGCGGGGCGCCCAGCCCGGCCTCGCGCCGTGCACGGCCCCACGCGAGTGCCAGCATCTGCGTCGCGAGCGCCATCACCACCTGCACCCCCGTCAGCTTTGGCTGCGTGAGTACCTGCTCCACGAGCGCAAGCGCACGCGCTGTCTCCTTCCGTCCCACGCAGTCGAGCAAGTCGCCCAGCGTCTCGCCGCGTCGGATTCCCACCATCTCCGACACCGCGGCCTCGTCGATCGCCGCCCCGTTCGTGAACGAAGCCAGCTTGTCGAGCTCCATCGCGATCGCGCCGGGATCGTTGCCCACGGCGGCCAGCAGCAGCGTCACCGCCTCCGTCGTGATCTCCGCGCCATGCCCCTTGGCGTGCTTGGTCACCCAGGGCCCGATCTTGTCACCGTCGAGCAGGTCGAAGGTGACGTCTTCCGTCGCGTCGACCAGCTTCTTGTCCGTCTTTGCACCAGCGGGCGCAACGAGGATCAACAGCACGTCGGGCGCCGGCTTCGCGAGCCACTGATCGAGCGCTTCGCGCGCCGGCTTCTTGAGCGACTCGGGATCCTTCAGCACGACGACCCGCCGTGCCGCCATCATGGGTGGCGTTGACAACAACGAACCGATCGCTTCGGCGTCGACCTCACCGCCGCGTCGCACGTCGAGGTTGAAGTCGCGCGTGGCCGCCTCGACCGCCACGCCAAGCAGCCGCTTGAGCGCCTCGTCCTTCCGGAAGTCATCCGCGCCATGCAACAGGTACGCGCGCGGAAATCGTCCGTCCGTGATCGCGTCGGCGAGTTTCTTCTGGGACCTGTCGGCGGCGGCACTCATCGACGTCAAATTTAGCCCGCGGTCGCAGGCGGTGCCCGGCGCGATGTGTAGCCCATGTCGCTCGCGCGACCACGGTTCCCTCTGCCGAGGGTCATGCTGCGAATTCAGCTGCGCGCGCCGTGGGCGTGTCACGCCTCGCCGCCTACCGGCCGATCAACGCTCCGTAGCTCACGGGCACGACCGCCGACGCGAACACGGTCGGCTGCTGCTCGGGCGGGCTTGGCATCCACCCTGGCTCCGAGGCGCGTTGGACGCTCACGACGCGCACGGCCGACACGTCGCGCAGCGGCGCCGACAGCACCATGGGGCGCGGCAATGCCGGGATCTCCGCCATCACCTCCGCCGACGCGACGAGGCCCGCCGGCACGCCTGTCGCTGGGCGCCGCTCGGCGAGCCACGCCATCGCGATCAGGCTCGCAGCAAGGGCCGCGACAGCGCGCGCTGTCGGTGGGCGGTGACGCGATGCCGAAGCACGCCGCGCCATTCGCTCGACCGCGAGCCGCCGCTCGAGCGATGCCTGAAAATCGGCCGAGGGGCGCACCTCCGGGAGATTGCGCGCTACCAACAGAGCTCGCCGTACTCCCGTGTCGACCTTCGCACACACCAGGCATCCGACCACGTGGCGCTCCATCTCGAGCGACACGTCGCGGTCCGTCTCGAGATCGACCCACGCCGCGTGTTGGGCGCGAAACCGGCGACAAGTGATCGGGTCGAGGAGGGCCATGGTCAGCAACCAGTACACGGTGCCGGTATTCCAGTTCCGGCGCTCAACCCGAGGCGATCCACGCTGGCCGCGCGGCCCTCACTCCGAAGCGACATCGAGTCCCGCGTCACGCGCGCGGCGGTGCGCCGATACGGAACAACTGTTTCACGACCTTTTGTGGGTTGAAGCAGCGCTAACTTGTTTAAATAACAATAGATTGGCCGCTGTAAAGGTTGTGAGACGTGAAGCCTGTTCCTGCACAAGAACGCCGAAGCAGCCGGTCTCGTCCGCCCCGGCGTTCTCGCGGCGGGCCGGCGGGCGCCCGCAGCCATTGACGTGCCTCTACGTCAGCGACGGTCCGATGAGGGCCGCGAAGCTCGTGCGCGCGCGATTCAGGCGCGACTTCACAGTGCCGAGGTTGCACGAGGTGATCTCCGCAATCTCCTCGTAGCTCTTGCCCTCGAGTTCGCGCAACACGAACACCTCGCGATGATGCGTCGGCAGCTGGCCCACGAACTTGTCGATCAGCTCGCGCAGGTGGCGCTTGCGGAATTGGTCATCCGGACGAGCGTCGGGATCCTCGAACTCGAGGGGGCGCTCTTCGTCGTCCCAGCCCTGCGTCAGCGTCTGGAACAGCACCAGCGGATTGCGCGAGCGATTGCGCAGCTCGTTCTTCGCCAGGTTCGACGCGATCGTGTAGATCCACGTCGAGAACTTCTTCGTCTGGTCGAAGCGCGCTAGGTGGCGGTACACCCGAATGAAGACCTCCTGGACGAGGTCCTCGGCGCGCTCGCGGTCACCGATGGTCCGGTAGATGAAGTTCAGCAGGCGCGCCTGGTAGCGCGTCACGATCTCGCTGAAGGCGCGCTCGTCGCCGGCGAGGAATACGCGCACCAGCTCCGCGTCGTCCGTTGCGGCCACGTCCGGTCGCGAGGGCGCGGCAGGCATCGTGTGCAGCTTGAGAGCGGCGTCTCGCATGGCGGGGGCTCCTGACCTGGGGTCGTAGTCAGCCCAGCTGGACTGGCCACCAGACACCCCGGTCATTCGGAGGTGTCTTCACCCCTAAGTAAAGCACGGACCGTGCCTAACTCTCGCGAACTGCCTACCTAGTCATAACTCGTTGATTGGTAGTTGTTTGAACGACTGACATCCATCGAAGATAGGGCCGATCCCAGAGCAAATCGTCCTCTTTTCAGGTCGCTGTTTCCGGAATGAGGACAGACTGAGCTGCTCAACGCGCTGCCCGAAATCCGGCCGCGTACAGGATCGCCAACGCCGTCTTCGCGTCCTGGATCGTGCCCTCTTCGATCATGTCGAGTGCCCTCGAAAGCGGTACCGTTTCGAGCTCGATGAACTCGTCCGCCTCGCGGCTGGCCTCACCCGTAGCGAGCCCGACCGCCATGAACAGGTGGATCTTCTCGTCGGTGAATCCCGGCGTGGTATACATGGTGAAGAGGTGTTCCATCCGCTCGGCCCGGCACCCCGTCTCCTCCAGCAGTTCCCGCTTGGCACACTCCAGCGGCGTCTCGCCCGCATCCAGGCGGCCGGCCGGCACCTCCCAAAGCACCTGCTCGGCGGCATAGCGGTACTGCTTGAGCAGCAGGAGCTGCGGGTCCGCGCCGCCCGGATCGCTGAGAAACGGCACGATGGCGCTCGCTCCCGGATGTCGCACCATTTCGAGCTCACCCGTGTTGCCGTCTGGAAAGCGGACCGTGTCGACGTCGAGCGAGATCACGCGCCCCGAGTAGGCGCGGCGCGAGCTGATGCGACCGGGTTCGATGGGCGCCATGTTCTACTATTTGAGTAGTTGAGCTTCTTATTTGGGCATGCTGATCGCGGCACCCGTCGCGTCCCACAGCCGCACCGGGCCCATCGACAGCTCGGAGAGCGGACCCGCCACTCGTGCCGGATCGCCCACGACCACGATGCGGAGGTCAGCCGGACGCAACGCCGTGCGCGCACCTGACAGGACATCGACGGTCGTCATCCCGCGGATCATCGTGCGATAGGCGTCGTAGTAGCCGTCGTCGAGATTGAAGGTCACGAGCTTGGCCAACGCCCCCGCCACGGCCGCGGTGGTCTCGTAGCGGATCGGGAACACGCCGTCCAGGTACGCCGTCGCCAACGTCAGCTCATCCGCGCCCACTTCGGCTTCCGTCATGCGCGTGACTTCCGCGAGAATTTCGCGAATCGCCGGAACCGTCACCTCCGACTCGACCGCCGTCGCCACCTCGAAGGTGCCCGCGTTTCGCCGCGGGTCCACCGACGAGAAGGCCCCGTACGTGTAGGCGTGCCGCTCGCGCAGGTTCAGGTTGATCCGCGACGAGAAGAGCCCGCCCAGGATCGCGTTCATCACGTGCACGCGCAGCCACTCACGGTGCGCGCGCGGAATCGCCACGTGTCCCACGCGGATTTCCGACTGCGGCGCGTCAGCCTTGGCCACGAGGTCGATGCCGCGCGCCCGCGTAGTGGCCACGTCGGGCGCGGTGCCGTCGTCCGTCGCACGCGGCGTCCCGCTCCAGTCGCCAAAGTGCGTCGCCACCATGCGCAGCGCCGCGTCGGCGTCGACGTCACCCGCGATGATCAGCGTCGTGCTCGTGGGCGCGAAACGCGCAGCGTGGAACGCGACGATCTGCTCCCGCGTGATCGCCGCCACCGAGCGTTCGCTCCCCCCGGCGGGCGTGCCGTAGCGCGCCGCCTCCGCGTACACGAACCGCGCGAACATGTCGTCCGCGAGTCCGCGCGGTTCGGTGCGCTGCTCCAGCAGCTCGGCCAATCGCTCGTTGCGCAGACGCTGGACCTCGCGCGCTTCGAATCCCGGCGTACGGAGCACCTCCGCGAGCAGCGCCACGAGCGCGTCGAACCGGTGGCGCATCCCCGTGCACTCGAGTGAGGCCGAGTCCCAGTCGGCCCCGACTTCGAGTGTGGTGCCCAGGCGCTCGAACTTGTCGGCGAGCGCCGGGCCGTCATGCGCGACGGTGCCCTCGCCCAGGAGCGCCGTGGCAAGCAACGCGACGCCCTCCTGTCCGAGCGGATCGTGTGCCGCACCCGCGTCCACCAGCGCGTGCAGCGTCACGAGTGGCAGGTCGTGCACCGGTGCCACGAGCACGGTCATCCCGTTCGGCAACGTGCTGCGCGTGAAGCGCGGAAAATGGTACGGCCGCGCCACGCCGGGCAGCGGGCGCACCATGTCGCGCTGCGCGAAGCGCAGGCCCTTCCGATGGTCGTTCACGCGACGTCCGCCTTGGGCACGTACATCAGGCTCGCCCGGTTGTCGCGTCCAAGCCGCGCGCGCGCGAACGCCGACACCTGCTGAGTTGTCACGGCGCGGTAGCGCTCGAGTTCCGCGTTCACGCGCTCCGGCTCCTCGAAGAAGGTGGCGAACATGCTCAGCTTGTCCGCACGATCGCCCGCCGACTCCAGCGCGAGCGCGAGATCGGTCTCGAGCAGCGCCACGACGCGCGCGACTTCCGCATCGGTCACGCCGAGCTCCACCACTCTGTCGAGCTCCGCGGCCGTCGCGGCCTCGAGCTGTGCCGCGCTCACACCGGGCCGCGCCGTCACATCCACCACGAACAGGTCCGCGCCCTTGGCCAGGTCCCACGTGCTCACGCTCACCGCGCTCGCCACTTCCTGATCGCGTACGAGCGCTCGCCGCAGCCGGCTGCCGCGCCGCAGGCCGAGCACCGCCGCGCAGAGGCTTGCCGCGTAGTAGGCATCGGTGCCTAACACGGGTGAACGACTCGCAAGAAAGAGGCGCGGCACCATCACGTCGTCTTCGACCGTTTCGCGCAGCCAGCTGCCGAAGGTGGGCGGCAGTGCCATGTCCGGCAACGAAGGCCGGCCCGTCCCTCGCGCAATCGACCCGAACTGCTTCTCGATGAGCGCGCGCGTCTCCAGTCGGTCGAAGTCGCCGGTCACGGTCAGGACTGCATTGTCCGGCGTGTAGTACGTGGCGAAGAATCCCGCGATGTCATCAAGGCTCGCAGCGTCGAGATCGGCGAACGAGCCGATCAGCGAGTGATGGAACGGATGTGTCGCGGGGAAGCAGAGGGCGGGCAGGCGCTCCCACCAGGTGCCGTACGGCTGGTTGTCCACGCTCCAACGGCGCTCGTTCTGCACCACGCTGCGCTGCGTGTCGAGCTTCTGCTGCGTCATCGCCGGCAACAGCCGGCCCATCCGGTCCGCTTCGAGCCACAGGGCCGTCTCGAGATGGTGGCTCGGCACCGTCTCGTAATAGTTGGTGCGTTCGAGCCAAGTCGAACCGTTGAGCGTACCGCCGGCGCGCTGCACCAGTTCGAAGTGCTCGTTGGCTCCCACGTGCTCGCTCCCCTGGAAAAGCATGTGCTCGAAGAGGTGGGCAAAGCCCGTGCGTCCCTCGCGCTCATTGGCCGAGCCCACGTGGTACCAGAGGTTCACGGCGACGATGGGGGCGCGGTGATCCTCACTCAGGGTCACCCGAAGCCCGTTGGCGAGCGTGTAGCTCTCGATCGGAATCCGCATCGAGGAAAGCTGCCATGCGTCGTCAACCTCGCCAATGCCCGCCCGACCCCTCAATCGGCGAAGCGCGACAGCCAGGCCACGGGCACCTTCGTCGATTCCGACAGCACTTGTCGCCAGTCGCGTCGCATCTCGCCTTGCCGTGCCGGCGAGAGGATCGGCTCGATTCCGCCCTGTCGTACCAGCACGGCCACGCGCAGCACGTGCATCGCGTCGCTGACCACGATCACGCGCCGGATGCCGTGCTCGCGCGCGATCGTCACGACCCCGGCGATCGATTCGCGCGTCGATCGCCCTTGCGTCTCCATGAAGATGGCCGTGTCGGTCACCCCGGCGCGCTCGGCGTAGCGGCGCCCGACCTCCGCCTCACTCGTCGTGTCGCCGGGACCACGACCACCGGTGAAGATCATCCGCGGTGCCAGTTTGCGCTTCCACAGCGCGATCGCATGGTCGAGGCGCAGCTTGAGCACGGGCGAAGGACGCCCGTCGTACTGTGCGGCCCCGAGCACCACGATCGCATCGGCGCTGCCCGTGGTCGCATTGGCGGCGTCATCGCTGCCACCGGCGCGCACGACCGCCACCACGATCACCAACCACGCCAGGAGCGCCAGTGTCGCGAGCGTGAGCGCTGCGCGTCCGAGAATGACGATCAGTCGTTTCACGTGCGGCGACGCGTCACGCTAGCGCACCGGCATCCGGTCGCCCGGCACCGCAACGCGCACCCGGTACCCGAGCGAACGGAGGGTGGCCGCGAAGGCATCCTGAGCGTCGGCTTCGCCGTGCACGAGCGCCACGTCCTCGAGCAGGGGTGACCCCTGCTTGACCGCCGCGAGCCGCGGTGCACCAGATCGAGCCCGTGTAGCCGTGGCCCACGAGAAAGGGCAGCCGACCGGCATGGTCGATGCGCGCGTGCGAGAGGACGATCGCGTCGATCTCGCCGATCGGCAGCGGCAGGCGCTCGTTCTTCGCGCGCGCATCGGCGCGCCTCCCCTGGAAGCCCGCAGTCGAGCAGCAGAGTGCGGCCACCATGTCGCACGATGTGGCACGACCCGGTCACTTCACAGGCGGCGCCGCTGAATTCGATTTCCATCGCGGCACGCGCCGGCGGCGCGCTACCCTTCCGCTTCGCGCGCGAACACCAGCGTCACGCGAAGCTCTCCCTGCGTCATCATCACGGGCGCCCAGCCCCCGCGGCTCCGTTCGTTCAGCAGGTCGGTCAGCGCCTCCTCGTCGTCCTGCGCGTGCTTCGTCTGACGCAGCACCACCGCTTGGTATTCTTTCATGGTCGAGAAGGTACTAGTTTCGCGGCCATGGGCACCACCCCGGAATTCCCGACGCTGACCGTCGTGCGGCACCCCTTGGTGCAGCACAAGCTTCGCCTGCTGCGCGACCGCGAGACGCCCACCAAGATCTTCAAGGAGCTGGTGGACGAGATCGCCATGCTCATGGCGTACGAGGCCACGGCCGGCCTGCTGCTCGAGGACGCCGCTGTCGACACGCCACTCGAGCGCACGATGGCCAAGCGCGTCGCGGGCAAGAAGCTCACCCTCGTGCCCATTCTGCGCGCCGGACTTGGCATGGTCGAGGGCGTGTTGCGACTCGTCCCGTCGGCACGTGTGGGACACATCGGTCTCTATCGCGATCACGACACGCTCGAGCCGGTGGACTACTACTTCAAGGTCCCCGGTGACGCGGCGGAACGCGATTTCTTCGTGCTCGATCCGATGCTCGCCACCGGCGGCTCCGCGGCATCGGCGGTCACGTCGCTCAAGCGGGCCGGTGCGACACGCATCCGCTTCCTCTGCCTCGTGGCCGCTCCCGAGGGCGTGACGCGCATGGCCGACGCCCATCCCGACGTTCACATCTTCGCCGCGTCCCTCGACCGCGAGTTGAATACGCAGGGCTACATCCTGCCCGGTCTGGGCGACGCCGGCGACCGCCTCTTCGGCACGCGCTAGTCGAATTCTTCCACAATCGCACTTATCGGGCGTCGCGCATTCGTAATGCACGACCTAAGTCCGTGACCTGGTGATGATTGCGTCGTGTAGTGTTACGCGGGTCTTGCTCGCTTTCACTAGCCGACCTACATTCACGCGCGCATGGGTGGTGTGGAAAATTCCCACCCGGCCCAAGGGTCCAATCGTCATCGCCATCGGACATAGATGCTGATCAATCTCCTGCCGGATTTCTTCGCCGTCCTCAATAGCAACGATCGCGTTGCGGCGTATGGCAGGTACTACGAGACCCACAAGAAGATTCTCGAGGCGTACTGGCAGAACTACGTCCTCGATCCGGAAGGCCCGCACTTCGCCGACGTGGCGCGCGCCACCGCGATGGCGGATCGCACGGACCTGCGCACGATGCTCGAGCGTACCGACGTCGTCTCGCTCGCGCGCAACACCGAGGAGCAGTGCCAGCACCTGCTCGACATCGACACGGGCGTCGATGTTGTCCTCATGGTCGGAGTCGGCGCCGCGAATGCCGGAGAACTCGTCGTCAATGGCCGCGGTATCGCCTTCGTCTGCCTCGAACACTTCACGTCGGTCGCCAATCCGGACACGCAAGGCCTGGGACTCGACCCCGAACTCATCCCGCTCTGGCTCGCGCACGAGATCGCGCATGCGGTGCGGTACACGTCGCCCACCTCGCGCAGCGAGATGCGTGCACTCGTCGATGAGGCGGGCGGTTACTACTCGTACTGGGAAACGGGTCGCCGCGCAACGCTCCGAGAACTGCTCATCAATGAGGGGCTCGCCGTGCAAGTCTCGCGCGCCATCTCGCCTGGCCATGCCGCGTGGGAATATTTCGGCTACGGTCGTCGGCAGTACGCGCGCGTGCGCGAGCTTGAACAAGTCCTCGGCCGCGCTGTCACGGAGGATCTCGACGCCAGCGCACTTGGACTCCGACTGCGGTATCTCTCGGGCGGCATGAGCGACGAGGCGCGCACAGTGGATCGCTACGTGCTGCCCGAACGCGCTGGCTACTTCCTCGGAGCTCGCATGGTCGACGCCGCCGTCACGGCGCGCGGTTACGCATGGGCCGTGCGGGCCAACGCCGGGGAGTTGATGGCACTCGGTCGTCAGGCCGCGGTGTCCGCATGAGCGACGACGTGGCGGAGACAGCCGACAGCGAACGACGCCGTAACGCGTCGCTTCGCGAGTCGCTCGACGACTTGCTGGATCATGTGCGCGACATCGCGCACAACGCCGGAGCGATGTCAGCCGGCGAACTGGAACAGGCCGAAGAACGGCTGGAGTGGCTCGCGGATGAAGTGTGGCGGGCCGCCACCAGCAAGGGCTCGTAGACCGCTCGCGTCAGTCTCGAGTCCGGAACGAACGCGGGCGGTGTCCTCCGGGGGACACCGCCCGCGTTCGTCTTCACCCCGTGGAGTTCGCTACGCCTTGACCGGCGCCGGGCCGGTGGATCGCTTCGAGCGTTCGTTCGCGATCAACCACTGCTGCGGCAGCGCGGCGAGGTTCTGCACGAAATAGTAGAGCGTGAGGCCCGACGCGAAGTTGATGAACATGAACGTCATCATCCCCGGCAGGAGCCACGACATCATCTTCGCTTGCGGGTTCGGCGGCGTGTTCTTCATGCCGATCCATGACAGCACGAACATGCTCGCGCCCATGGCCAGCGGCATGATGTAGAGCGGATCGCCGAGCGAGATGTCCGGGAGCCAGAGGAAGCTCACCCCGCGGAATTCGATCGTGTTCTGGAAAACGAAGAAGAGCGCGAAGAGGATCGGCAGCGGAATCAGCATCGGCACGCAGCCCGAGAAGGCGCTGAACGGGCTCATGCCGTGGGCTGCGTACACCTTCATCATCTCCGCCTGCAGCTTTTGCGGGTCGCCCTTGAACTTCTCCTGGACCTGCGCCAGCTCGGGCTGGATGCGCTGCATCTTGATGCTCGAGCGCATTGCCGTCTGGTTGAGCGGCCAGAGCAGGATGCGAACCGCGACGGCGAAGATCACGAGCAGCCAGCCGTACGAGAAGGCGGTGCGCGACTTCATCCAGAGGAGGAGTCGCATCACGATCGTGGCGAATGGCTGCACGGCGCCCTGCAGCCAGCCGCCGTACGGATTGGAGTTCTCGAAGTCACGGCCAAGCTTGTGAAGCCGGATGTATTCCTGCGGCCCGTGATAGAGCTCGAAGGACACCGGACCACTCGACAGTTCGACGATCGCCTGTGCATCGCCCGTCGTCACGTACTTGCCGGTCTTGGGCTGGCCGGTCACCTGCAACTCGGCGATCGGTGACTTGGTCGAGTCCACGAGCAACCCGACCATGAAGTATTTGCTCTTGGTCACGAGCCAGGTGAACGGTCCCTTTTCGAGACGACGCTCGCCGGGATCAAGCTTGCCGAACGTGATCACGTCGGCGGCACGTTTTTCCGCCTTGAAGGCGTACGCCAGGTGTGTGGCATCCTCGTCCGGCTTGGTCTCCTGCGAGACGAATCCCGCCGGAAGGCCGATGCGCAGGAAGGCCGGCGTCGGTGCACCGTCGATCGTGATGCGCGCCTTCGTCAGGTACGCGTTCACGTCCGTGCTATCGAGCACGTAGCGCGCCGTGAGGGTGATCCCCTTCTCGGTGCCGCGGTACTCCACGGTGCTCTGGCCGTTGCCGGCCGTCGTGGTGCCCGTGAACGCCGTGCGGTCGAAGCGCACGGTATCGCCCGCCGTGATCACCGCGTAGCGCAACAGCGCGCCGGCCGGCGAGACGATCGCTGCGTCCTTGAGCTTGGCGGGCAACGCCTTGTAGTCGTGCATCGTGACGGTGAGCGGAGCGGCGCCGATCGAGCTGAAGGCGACCGTGGCACGCGCGGTCTGGACAAGCGTGCTGTCCGCCTTGGCGGTTCCGGCGGCGTTCGCGACCGCGGGTGTCGACGTCGCGGCGGCGACACCTGGCTGCGGAACCGCAGACGCTGGCGAAGGCGCGGCGGCGGGACTCGACGCAACCGCTGCAGCATCAGCCGCCGCCTTGGGCGCCGGCTTCTGCGGCGGGAAGATCACGTTCGTGGCAAAGATGACCCCGATGGTCAGGGCAATCGCCAACAGCATCCGACGATCCATAACGGAACGCTACTCGTCAGTCAGGGGACCGGGTCGAAACCACCGGCCCGGAAGGGATGACACCGTCCGATGCGCTTCGCGGCGAGCCAGCTGCCGCGCATGGCGCCGTGTTTCTGCAGCGCCTCGATCGCATAGGCCGAACAGGTCGGATGATACCGACACGCCGCGGGAAAGAGAGGACTCACCCACAGCTGGTAGGCGCGCACGAAAAGAACGAGGACGTGACTCATGGGTTGCGCACGTCACTACGCGGCAAACGCGCCGGGAGTGTCGCGATCTCCTCGAGCAGCACGGCCATTGGCGCCTTGTAGGCCGCCGGTGTAGCCCGCAACAGCAGATCCACTGCCGGCAGCGCCTTGAGCAGTCGTAGCCGCACCGCTTCGCGCATGCGGCGCTTGACCTGGTTGCGCTCGACGGCCGTGTGTCCGAATCGCGGGACCACCACGCCCACTCGTGCGTACGCGCGAAGGGAAGCGAGGACCCGAACGTCCATGTGTGCCGTTCGGATTCGCTTCCCTTCCGCATGAACGCGCTGCATCTCCATCGATCGCGTCAGTCGCTGCCGGCGCGCGAAGGAGAACCGCTCAGACGCCGGCGTACTTGCTCGGGAGCTGCACGGTGAGACGCTTGCGGCCCTTCTTGCGGCGCCGCGCCAGCACTTCACGCCCCCACTTGGTCGACATGCGCGTGCGGAATCCATGCGTCGCTACGCGGCGCTTGTTCCGCGGACGATACGTCGGCTTGCCCATTGCCCTGATCCTTCAGACGAAAGTGACGTCGTGCTATTCCAAGAGAACCCTAAGTCTAGTGGACCTAACGAGATACGGCAAGCCTCCCCCTCGAGGTCGGCTTGCCGTACCCACAACAGTAACCTCGCGTTGACTTTTCCACAGGGGACCTCTACCTTCACCCCCCTTTCGTTTTCCACACCGCCCCGCACGCATGTCCCTCACCGCCTCGGATGTCTGGTCGCGTCTGCTCGAGCGCGCGCGTCTGGACCTCACCCCCGAGGCCTTCGAGAGTTGGCTCGCGCCGGCCCAACCCTTGGGTCTGGCCGGCGAGGCGCTCGCGATCGGCGTCCCGGATCAGTTCGCCGCCGAATGGAACGAGCGCAACTACCAAGACCTGCTGGAATCGTACGGACCGGTGGCCTTGGGCCACCCGGTTCGCGTCACATTTCAGGCAGACCCTGAACGGATCGCGCGGGCGCAGATGGACCTCTTCGTCGCCCCTGCACCCCGCCCGCCCGGTTCCGCGATCGGCACCGCTCCCCTGCCGACCGCTCCAGGCCGGGTCAGCACCCGACCGCAGAACGATTCGTTCGGCTTCGCCCCGCTCTCGCCTCGCTATACGCTCACCGAGTTCGTGGTGGGCCGGTCCAACGAGCTGGCTGCCGCCGCCGCGCTCGCCGTTTCACAGCAGCCGGGGCGGGCCTACAATCCGTTCTTCATCTATGGAGACACCGGCCTCGGAAAGACCCACCTGATGCAGGCGATCGGCCATGGCGTGCTTGAACGGAATCCCGACGCCCGGGTCGCCTATGTGGGTATCGAACAGTTCACCAACGAGTTCATCCAAGCGGTGCAGGGTAAGGCGATGTCGTCGTTCAAGCGGCGCTATCGCGAGCTGGACGTGCTGCTCGTGGACGACGTCCAGTTCCTCAAGGGCAAGGAGAGCACGCAGGAAGAGTTCTTCCATACCTTCAACACCCTCTACGAGGCCGGACGCCAGATCGTCCTCACTTCCGACCGGCCGCCGGTCGAGATTCCTCGCCTCGAAGCCCGCCTGGTGAGCCGGTTCCAGAGCGGGATGGTGGCGGACGTCGGACAGCCCGATTACGAACATCGCCTCGCCATCCTGCTGCAGAAGCTCAAGCGCGACCACCTCGAGGAGACCTTCCCGTCCGATGTCCTCGAGCTGATCGCCGAACGCGTGCAATCGAACGTGCGTGAGCTGGAAGGATGCATCATCAAGCTGCTCGCCTTTGCATCTTTGAAGCACAAGGATGTGTCCGTGGAGCTCGCGCTCGACGCACTGCGCGACCGGCTGAGCGCTGATGGCGGTAGTGGCGGGGGTGGCGGCGCACTCTCGATTCCGGTCGTTCAGAAGGTCGTAGCGCAGGAATGGCAGGTCACGCCCGAGGCCCTGATGTCGAAGAGTCGGCTCAAGGCATACACTGTTCCGCGTCAGATCGCGATGTACCTGGTCCGCACGTTGATGGGCACGCCGCTCATCCAGATCGGCGAGGCATTCGGCGGCCGCGACCACTCCACAGTCATCCACAGCCTCGAGCGCGTCGAGGTGCAGCTCCGTACAGATCCAGAGTTTGCGACGAGGGTCCAGCGTGTGGAGAACCGGTTGTTGCAGCAATAGCTATCCACGCACCGGGACCTGATTTTCGCTCGACGTGGATAAGTCCACGAGAAACCCACGATGGTGTGGATATTGTGTAAGCGTGTAACTGCTTGTAACGTTGCGGCTTACGGCGACTGCCGACAATTCACAGTCCCTGCTACTACTTCTCCTGTCTTTCTCTCTCCTTTCGTGATACTGGGCACGCACACCATGTCCGCCCAATCGGGACCCAAGGAGCCAGCATGAAGGTCACCAGCTCGCGCGAGAAACTGCTCGAGGGACTGACGGCCGTCGTCGCGACGATCCCCACCAAGACGACGCTGCCTGTCCTCTCGAACCTCCTCGTCGAGACGACGGAGCGCGGAATCCGCCTCTCTGGCACAGATCTCGATATCGCGGTCAGCATCGAGATTGCCGCCGAGGTCGACGCGCCAGGCGCCATCACGATTCCGGCGAAACGCCTCATGGAAATCGTGCGTGAACTCCCGCCCGCGCCGATCAAGCTGGCCACGGCGGGGGAGCAACGGATCACGCTCGAGAGCGGGCGATCGAAATTCAAGTTGCTCGGATTGCCCAAGGACGAATTTCCGGCGTTCCCGTCGATCAAGTTCACGAATCCCTGGAAGATTCGATCGTCCGAGGTCCAGAAGCTCATCGCCCACACGGCGTTCGCCGTCTCGGTCGAGGAGAGCCGACCCATCCTCAACGGCGTCCTCTGGGAGCTGCGCAAGGATCTCATGCGCATGGTGGCCACCAACGGCCATCGCCTCGCGAAGATGGAAACCCCATGGTCGAGCGAGGCGTCGGCCGAGTTCATCGTCCCGCCCAAGGCGCTTGAGCAGGTTCGGCGGCTCTTCCCGGCCGACGAAGATCTCGAGATCGCGCAGGGCGCCAATCACCTCGGCTTCCGCTCGCCATTCGTGTCCGTGTACACGCGGCTCATCGAGGGCCCCTACCCGAACTACGATCAGGTGATCCCGAAGGACAACGACCGCTTCGCGATCGCCGACCGCGCCGCGCTTACGTCGGCGTTGCGCCGTACGGCGATCGTGGCGTCGGACCAGACCCATCGCATCCGGCTCGCGTTCAACACGGCGATGCTCAAGTTCAGCGTGCAGACCGCGGACGTGGGCGAGGCCCAGGACGAAATCCCGATCCGTTACAACGGCGATCCGCTGGAGATCGGCTTCAACGCCAACTATCTCCTCGAGATCCTGCGCTACATCCCGACTGACGAGGTGAGGTTGACCTTCAAGGCACCGGAGCGCGCCGCAACGCTCGAGCCCGAGGGATGGAGTGATCCAGGCAAGTACCTCTGCCTCGTCATGCCCCTGCGCTTGGTCGACTGACACCGGGCGAATCCCCGATGTGGTGCGGGGTGCGTTCCTGTGTGAGGAACGCACCCCGCAAGAGTTGTGACGAGCCTGTAAGCCGGGTTCTGTCGAGGCGGTGAAGCCCCGGATGATCATTCCTCTGCGGAGCCGGTCACCCGACTCCTGTAGCAGCCGACCCGCGGCGTCTTGATCGAGGTGGGCGCCTCTCGCCGCTTACTTGGCCTTGCTCCCGCTGGGGGTTGCCGTGCCACGGTGCGTTGCCGCCCGCGCGGTGGGCTCTTACCCCACCGTTTCACCCTTACCCACCGATGCTCTGGTGGGCGGTCTGTTCTCTGTTGCCCTGTCCGTCGCCCGGAATGACCCGGACGCCCAGGCGTTACCTGGCAGCGCGCCCAATGGAGTCCGGACTTTCCTCGAACCGTGTACCATCCACGGCCGCGATCATCCAGCTCGCCACATCCAACGCGTGAATGGCTAGCGGCAGCGCCCGCCGCGCGCAATGTCGGGTTGGGGGGCGCGTGCGATGGGCCCCGATCGCGGCGCCGCGCTGACGGTCGCTGCGGCGCGGAGTGACGGTACGTGCGCACCGCGGTGACGCGCGGCTGACTCCGTGCCGGTAGTCTCGCGGGAAATCGCGCCATCGCCCGATGCGATCGCTGCGTGCGCGCGTCCACGCCGACCATGGGTTACCCCCGATGTCCCGCCCTCACCCGCTTCTCCGCTTTCGTGCCGCGGCCCGCCGTTCCGAGCCGCCGGTCATTTCCACCCTCGTTCCACCCGTCGAGCGCCCGCATGTCGACGCGGCTGGTGCGGGACTCTACCGTGCCGTTCATCGCAGCTCGTTGCCGGAGGTCCTCGCTGACCTCCGTGAACGGCGCGCGGCGGCCGTGATGGTTTCGCTGGGCGCGTGGCACCCGACCGCGCGTCCAGCGCTCATGCGCCTCGTGCGCGAGTTTCCGAACGTGCCCGCCTTCGCGTTCCTGGCCCGTCCAGACGCCCGCGCTCCGCAGGTGGCGCTCCAACTCGGACAATGCGGGGTTCGCGCGGTCCTGGAGGCATCGCAGGCCCACGGCTGGGCCGAACTCCGGCGCGCGCTCAGCGCGCAACACGCCAGCGACATCCGCCGGCGCGCCCTCGAGGCACTCGCCCGTGAGCTGCCCGCGCTCCAGCCCGACGCGCTCACGCTCTTCGAGCACATCTTCCTCGATGCCGCCACGATCACGAGTACGCGCGACCTCGCGCGCGCGCTCCACGTGAATTCGAGCTCCCTCATGAGCCGCTTCTTCCGGCTCAAGTTGCCGAGCGCCAAGACGTACCTCGCCATGGCACGCCTGATGCTCGCAGCCGACCGGTTCGAGCGGCCTGGCGCAACGATCACCGAGATCACGCACGTCCTGCACTATTCATCGCCGCAGAGCTTCGGCCGGCACGTGCGGCGCATGCTCGGCATGTCGGCAGCCGCGTTCCGCGAGCAGTACGACGGCGATGGCATGCTGGCGCTCTATCTCGAGCGACTCGTGCGTCCCCACCGCGAGGCGCTCGCGCGGCTCTCACCCACAGGCGCGCACGAGGGTCGCGCGCCTGTGGTGCTCCCCGGCGGGAGGTTGCCGATGTGACGGCCCTTGCGCGACGGGGCGGCGACCCGAGATAGTGCGCGCCGTCCCTCGCCCCGCCGATGCCAGCGCTCCCGGTTCCACCGCGCCGCACCTCCGCTGTCCTGCTGGCCCTCGCCGTATGCGGCATGGTGGGAGGCTTCGTGGCGGCCGCGCGCGCGGTGCCGTCCGGCGGGAGTGGCCGCCTCGCGCTGGCGATTCTCGGTGGTGGCGCAGCTGTCGCCGCCCTGCTGGCCTTTCTGCTGGAGCAGGCACAGGCGCGGCGCGCCCGTGCGCGTGCCCGCGAGCTTGAAGAGCTCTCGGCCGAACTGCTGCGCGCCAATCGGTCGAAGAGCGAGTTCCTCGCGGCGGCGTCGCACGAGCTGCGCACGCCGCTGCATGCGATCGTCGGCTTCACCGAGCTCCTGCGCGAAGGCGCCTATGGCACGCTCACGCCGCGTCAGCTGTCGGCGGTGGCCAAGGTGGAAGACTCGGCCACGCACCTGCGCCGGCTCGTCGATCAGGTGCTTGACCTGGCCCGGATGGCGGCGGGCCGCCTCGAACTGCACCGCGAACCCGTCGAGTTGCGAGGCTTCCTGCTGAGCGTGGCCACGGAGATGGAACCGTTGGCCGCCGAGCGCGGTCTCGCGCTGTCGCTGAGTGTGGGGCCAGCGCTGCCGCGCATCGAGACCGACCCGACGCAACTGCGCCAGGTGCTCGTGAATCTCGTCGCGAACGCGATCAAGTTCACGCCGCGTGGGAGCATCAACTTGCGTGCGCGCCTGTCGACGGCGGGGCCGGATGCCGACGGGCGCGAAGCGACGGGTCCTGGCGCGTGGGTCATCCTTCAGGTTGCCGACACGGGGATCGGCATCGCTGCGATGGATCAGGCGCGCGTCTTCGACGAGTTCGAGCAGGTGCGTCCCGGCGCGCGCGGCGGGTCCGAGTCACGGGGTGTCGGTCTTGGTCTCCCCATCTCGCGCCGCTTGGCGCGCGCGCTCGGCGGCGAGCTCACGCTCGCGAGCGCGGTCGGGCAAGGGTCGGTGTTTTCGCTGTGGCTTCCGGTCGCGCCGGGACCCGGACCGAGCTAGCCGAAGAGCTTGCGGACCTTGCCGAACAGGCCTGCCGACGGAAGGGGCGCGGGCGCGGCCATCGCGTCGGCGAGTTCCTTGGCGAACGAGATCACGTCGGAATAGCGATCCTTCGGATTCTTCGCGAGTCCCTTCATCACGACGGCCTCGACCCCCGGCGCGAACGCGAGCCCCGGCTTCGCCTTGTTCAACGGCGTCGGCGGCTCCTTGAGGAGCAGCGCGAACATCTCCCGCTGGTTCTTGGCGCCGTAGGGCAATACACCGGTGAGCAGCTGATAGGCGATCGTCGCGAGTGAGTACTGATCCGCCGCGGGGCCGACGAGTTCACCCGAGAGTGCTTCGGGCGCCACGTACATCAGCGTACCGACGAAGAAGCCGGCGCGCGTGAGGCGTTCGTCGGCCGTGGTATCGGTGGTGATCGCGATCCCGAAGTCGAGCAGCTTCACCTGCCGCGACTCCGGATCGTACATGACGTTGTCCGGCTTGAGGTCGCGGTGGATGATCCCTTCGGCGTGCGCGGCCTGTACCGCGTCTCCGATCTGCGTGATGATCGCGGCGACCTCGTCCTTGGGCAGTGGTGCCTCGCGCTTGACGTACTTCTCGAGGAGTTCGCCTCTGGCCCACTCGATCGTGAGAAAGTGGAGGCCGCCCACTTCGCCGATCTCGAGCGTCTTGACCACGTTAGGATGCACGACGCGCGCGCCGAATTGGGCCTCGCGCACGAAGCGCGCGACGGCGGTCTTGTCCTGGCGGAGCTTTTCGCGAAGCACCTTGACCGCCACCGGTCCGTGCGCGGCATGCTCCCCACGATAGACGGTGGAGGTTCCCCCCTCACCGATCATGTCCTGGAGCGAATAGCCTGCAATGCTGGAACCCACGAGCGCGTCACGTAGCACGGGGCAATGCTAACCCGCCTGACCGGTGCGCGGCAAGCGACGTATCTTCCGCCGACTTCGGGGGTACGGAGCGAACGGATTGCCCGCCCCCTGCCGATTGTCCCGCCGGAGACCCTGCATGACGCACCGCGACATCCCACGCCTCGTTCTCGCCCTCGTCACGGCCGCGTTCGCCGGGTGCGGTGGCGGTGCGTCTGGCGCCGGCGCCGACAACAGCGCCTCGCGACCGACCGTGCCGGCGCGCCCGGCACTCGCGCCGACCGTGACGGGATCGCCACTGGGTGCGCTCGACGCGGTGCGACTGTATCAGGCCATGGGCCTGCTCGCGGATGGACCGCCGATTCCGTTCGTCGGCTCGGTCGCCTTCCTCGGCAGCGGCAACGCCGACAGTACGCTCCTGCTCGTGACACTCTCGATCCCGAACCGTTCGCTGACCTTCACGCGCGAAGGCGAGCGCTATCAGGCGACCTACGCGACGG
Organism: Gemmatimonadota bacterium; assembly: GCA_025359135.1. Classification (GTDB taxonomy): domain Bacteria; phylum Gemmatimonadota; class Gemmatimonadetes; order Gemmatimonadales; family Gemmatimonadaceae; genus JACPPC01. The sequence goes on along the minus strand of JANYHJ010000138.1, from coordinate 21,816 downwards.
CCGTCGAGGTGCGGCGCACGGGCGAAATGCTGGCGCACGCGGAGGGGTCGGAGCAGGTGCGCGTCGTCGGCTTCAAGGAAACGGCGCGGACGGACGAGAGCGTCATCTTCCAGCAGCTGCTGAGCGTCCCGCCGGGCACGGGCGACCTGGTCGTCACCGTCCGCGACGAGACCAACGGCAAGTCGTCCTCGTCGAGCCGACCGGTCGTCGTACCACGCCTCGCCGCGCGCACGCTGTCGAGCCCGGTCCCGTTTTACGAGGTCACGATGCGACCGGCGGTCGAATCGTTGCCGCGCCTGCTCGCGAGTCCGCGCTCGACGATCGTGTTCGGGCGCGACTCGGTGGTGCCGCTGTATGTCGAGGCGTATGGCGAGGGCGAGCGCGTGCAGGTGCAGGCCATCGCGCTGGGGGACGGCAACACGCGCCTCTGGAGCGACACGAGCACGCTGACGCGCCGGGGCCGGTTGGTCGCGGGCGTCGTGCGCGTTCCGTCGACGTACCTCGGGATCGGCGTGTCGCGCGTCATGCTGCGACGACTCGACAGCGGCGACTCGACGTCGACGCCGGTGTTCATTTCGTTCGGCGATGACCTGCCCGTGGCCACGTACGAGCAGATGATCAGCTACCTGCGCTACTTCGCGTCGCCGGGACGCCTCGCGCGGCTGCGGGATGCCGCGGTGGACCAGCGTGCGGCTGCCTGGTCGTCGTTCGTGCAGGAGATCAACGGCAGCGGCTCGACGGGCGACGTGTTGCGACCGTACTTCGCGCGCATCGAGGTGGCGAACGCGCGGTTTCGCGATGAGGGCATTCCCGGGTGGCAGACTGACCGCGGCATGGTCCACGTCACGCTCGGCGATCCCGACCAGATGCGCGAGCCGACGCCCATGGACATGACGAACCGCGGGCGGGTGCTGGTGTGGGAGTACCTGAGCCGCCGCCTCACGCTGGTGTTCGTGGATCAGTCAGGATCGGGACGCTGGCGCCTGACGACCGGCTCGATGACGGAGTTCCAGCAGGTCGCGCACACGCTTCAGGAACAGGGCGGGCGCCGCTAGGCGCTCAGGCACCGGCGCGACACGTCGGCACGCTGGCTCGGCGTCGCGCGCGCGACCACGCCCTCGACGCGAGCCGGCGCGACGGGTAACGTGCGCGCACCATGGAGCAACCGACCGGCCCCCGCCTCTTTCTCGTCGACGGCTACGCGCTGATCTATCGCGCCTTCTTTGCCCTCCTCACGCGCCCACTCACGACGAGCCGGGGCGAGAACACGTCGGCGGTATGGGGGATCGCGAACTTCCTGCAGCGGATGCTCGCCAAGCACAAGCCGGAGTACGTCGGTTGGGTGCATGACGCCGGCCTGTCGTTCCGGCACGAGGTCTACCCCGAATACAAGGCGACGCGCGAGAAGCTGAGCAGCGAACTGCAGGCGGACTTCGATCGCGGCATCGAACGGGTGAGCGCCCTGCTCTCGGCGTTCCACATCCCCGTGCTCGCCGTGGACGGGTACGAGGCCGACGACGTCATCGGTACGCTCGCGAGGCAGGGCGCCGCCCGCGGACTCGACGTCGTCATCGTCTCGGGCGACAAGGATTTCCAGCAGTGCGTACGCGAACACGTCTGGCTGCTGAACCCGGGACGAGGGGGGCCGGCCTCCGTCGAGGAGCAATGGGTCGGCGTCGCGAACGGGAGCGATCGCCTCGGTGTGCCACCGGAGCGCGTCACGGACTTCCTCGCGTTGCTGGGCGACAGCTCGGACAACGTGCCCGGCGTGCACGGCATCGGCGAGAAGGGCGCGCAGAAGCTGATCCAGCAGTTCGGGTCGCTCGAGGAGATTCTCGCGCATGCGGCGGACGTGAAGGAGAAGCGGCCGCGGGAGGCCCTCCTCGCCCACGCCGCCATGGCGAGACTGTCCAAGGAATTAGTAACCATTAAGGACGATATACCGATCACGCTCGACTTGGACGCGCTGGCCATCCGCACGCCCGACGCCGCGCGCCTGCGCAGCCTCTATGTCGAGCTCGAATTCCACGCGATGGCCAAGGCCGTCGGTGGTGCTGACGGCGGCGAGCGCGCGCGGTCGCCCAAGGCCAACGCTGCCGCTGTCGCTGCACCAACGCCTGCTGCCGCCCCGGCAATCGCCACGCACTACACGCTCGTCGACACGCCGGCGGCACTCGGCTCGCTCGTGGAACGCGTGCGCGCAGCGAGGTTCATGTCGCTCGACACCCAAACCGACGGCGATCCGGGCGCGCCGATCGCCATGGATCCGATGCGCGCCAACCTGGTGGGCATCGCGATCGCGTTGTCCCCCGGCGAAGGCTACTACCTGCCCTTCGCGCATCGCGTGCCGCAGGCGCCCCAAGGCGAGCTGATGCCCGACACCGCGGCAGCGCCCTCGGCGGTACGCAACCTGCCGCCGCTGCTCGGACCGGAGTGCCGCGCGCTCTGCGCCCTGCTCGAGGACGCCACGCTGCCCAAGGTCGGCCACAACCTCAAGTTCGACCTGCTCGTGCTGCGACGTGCGGGGGTGGCGCTCCGCGGCATCGACTTCGACACGATGCTCGCCAGCTACCTGCTCGATCCGGGGCGTCGTTCGCACGGCCTCGACATGCTCGCGCTCACCTTCCTCGAACACCACGTGCAGGTGCACGAGGACGTGACCGGAAAGGGCAAGAAGCAGATCGCGTTCGCCGAAGTGCCGCTCGACGCCGCCTGCGGCTATGCCGCCGAGGGCGCCGACATGGCGCTGCGCCTGCGCGACCTCTTTGCCCCGCAGGTCGCGCCGCACGACGCGCTCTATCACGGGCTCGAAATCCCGCTCATGCGGGTGCTCGCCGACATGGAGTGGGAAGGCATCGCCATCGACCTCGCCTGGTTCCGCACGCTCAAGACGCGCTTCCAGAAGGAACGGGAAGCGGCCGAGCGTGCCATCCACGCCGAGGCCGGCGAGGAGTTCAACGTGAACTCGAACCAGCAGCTGCGCATCATCCTCTTTGACAAGCTGGGGCTCCCCGTCCTCAAGAAGACCGCGACGGGAGCGTCCACCGACGCGTCGGTGCTGCAGGAACTCGCGGAGCAAGGACACGCGCTGCCGCAGCTGCTCATGGACTACCGCGAGCTCGCCAAGCTCGAGAGCACCTATCTCGACACGCTGCCCGACCTGGTGCATCCCACGTCGGGACGGCTCCACACCAACTTCGGCCAGACGGTCGCGGCCACGGGGCGCCTTTCGTCGAGCGACCCGAATCTGCAGAACATTCCGGTGCGTACCGAGCTCGGGAAGGACATCCGCCGCGGCTTCGTGCCGCGCGCCGGGTGGCGCTTCGTCGTCGCCGACTACTCGCAGATCGAGCTGCGCCTGCTGGCCCACCTCTCGGGCGACCCGGCCTTCGTCGCGGCCTTCCGCGCCGGCGGCGACATTCACCGCCAGACCGCCTCGGTGATCTTCGGCGTGGAGCTCGACCACGTGACCCCCGAGATGCGCGCACGGGCGAAGACGATCAACTTCGCGACGATCTACGGTCAGGGCGCGCACGCCCTCTCGCGACAGCTCAAGATCGAGCATGCCGACGCCAAGGCGTTCATCGACACCTACTTCCTGCGCTTCGCCGGCGTCCGCGCCTGGCTCGACGGCGCGGTGGAGGCGGGACACGCGAAGGGCTACGTCGAGACCATCTTCGGACGGCGACGCTACATCCCGGAGCTCAGGGAGAAGAACTTCAACATGCGCGCGTTCGGGGAGCGCGTGGCCACGAATGCCCCGATTCAGGGCTCGGCCGCCGACCTCATCAAGCGCGCCATGCTGCGCGTCGATGACCTGCTGCACGAGCGCGACCTCAAGGCCAGGATGCTACTGCAAGTGCACGACGAACTCGTCTTCGAGTCGCCGCCCGCCGAAGTCGAACCGTTGTCCGCCATCGTACGTTCGGCCATGGAGGGCGCCGCCGACCTCGCCGTTCCACTCGTGGTCGACATCGGCGTCGGCGAAAACTGGGTCGATGCCAAGCACTAGTGCCGCCGCGGTAGCGAGGCGGCTGGGTGAGACGCGTCATAGGTGACACCGTGGCGTTTCGCGTCAGCCCGCCCAATATTCCGTGATCTAGTCGTCGATGGCTAGAGTCGCCGGGTTGCGTACTCGCTTGCTGCGACATCAGTTAGCGGGACTTGATCCCGGCAGTACCAGCGTGGCCCGAGCGTTGCCTTGATCGGTGGTACATGGAATCGAGGTCGGCACCCAAGTTCGTCGCGAACAGGTCTCCGTCAGGGTTTACCCTGATCGAGATCCTGATGGTCGTCGTGATCATCGGGGTGTTGGCCGCGCTCGCGATTCCCAAGTTCAGCCGATCACGGTCCATGACGTACTCGGCCGCCATCCGCTCGGACTTGCGCACGCTGTCGGTGGCCCAGGAGGACTACTTCCTCGCCAAGAACGTCTATGCGATCGACCCGACGCTGCTGAACTTCCTGCATTCACCCGGCGTGACCATCGTGATCAACGAGGCCACCACGTTCGGCTGGTCGGCCACGGGCACACACCCGATGGCCTATCCGATCACGTGCGCCGTGTTCTGGGGGCCCGTCTCGCCCGTGTCTCCCGCGACGACCGAGGGACAGGTCGACTGCCAATAGGATCGTGACCGAGCGACCGCCGGGACCGCCGCGCGCGACGGCCGAAACGCTGCACGGCGAGCGCCCCATCTGGCGCGAGTTCGCCCGGCGACGCGATGGCATGCTTCACGCGATGGAGGGGGGGCTCTGGCTGCATCGGCATGTCTGGCGCGGCCACCCGATGGCTCATCTCGTGAGCACGGATCGTGAACTTCTGCTCGAGTGGGGGCGCCATGCCGGACTCCCGGAGCGCCGATTGCAGTTCAAGCCGCTCAAGGATCCGCGCACGGAGGAGCGTCGCGACGCGTGGCACTGGGACCTGGTGGGCGACTTCCTGCCGCCGCGGAGTTGAGTGCCGCGCTAGCGCGCGCGCACGCCCAGCTCGGCCGCCTGCGCCGTGGCCTGCCCAGCCGAGACGTCCACGCGCGCGAGCACGAACGCCCCGGCGATGAAGAACGCGATGACCGACAGGATCGCGCCGCGGCTCGTGCCGGTGAGCGCGATCACGATCGAGAAGAGCGCGGGCCCGAAAATGCCGGCGAACTTCTCGAAGACGGAAAAGAAGCCGAAGAACTCGCCCGACTTGTGGGGAGGCACCATGCTCGAGAACAGTGATCGAGAGAGCGCCTGCGTGCCCCCCTGCACGAGACCGACGAGCCCTGACAGCAGCAGGAAATGCGTCGCGGTCTTCATGAAATAGCCGATGATGGCGATCACGGTGTAGACGACGAGACCCGCGAACACCGCGCGCTTGGCGCCGACCCGCTCGGCGATCGCTCCCCAGAGAAACGTGCACGGAATGCCCACGAACTGCACGATGAGGATGGCCGTGATCAGTGAACCGGATGGAATCCCGATCTCGGTGCCATAGGCAGTCGCCATCTTGATGATCGTCTGGATGCCGTCGTTGTACAGCATGAAGGCGATCAGCATCAGGAACAGGTTGCGGTAGCTGCGCAGCTCACGAAACGTCTCGATGAGGCGACGAAAAGGGTCGGCCCACGACCAGGCCACCTCGTCGGGTTCACGCACCCGGGCCGGTTCACGCACCCAGCGCAGGAGCGGAATCGAGAAGACCGCCCACCATACCGCCACCGAGAGAAAGGCAAGGCGCGCGGGTAGCGTGACCTGCTCGGGGGTGAGGCCCTCGCCGTGCGGCAACCCGAACCAGGCCGGCTTCTGGATCCAGGCCAGATTGAGCGCGAGCAGCACGCCGCCGCCCACGTAACCCAGCGCGTATCCCGCGGTCGACACTCGATCGACCTCCGCAGGCGGCGCGATGTGCGGCAGGAGTCCTTCGTACGGGACCATGCAGCCGGTGCCGCCCACGAGCGCGAAGAGGAAGCACCACCACGCGAACATCGCATCGCCGCGCTCGACGAAGAACATTGCGCCGCAGGCCACGATGCCGACCAGCGAGAAGACGGCCAGCATCGCCTTCTTCACGCTGAAGTAGTCGGCCACGGCGCCCATCGGCGGGGAAAGCACCGTCATGATGATGAGTGCGACCGCATTCACATTGGCCAACGCGGCCGTGGCCTGGGCGGGCGCGAGGTTCGCGCCCGCCACCTTGACGAAGAAGATCGGAAAGACCGCCACCATCACGGTCGTCTGCATCGAGGAGACGGCCCAGTCGAACATGGCCCAGGCCCGGCGTTCGCGGGTGCCCAGCCCAAGCCGCGCCATCCACCCAGCCGGAGCGCCCACGTCGGCGGTTGTCATCGGTACGGGAATCTCCTCGTTGACCACGGCGCGGCGCTCGCGAGATTACGCGCCATGGCATCTCGTCGATGGAAGGCCGTTGGCTGCGGCGTGGCGCTCGTCATGACTGCGTGCGAGCGCAAGGCTGACGTGCCCGCCAACGTTACGGTCGAGTCGATGGCCACGCCACGGGCGGATTCGACGGCCGAGACTGTGCGGATGTCGTGGCGCGCTGCTGACGGACCGTTCCTGCTCGTTGCCGGTGACGAGCCCACGGACGCGATGGTGGTGCCGCCCGACTCGCTTGACCCGATCGCGCGGGGCGTTCCGCAGGGCGCTACGCTGCGCGTCGAGCTGCTCGGCCGCAGCGGACGACTTGGCACCGCCGCACTCACGCCGGTGCGACCGTTCACGTGTGGATGGCCGCGCGTGCGCCTTGCTGTGCGTGACGCACCGTCGGATTCGACCCGCTGGACTGTTGCGCTGGCGCCTGGTACCGCGCGACCGGTTGCGCTCGACTCGCTTGAACGGGTGACGCGTGCGGACTCCGCGCGCCTCGTGGCCGACCTCGCGCGGCTGCTCTCCGCGTTGCCCGACGACACCATCTCGCGCTATCGCGGGCTGCCATTCGCGGTGCGCGGCGCGTGGACCTTTTCGCCAACGGCTGGAGTGACCACCGTCGTCGCCGAAGTGCATCGCCGCGTGGCGCAGGAGGCCACGCCCTTCGAGGAGCGCGTCCTGCTGCTGGCCGAGCGCGATTCGGCCCCGGCCTCGCGGTGGCGCGCCGTGTGGTGGTCACGCGCGCACGGCACGGAAGAGTCGGTCGAGGCGGTCGAGCCGTTGGCCGTGCTTGTCCTCGGCACGGATCGCTGGCCGACGCTGGTGGCCGGTCACGACAATCCTGCCGGTGCGTGGCACGAATTCGTGGCGCGTGATTCGTCCGGGGCGTGGCATTCGCGGTGGCACAGCACGCCGGCGCCGCAGTGCGACGCGACCGCGCGGTAGTTACGCCTCGACGATCTTTCCGAGGGCGGCTGGCGCCACGAACCGCGACCGCGCCAACGCGAGTGCGAGCAGCGTGAGCAGGTAGGGTGAGGCGAGGAAGAGCTGATAGGGCAGCTGCCAGCCCATCGCCTGGAAGGCGAACTGCAGGGCGCTCGCGGCACCGAAGAGCAGCGCGGCCAACCCCACACCGAGTGGTTGCCACCGGCCAAGCACCACGATCGCGATCGCGATGAACCCGCGTCCGGCGGACATCCCCTCGACGAACGTTCCGGCCTGCGCGAGCACGAGCGTGCCGCCGGCGAGTCCTCCCAAAGCACCACCGAAGATGATCGCCGCCGTCTGTACGCGGCCAACGGCGATCCCGGCCGCCCGTGCCGCAGCCGGATTCTCGCCGCACGCGCGCAGCGCGAGTCCAGCGTGGGTGCGCGCGAGCCACCACGACGCCAGCGGGACGAGTGCCATCGCGAGATAGGTCGTGATCGGCTGCGCGAAGAGCGCAGGACCGACCAGCGGGATCGCGGAAAGCCCGGGTATCGCGAGTGGGCCGAGCGTCGGCGTACCCAGCGCCGCACCGCCCGTGCCGAACGCCGAGCGATAGAGCGTGCCGGTCAGACCCAGCGAGAGCAGCGTCACCGCCGTTCCCGTGATGATCTGGTCAGCGCGCAATTTCACGGCAAAGAGGGCGAATACGGCCGCCACCGCAGCGCCTGCCACGAGCGCCGCGGCCAGTCCCACTCCGGTCCCCGCCCCGCCCGCCGTGACCACGCCCCCGAGGGCGCCGGCGATGATTGATCCTTCGAGCCCGATGTTGATCACGCCGGAGCGCTCCACGAGGGCCTCGCCTAGCGCCGCGAACGCAAGCGGCGTAGCCGTGCGAACCGTGCCTTCGAGGAAGGCGCCGAGCGCGTCGGCCATCAGGTTCCTGCCTGCGCGGTCAACCGCTGCGCGCGCCACCGATCGGTGGCGACGACGAGCAGAATGAGCACGGCTTCCACGACGTTCACCACGACGCTCGGCACCGCGGCGTCGCGCTGCATCGAGACCGCACCAGCCTCCAGTGCGCCGAAGAGCACCGCCGTGCCGATGACACCGAGCGGATTGAGCCGCGCCAGCAGCGCGACCGCGATCGCGCTGAAGCCGTAGCCCGGCGAGAGGTTCTCGTAGAGCGCGAAGGTCACGCCGCTCACCTCGACGGCACCCGCGAATCCCGCGAGCGCACCGCTCGCGATGAAGGCGCCGAACGCGACGACGGCGGCGTCAACGCGTCCCGCGCTCACCGCCGCAACGGGATTGGCGCCGACCAGGCGAATGCGGAATCCGGCCGCCGTGCGCCTTAGCAGTATCGCGAGCGCGACAGCCAACACGATGCCGAGCAGGAATCCCGCGTGGAGACGCGAGCCGGGGATCACGATCGGCAGCCGCGCTACCGTGTCGAGTGTGGCGGACTGTGGGTAGATGCGCGTTGGTTCCTGCATCGGACCACGCACGAGCCAACCGAGCAGGTACTGCGCCACGAAGTTGAGCATGAGCGTGCTGATGACTTCGAGCACCCCGAAGCGGAGTCGGAGCGTGGCCGCGACTGCGGCCCAACATCCGCCCGCCAGCGCGCCTGCGAGCAGCAGGCCACCGACGGTGAGCCACGCCGGGCCGTGCCATGCCAACCCCAGCGCCGTGGCCGCTGCGGCGCCCATAAGCAGTTGGCCCTCCGCGCCGATGTTGAGCACGCCCGCGCGAAAGGCGAGCGTGATCGCGAGTCCGGCGATGAGGAGTGGCGTCGCGCGCACGAGCGTGCCTGAGAGGAGCGCGTCCCACGAACCCACCGAGCCACGCGCGAGGGCCGTCAGCGCGTCACCCACGTCGTGGCCCGTGGCCGCGAGGATGATGGTCAGCAAGAGAAGGGCGAACATCGTGAGCGCGGCCACGACGCTCACGTCACGCAGGGCGCTGGTGTTCATCGCGCCCCCAGCATGGCGCGACCGACCGCGTCGCGATCGAGCGCCGGCTCCGTGACCTCGCCCGCATGCACCACCAGCACGCGATCCGCCAAGGCGAGGACTTCGTCGAGGTCCTCCGTGTACATCACCACGGCGAGTCCCGAGTTGCGCGCCGCTCTCAGGCGCGAACGCACACTCTCGGCGGCGCGAATGTCGAGGCCGCGGGTGGGATTCTCGACCACCAGCGCGGTTGGCGCGCCGGTCAGCTCGCGCGCGAGCACGAACTTCTGCTGGTTGCCTCCCGACAGCGAACGCATCTCGGCATCGGCTCCGCTGGCGCGCACGTCGAAGTGTGCGAGAAGCTCGGAGGTCTCGCCGCGCAATTGGCGCCACGGCATCCACGGGGGAGCGCTGGCCGCATCCTTGAGTGCGAGGTTCTCCACGAGGGGCATGTCGAGTACCACCGCATCGCGATGACGATCGGCGGGGACGAAGCCCACCGACGGCGGCACAGTGACGCTTCCCGACGTCGGCGAGAGTCGGCCCGCGAGCAGCCGCAGCAGCTCGGCCTGACCCGAGCCTTCCACGCCGGCGACACCGACAATTTCGCCTGCCCGCACCGCGCACGTGGTCGGTGCGAGGCGCTGCACGCCCCGAGCGTCCACTACGCGCGCGGCATGGAGCGCGAGCACGGTGGAGCCTGCGAGTGTCTCGCGCGCCCGCTCGTCCGTGCCTTGGCTGAGTGGCTCTCCCAGCATCGCCATCACGAGCGTCGACTCGTCGAGGCCGTCCGCCGCGCGTGTGAGCACCGTGCGGCCCCGGCGCAACACGGTCACATCATCCGCGATCGAGAGCGCGTCACGCAGGTGATGCGTGATCAGCACGGCTGCGTGGTCACCCGTGGCCCAGCGCTTCACCCACTGCAGCAAGTCGCGGGCCTCGGCAGGAGCGAGCACCGCCGTCGGTTCGTCGAGAATGAGGATGCGTGCGTTGCGCGCGAGGGCCTTGAGGATCTCGAGGCGCTGCTGGGCACTCACGGGGAGCGTGGACACGGCCGCGCCGGGGTCGAGCACCAGACCCGTGGCGTCGCCGAGCTCGCGCACCCGGTTCGCGATGAGCGCGCGATCGAAGCGGCCGTGTCCTCCAAGTGCAACGTTCTCGGCTACCGTGAGTGCAGGCACGAGGGAGAAGTGCTGGTGCACCATCCCCAGTCCGGCAGCAATCGCATCACGTGCACTCGCGAAACGGCGGGCCGCGCCGTTCACGCGGACTGCGCCGGCGTCCGGCACGAGCATGCCGAACGCGATGCGCATGAGGGTGCTCTTTCCCGCCCCATTCTCGCCGAGGAGCGCGTGTACGGTGCCGGCCTGTACGGTGATCGCTGCACCGTCGAGGGCCGTCACGGCCCCGAACCGCTTGGTGATTGCGTCGAGCTCGAGCGCCGGTGCGCTCACAACCCCGACGGGGCGGCGATGAAGCTCCACGGCAAGCCGAACGTGTTGGCGAGATGCGCCCCGATCGCCTTCACGCCGATCGTCTCGGTGGCGTAGTGGCCCGCGTACAGCATCGTGATGCCCAACTCGGGTCCATCGATGGCGGTGTGATGTGCGCCTTCCCCGGCAATGAACGTGTCGACGCCGAGCGCTGCGGCTTCTCGCAGGGCATCGCTCGAGGCGCCGGCGCCGGTGATGAGCGCCCAGCGCCTGGTCCGCTTCCCCGTCACCGGGCCCGCGACCACCAACGCGCCGCCTTCGGCGGTCGCGTATGCGCGAACACGATCGACGAGATCGCTCGTGGCGAGATCGCTCCTGCCCGAGACCCCGACGCTTATCGATTGAAAACGACCGAAGCCCGCGTCGGGTTCGAGGCCGAGGGCGCGCGCGAGCAGCACGTTGTTGCCGAACTCAGGATGCACGTCGAGCGGCAGATGCGCGCCGTAGATGGCCAGGCCTGCGGCGAACGCCGGGGCGAGTCGGGCGCGCATCGGCCCGACCAGGCGCTGAGCGCCGCCCCAGAAGAGGCCGTGATGCACGATGAGCAGTTCGGCCCCGGTGGAAATTGCCCCGCTGATCACCGCGCGCGAAGCGTCGACTCCCACGGCGATGCGACGCACGGCGCGATCCGAATCCAGCTGCAGACCGTTGAGCGCGCCCGGGTAGTCCGGAATCTCTCCGATGCGCAGCAGCTCGTCGAGGTGCCGTACGACGCGGTCGAGGGGAAGCGGGTCGGCCACGGCTCGGTTACCTGCTGGAGTCGCTCGTGGCGCCAACAGGCAAGTGCATCGAGCCCGAGCGGAGCAGCGCGCGCACGGAGTCCACCGACTTGGTGATGTTGGCGGGCACGGCGTTCGCGAGCTTCGGATTCACGGTCCACCGCACGACTTCATCCTTGAGGCCCAGGGAGATGACGCGCGGGGTGAAGTGCTTTTCCTGCACTTCGCGTGCGACGGTGAGCAGCGCATGCGGCAGGTCGATCACGACCGATCCGATGATCGTTTCCGGTGCGACGCCGTTCTGGTCGGCGTTGGCGCCCACGGCGAACACCTTTCGCTCACGGGCCGCCTGAATGATGCCGAGCCCCGCCGCGTCCGCGTTCTGGAACAGCACGTCGGCGCCACGCGCGATGTAGGCCAGTGCCTGCTCCTTGCCGGCGGAGACGTCCTCCCAGTTGCCGATGTAACCAGTCAGTACTTGAGCCTTCGGGTTCACGGACTTCGCGCCGAGCTCGAATGCCTTGAAGCTCGCTTTGACTGGAGGAAGCTCGGTGCCGCCGATGCAGCCAAGGATGCCAGACTTGGAAACGGAGGCAGCGACCATGCCCGCGAGATAGGCGCCCTCCTCGAAGGCGAAGTCCATGCCCGCGAGATTCGCCGCGACAGTATGGCCGCTCGTCGTCACGTAGATCGTCTTGGGGAAATCTTTCGCGACGCGCGCTGCGGCTTCCTGGAACTCGAAACCGTGGCCGAACACGAGGTCGTAGCCCTGTGACCCATATTGACGGAAGTTTTCGTCGAAGTCCTGCGGGCTCTTGGTCTGGACGTGACTGACCTGAGCGCCAAGCGAGTCTTTGATGCGCATGAGCCCTGCGTAAGCCCCACCGTTCCACGCCTGATCCGAAATGGGACCTGGCGTCAGCAGGGCGACACGGATTCCCGATTTCGCTGCGTCATGACCCGCAGCGGCTGGCTTCTCTCCCTTGCCGCAAGCGGCGAGTACCGCGAGCAGGGTAACGGCAACACGACGAATCAGCATGTACAGAACTCGATCGGAATGAGACGGTAGGTGTCATGACAGCAGTCGTTTACGCGAATTGTGCAAACGCGTGTTCCTGACGAAACGGCTTGCTATTCCATGGTCCAGCGCGCGCGAAGGATGAGCTCGAGGAGGCGCTGAAGGTCGTCCTGTGAATAGAAGCTCAGTGTGATACTTCCGCGTCCGCTCTGGTCCACCTGGATGGCGGCGGGCGTCTGCAGGTATTTGCGGAGGGCGTCGCTCGCCTCACGAACCGCGGCACCTGCGGAGGGACTGGAGGCCGTGGCGGGCGGGCTCTCTCGCGCCGGTCGGCCACCCTTGCTCGGGCTGCGCGTGGTCGCGTCGCGGGATCGACGTTCGACTTCACGAACGCTCCAACCTTCGTCGACCGCCTGCTTGGCCAGCTGCAGCAACAGTCGCGTGTCGGCCACCGTGAGCAGCGCACGGGCATGGCCAAGGGAGAGCTGTCCGGAGCCAATCAGCGTCTGGACGCCGGCTGGGAGGGCGAGCACGCGAATGAGATTCGCAATGGTCGAGCGATCCTTGCCGAGCACATCCGCGACCTGCTGTTGCGTCAGGCCGAATTCATCGAGCAAGCGACGAACGCCGACGGCTTCGTCGATCGGATTGAGATCCGCGCGCTGCAAGTTTTCGACGAGAGCCAGCGTGAGCATCGCGCGGTCGTCGATGTCGCGCACGAGGGCAGGGATTTCGGTCCATCCCAGGCGCGACGCAGCGCGCAGGCGCCGTTCGCCCGCTACCAGCTCGTAACGACCCGCCTCGCCTGCGAGCGGTCGAACCGTGACCGGCTGCAGCAACCCGTTCGACCGGAGGCTCGCCTCGAGCTCGGCCAGCTCCTCCGGCTTGAACTCTCGTCTTGGTTGGAATGGATTCGGTCTGATGCTCGCGACGGCCAGATTGAGCGGCGTACCGCGGGCATCAGGTGCTGGTGCCACCGACGTGGTGGGCAGACTCTCGCGCGTGCCTTCCCGCGCGGGCGCGGCTGCACTTCCGAGCAGTGCTTCGAGGCCGCGGCCGAGGCGACGCGGCTTGTCCGCGCTCATGCGCGCGCTCCCGCCGTGGCTGGCGCGTCACCGCGCGCAGCGTCGCGCGCGAGGAGCTCGCGGGCAACATCCAGGTAGGCCTGCGCGCCCGGCGACTGCAGATCATACAGAATGATCGGCTTGCCGAAGCTCGGTGCCTCCGCGAGCCGCACGTTACGCGGGATGCTCGCCTTGAAGACCTGTTCGCCAAAGTACTCGCGCGCATCGCCGGCGACTTGGCGCGAGAGATTCAGGCGCGCGTCGTACATCGTCAGCAGCACCCCCTCGATTCCGAGCGCCGCATTGAGCGACTGTTGAACCACGTGGACCGTGTTGAGTAGCTGGGAGATCCCCTCAAGGGCGTAGTACTCGCACTGCAATGGAATGAGGAGGCTGTCCGCAGCCGAAAGCATGTTGATGGTAATCAGGCCCAATGAGGGCGGGCAGTCGATCAAAATATAGCTATACTGGCCTCTTAATGGCGCTAAAGCGGCGCGCATTCGATGTTCGCGATTAGCTGCACCGACGAGCTCGATTTCAGCGCCGGCGAGGTCTGGTGTCGCGGGGACCACATCGAGATGGGGGAACTGCACGCCGCGCACGATAGCGTCTGCCGCCGAACACTCACCGATGAGCACGTCATAGGTGGTGAGCTCGACTCGGTCCTTGGAGAGTCCGATGCCACTGGTGGCATTGCCCTGCGGGTCGGCATCCACGAGCAGCACGCGCTGTTCCGCAACGGCGAGCGAGGCGGCGAGGTTCACGGCAGTCGTCGTCTTGCCGACGCCGCCCTTCTGGTTCGCGATGGCGAGGATCCGTGTCACGGCCGGTGGACAGGGGCGGTCTCCCGCGGCGGAGCGCGGCGGGAAGCGCACGAATATACCCTCCGTTCCCCAAATTGCTGGCCGGAGTGTTTCACGTGAAACACTCGCTCGGATTCCACACGTGGATATGGGGAAAGACTACCTGGGAGTCGGCGCAAACCGCCAACGCGTCGCGACGCGTACCACCAATGCCTGAGCTCCCGTCGCGATCGGCGTCTCGACGGCGTCGCCGGGGCGAGCCGCCATCGACATCACTCTCATGGGCTGCACGGGCATCGGCTCGTTCTCGATCGACGTGAGTTCGAGCAGACCAGCCACGGTTCCACCCGCTGCCTTCGCCATCAGGTCGGCATCGGCGCGCGCCTGCTCGATCGCCTGTGTCAGCGCCTGTCGGCGTGCGACTTCCACATTCGAGGCGTAGAACTCGAGCGCGGTAACGAGGTTGGACCCCTTCGCGAGCGACGCATCGATGATCTTTCCGACGAGGTCGACGTTCTGGATCCGGACCCTGATCGTGTTGCGCACCACGTAGCCGATCAGCTCCGATTGCTGCTTCTGTTGGTTCCAGCGCTGCTCCGGCTGCACGCTGTAGTCCGCCGTCGAGACATCCGCCGGCAGGATGCCGACCAACCGAAGGGTGTCGAACACCAGTCGCTGCAGTCGCGCGTTCTCCTGTGACGCGGCGCTCGCCAGCGGCCGGCGAGTTTCCACCGTGAGCGAGAGGAGCGCGCGGTCCGGGGTCACCTTTACCTCACCGCGGCCATTCACCACCAGCTGAGGCCCGGCCGGCTCGTGGGTCATCGCGCCCGGTACCTGTGCCTCGACCTGGCGTGTTGCCAGCACGGCGACCGCGATGGCGATGGTCAGGGCCCACCGCGGCGCCCACCGGCGAGTTGCCGCCCGGAGGCGGCCCAACGAGGACCCGGCGGGCCGAGCCGGCGCCGGGGTAGCGGTTCTGGCGCGGGTGGCACGTGCGTGGGACATGGACGGCTCCTTGTTCGCGCACCGCGCGGGTGCGCCGTTTAGTAACGAATTGATACGAAATAGCGCGTATTGGTAACCGAGTGATACTATGTACGCGCGCGTCACGCGACCGATCCCGCCCTTCACATGAAAGGACGCGCCAGCGCCCCCGACTTGCACATCCGGATCACGCGGCCTCCATCGTCGCCGCTTGCCCCACCCCCGGGTCACGTCTAACCTGCCCCCACGGTCCCGTCTGTCCCTTCGGCCTTCCTCCCGAGTCCCTCCCCGCCAAGCCCGCCATGCCGATTGCGCTCAACATCGACCACACCACCCTGCTCATCCGGAAGGCCGCCTTCGAACGCGTCGGGATCGTGCGCAGCACGATCGATGAGCGCCTCGGACTCACCGCCGACGAGTTCGTGGTGGAGGGTGGGCTGATCGCGATCGGTCCGATTCACGATGAGGAGGCCCTGGGCTCACTCATTCAGGATCTCGAGGCGGCGGGCCTCGAATGGTTCGAGGACCTCTTCGAGATGAGCGGCAACTGGCCCGAGTGGCTCAAGCTGTTCGCGACCGCGCGCTGATCAGGCCCGCCTAGGAGGCTCGATCCCGTGCCGAAGCCAGCAGCACGACCTGCTCCACCGGAGTCACCGCACCGTGGCGGAGCATGCCATCCCATTCGCACGCCGGACACCAGCTGGTCCTGAAAAACGGGGCGATCCGGTTCCACACCGCATGCTGCACGCGGAGCGTCGGATGATCGCACACCGGGCAACGGTCGCCGGCTGGGAGCAGGACGATGAAGACAACCGTGGCCGCGATCAACCGCAGCACGAACAATTCCCCGAAGACGGCCACGAAAATCACGGCATCCGACATGCGTGCCTCCGGGTGACTCCTGTCCTGATCGGACCGCATCATCGCGGTCCTCGCGTGAGCTAGAGGCGCGCCTCCACCTGGCGCCACGTCTCCACCCACGCGATCCCATCCTCAAGGTGGTCGATGACCACTTCGGTTCCCTCGCGCAGATCAGCGCCGTCGAGCGCACGCGCTGGCGAAACTTCCGTCTTCCCGTTCAAGCGCCACGTGATCTCGCCGGCGCGCGCGGAGGCAATCGCCCGCGTCACCAGTGCCGGCAATCCCTGCACGACGAAACGCGGATCCTCCTCGGGGTCGGTCGGGGCGTTCGGATCGAGCGCCCACGACCTCACCCAGGCGGCGATCGTTGCACCGACCGCAGCAATGGCCAACGCCGCGAACAGGCTCGCGGCAACGCTCCAACGGGCGCCGCGCACGAGCGCCGCGCCGCTCATCC
Organism: Gemmatimonadota bacterium; assembly: GCA_025359135.1. Lineage (GTDB taxonomy): Bacteria > Gemmatimonadota > Gemmatimonadetes > Gemmatimonadales > Gemmatimonadaceae > JACPPC01. The sequence goes on along the minus strand of JANYHJ010000138.1, from coordinate 5,169 downwards.
CGAAACTCGCGAGCACGGCCGCGGCCATCGGCGTCACGAGTCGTGCTTCCGCCAGCCGCCGTGCTGACACCGTTCGTCCTTCCCCCGCGACCGGACTCGCGTCCTTGAGCACGCCGCCCAGCATGAGGCGTAGCCCCAAGCCGAATCCGGCCATCAGGCAGAGAACGAACAGCGCCAGCATGCCGGCGTCCTAGGCGCCGAGGTACTTACGGAACCAGCCGATCGTGCGCGGCCATGCCCCCTTGGCGGCAGCGAGGTTCGCACCGTTGGCACCGTCCTGCGCGCGCAGGAAGCCGTGGCCCGCGCCCGCGAAGATCTCCTTCTCGTACGTGCGGCCGAGCGCCTTCATCGCGCTGTCGGCGAGCGGGATCGTCGCGTTGACGCGCGCATCGTTTTCGCCATACAGGCCGAGCACGGGTACCTGTACCGTGGGCAGCGCTTCGGCCTTGGGCGTCGTGCCATAGTAGACCACGGCCGCTCCGAGCCCGGGCGCGTTGAAGACGGCGTGATTGAAGGAGGCCGAACCGCCCCAGCAGTAGCCGACGACGCCGTACTTCTTGATCGCAGCGGGCAGCGCCATGCCGTAGCGCGCCGACGCGGCCACGCCCCTGTTCATCTCATCCGTCGAGACCGCGCGGATCAACTTGACGGCGGAATCAGACGTGAGTTCGTCGCTCGTCGGGCCACCGCGCTTTTGCGACAACAGGTCGGGCGCCACGGCAATGAAGCCATCGGCAGCCAGCTGGTCCGCGACGCCGCGCACCCAGGTCGAGAGCCCGAAGATTTCGTGAATCACTACGACGACCGGGGCCCGCTTCTTGTTCTCCGGGTAGACCACCCACGCCATAAGCGAATCCTTGCTGCCCGGCTCCCACGCGATCTTGGCCCATTCACCATGGCGGGGCGACGCCGCGAGACGCGCCGCTGCGTCCGTAGCACCGGCGGGTAGTCCGGCGTCCTGCATGGTGCTCATGTCGTGCCCAGCCATCACCGGAGCGGAGGCCGAGGTGCCGTCCTTGTCATGACCGGCGTGGTCGTCGGCGGCGGAAGCGGTGTGCTTGAGCTGGCACGCGGCCAGCGTCGCGAGGCCGAAGGTTGCAATCGAACGTGCGAGCGTCATCGGGACATCTCCGGCAGGGGACCATGGGGGGCGAACGCCGCTCGGGTCGCGCTCGGTGCCGCGCGTTCGGCAATCCGGTCGGCAAGCCACGCCACGAGGTGGCGCTCGGCGAAATAGAGCGGACGCCAGGGGCACGCGCCACCGACAAAACCGACGTGGCCGCCCCGGGGTGAGAACTCGCAGGTCAGGAACGGGTTGTCGCGCGCGACCCCCCGAACATCGTCGAGCACCGAGGGCGGAACGAACGGGTCGTCCACCGCCGACAGGAGCAGCGCGGGGCGCTGCACCCGAGCGAGGTAGCCAAGCGACGAGCTGGTGGCGTAGTAGTGGCCGGCGTCGCGGAATCCGTGCAGCGGTGCGGTCATGGCATCATCGAACGCCCACAGCGTGGTGGCGGTTCGCGCCGCCGCGAGGTTCACGGGCAGGTCCGGATACTGGGCGACCTTGGCCTCGGCCTTCTCCACGAGCGACGTGAGGAACGCCTTGGTGTAGACCGCTGCGAAGCCGCGTTCGAGAAAACGCGATCCACGGGCGAGATCGAACGGCACCGAGACGGCCGCCGCGGCGACCACCTCCGGCGGAACGGCACTGCCCTGCTCGCCCAGCCACTTGAGCGTCACGTTGCCGCCGAGCGAGAAACCGGTGATGACGACGGGCGCGCCGGGCGCATCGGCGGCGATGCGCCGCACGACGAAGTCCAGGTCGGAAGTCTCGCCGGAGTGATAGAGGCGGCGCGCGCGATTGAGCGCGCGGCCGCAGCCGCGAAAGATGAGCAGCGTGGCGCCCCAGCCCCGCGCAGCCGCTTCCGCGAAGGCTGAGCGCACGTAGTGCGACGCGGCGGTGCCCTCGAGTCCATGGAGGATGACGATGTGCGGCGCCCCAGCGGGGCTCTCGAGACGCTCGACGTCGAGGAAATCGCCGTCGGGCAACTCCCAACGCTCGGCTCGCGTCTCGACGAGTCGACGGCGACGCATGAACTTGCCCCACAGCGTCTGCATGTGAGGATTCGCGAGCCACCATGCGGCCCGGAAGGGGCGCTCGCCTCGATAGATTGCGCGTTCGACCATTTCGCCCGGCATTCTAACGTGAGCACCCAGTCCGGCACCCTCGAGGTGCAGGTCTTCGGCACCAAGAAGCACGCCGCCACCCGCGCCGCGCTTCGGTTCTTCTCCGAGCGGCGGATTCGCACGCATTTCGTGGACCTGAACGAGCGCGCCGCTGCTGCAGGGGAACTCAAGCGCTTCGCCCAGAAATTCGGGGCCGAAGCGTTGGTGGATCGCACCTCGCGCCGCTTCATCGAGCTTGGCCTCGGTCCGGCGCGCTACGGGGACGACCGTTGGATCCAGATCCTGGCGGATGAGCCGTTGCTGCTCACGCAACCGCTTTGCCGCTGCAAGCACGAGGTAACCGTCGGATCCGCTCCCGAGATGTGGGCGACCTGGGTTGCCGCCAACCGCGGGACTCCGTGACCCTTCTCTCGACTTCGGCACTTGGCGTCAGCTTCGGCGCAACGACCCTCCTCAAGGACGTCACGTTCACGGTGGCGCGCGGGGAGAAGTGGGGGATCGTGGGTCGGAACGGCACGGGCAAGACCACGATCGTGCGGATCCTGACTGGTGAGCAGCAGCAGACGACGGGGGTCGTGGCGCGCCACCCCGGGCTCAAGTGGTCGGTGATGGAGCAGCACCGCTCGTTCGAAGGCGCGGAGACCGTGTGGGAAGGGGCGGCGATGGCCCGTGCGGACCTGATGGCGCTCGAGAAGTCGTTGCACGCGCAAGGTGATGCGATGGCGGTGGCCGGCGACAAGGTCACGGACGCGATGCTCGACAAGTATTCGCGCGACCAGGAGCGGTTCGAGCGCGAAGGCGGATACGAGTTCGACAACCGCGTGGACTCGGTGCTGCACGGACTTGGCTTCGAACCGGTCGACGCGCGCACGCGCCCACTCTCGACTCTCTCGGGTGGCGAACGGGCCCGGGTGGGACTCGCCCGTCAGCTCGTGGCCGACGCCGACGTACTGCTGCTCGACGAACCGACCAATCACCTCGATCTCGACACGACGCAGTGGCTCGAGGGCTTCCTGCGCGAGACCGACCGCACGGTGATGGTGATCAGTCACGACCGCGCCTTTCTCGAAGCGTTCACCGACCACACGCTGCATTTCGAGGGCGGCACCGCGACGCCGTATGCGGGCGGCTACTCGACGTTCGTGGCTCAGCGCACCGAGCGGCGCCTGTCGTTGCAGCGTGCGTCGGACAAGCAGCGTTCGGTGGTTGCCAAGGAAGAGGACTACATCCGCCGCAACCTCGCCGGCGTGAACTCGTCGCAGGCCAAGGGGCGCCGCAAGCGACTCGAGCGGCTGCCGCGGCTTTCACCGCCGGTCGGCGACGAATCGACGATGTCGGTGCGGTTCGACGTGCGCGAGCGCGGCGGCGACCAGGTGATCATCGCGCAGCGGCTGCGGCTCGAGGTCGAGGACCGGACGCTGCTCGACGAGTTCACGGGCGTGGTACGCCGCGGCGACGTCGTGGGCTTGCTGGGTCACAACGGCACGGGCAAGACGACGTTGCTCCGTGCGCTCGCCGGCGATCGCGCGCCCACGAGCGGCGAGCTTCGACTGGGCGGCTCGATCACGATGTCGTGGTACCGGCAGGACCTGGCGTCGGTGCCGGGCGACAAGACGCTCTACGACATCATCCAGGCGCGGCGGCCGCTCTGGGAGCGCGGGGCGATTCAGGGGCACCTCGGCCGCTTCGGCTTCTCGGGCGACGAAGTGATGCGACGCGCCTCGACGCTCTCGGGCGGCGAGAAGGCCCGCGTGGCGCTCGCGCTCATGATGCTCGAGTCGAGCAACCTGCTCGTGTTCGACGAGCCGACCAACCACCTCGACGTCGAATCCATCGAGGCGCTCGAGGACGCGATCGAGCGCTATGAAGGGACGGTGCTGCTGGTGAGCCACGATCGCGCCCTGCTCCGATCATTGGTGACGCGCGTGTGGCGCCTCGACCAGCAGCGGATCAGCGAGTTCAACGGACCGTTTGCCGAGTGGGAGGCGTTGCAGGGCGGAAGTGCGGAGGAGGAGGAGGAGGCCGACCTCGCGCCGGCGCCGCTGGCGAAGCCCGGGAAGCTGACGAAGGACCAGCAGGCGGCGAAGCGGGAGCTCGAGCGCATGCGGAAGGGCGGGAAGTGATCGTCGCCTGGATCGCCTTCCTGGCTGTGGTCGGCGTCCTGCTCGCGTTCGACCTTGGCGTGATGAACAAGGACGACCACGCGATCACGGTGCGCGAGGCCTTCCGCAACACGGCGCTCTTCGCGACGCTCGCGCTCGCATTTGGTGGCGTGGTGTACCTGGCCTACGATCATCAGTGGCTCGGGCTGGGCACCACCCCCGACTCGATCGACCGCCAGCTGAACACGGGGCGCCTCGCGCTGGTGAAGTACCTGACCGGCTACGTGGTCGAGCTGTCGCTCTCGAGCGACAACGTGTTCGTGATCGCGCTGATCTTTGCGCACCTGCGCGTGCCGACCGCGTACCAGCACCGCGTGCTCTTCTGGGGCATTCTGGGCGCCCTCGTGATGCGTGGCGGCCTGATCGCCGTGGGTGCCACGCTGGTGGCGCGCTTCCACTGGATTCTCTACGGCTTCGGCGTCTTCCTGCTCTACACGGCGGGCAAGATGCTCTTCACGAAGGGTGACGCCGCCGCGGGGCCCGACGAGAACGCACTCGTGCGCTTCTTCCGCCGGGTGTTGCCCGTGACCGATACGGAGCGCGGACACGACTTCGTGGTGAAGGAGGCCGGACGCTGGATGTTCACGCCCCTCGCGATCTGCCTGTTGCTGGTGGAGACGACGGACCTGCTGTTCGCCTTCGATTCGATCCCGGCCATCTTCGCGATCACGACAGATCCGTTCCTGGTCTTCACGAGCAACGTCTTCGCGATTCTTGGACTGCGTTCGCTCTACTTCGCGCTCGCGGGCGCGCTCGACCGGTTCGTGCACCTCAAGACGGCGCTGGCCATCATCCTTGGCATCGTGGGCGCGAAGATGCT
>JANYHJ010000099.1 GCA_025359135.1 Gemmatimonadota bacterium | reverse complement strand
GCCAAGCGCATCGCGCAGGGCGCCGCGCTCATGACCGACACCAAGCTCGACACGGTCATCATGATCGGCTCGGGCTGGGCGCCGTACCTGAGCAAGCCGATCGCGCAGGCGTCGTACGAGAACATGAAGGCGGTCGGCCTGCCGCAGTGGGACGCGAAGGACCAGGAGATGGCCAAGGGGGTGCAGCGCATGCTCGGCCAGCCCGATTCGGGGCTCGCGACCAAGATCATGCCATTGTTCGAATCGCCGCTCGGCAACACGGGCGGCTCGGGCTCCGATGACGTGGGCGACATCAGCTGGAACGTGCCGACGATCTTCATGATGTTCCCGAGCAACATCCCGGGCACGCCGGGGCACAACTGGGCCGACGGTATCGCGATGGCGACGCCCATCGGGCACAAGGGCGCGGTGGCCGGCGCCAAGGTGCACGCGATGACGATGATCGACATCCTGCTCACGCCGAAGCTCGTGGCGGATGCGTGGGACTACTTCAACAACGTCCAGACCAAGGTGGTCAAGTACAAGCCGTTCATCTCGCCGACGGACCAGCCGCCGACGTACCTCAACGCGAACATCATGGCCAAGTATCGTGACGAGATGCGGAAGTACTACTACGACCCGAAGAAGTACAAGTCGTACCTGGAGCAGCTCGGCATTCCGTATCCCAACGTGCCGGATTCGTTGAAGACGCCGACGCCGAAGGTAGTGCCGTAGCCGTGGCCGCCGCGAAGAAGAAGCGCGCGCCGAAGAAGTCGAAGAAGGCGGGAGCCTCCAAGTCGCGCGGCTTGGAGGCCACCAAGCTCGCGAGCACGTCGCCGCCGGCGGCGGTCACGTCGCTCGCGGAGCGCATCGACCACGACGGTGGCACCGTGCTCGCCACGTACCGTGATCCACTCGGCGGTCGCTGGCAACTGCTCGCGTCGCTGCCGATCGACATCGTCGAGCCCACGCCATACCAGCGCGACCTCTCCGAGACGCACGTGGCAAAGCTGGCGGATGCCATCGACAAGCTCGACCGTTTCCTCGATCCGGTTGTTGCCGTGCCCGCGGACGACGGCAAGTACTGGACGCCCAACGGCCATCATCGCCTGGGCGCGATGCGACAGCTCGGCGCCAAGACGATCGTTGCGCTCGTGGTGCCGGAGCCCGAGGTCGCGCACCGCATCCTCGCGCTCAACACCGAGAAGGCCCACAACCTGCGCGAACGCTCGCTCGAAGTGGCGCGCTTGGCGCAGGCGCTCGCGGCCGCTGACGACGCGTCGGAGAAATCATACGCCGACGTTTTCGAAGAATCGTCGCTGATCACGCTCGGGCTCTGCTACATGCAGAACGGCCGCTTCTCGGGCGGCGCCTACCACCCGATCCTCAAGCGCATCGACTTGTTTCTGAGCGCCAAGCTGCCCGCCGCGCTCGTGATTCGCGAAGCGCGCGCCGCCAAGCTGCTCGAGCTCAACGAGCACGTGAACGAGGCGGTCAAGGGGCTCAAGGCCAAGGGGCTCGAAAGCCCGTACCTCAAGGCGTTCGTGGTGGCGCGCATCAACCACCTGCGCTTCGTGAAGGAGAAGCACCCTGACTTCGACGATTCGCTCGAGAAGATCCTGGGCGCGGCGCGGCGGTTCAACGTCGCCAACGTGAAGGCCGATCAGGTGGCGCGGAGCGGCGGGGCGCCGTCGAGCGAGGAGTAGTCTTGTCGTCCTCTAGCGAAGCGAAGGAGCTGCTTGAAGAGGAAGAGCGGATCCTTCGCTTCGCTCAGGATGACAGCAGTGATTCCACGCGCGCGCGCAGCAACTCCGGCGTCACCTCGGTGGGTGCCATGGCCTCGCCCGCCGCGAGCCCCACGGGGCTGAACCACCCGCGCCGGAACGGCTTCACCATGGCCACGCCCTTCTCGACGCGCGAGAAGTAGCTCCCCCACAGGTTCTGCAGCGCCACGGGCACGACCGGCACCGGTGACTGCGCGAGGATCTTCATGATCCCCGGGCGGAATGGCTGCAGCGCACCGTCCTTCGTGATGCCGCCCTCGGGGAAGATGCCGAGCAGGTCGCCCTCGGCGAGCACGCGCTGTGCTTCGGCGAAGGCGGCTTCGTAGGTGGCCGGATCGTCCTTCTGCGACGCCACGGGAATCGCCTTCGCCAACCGGAAGAGCCAGCCGATCACCGGAACCTTGAAGATCTGGTGATCCATGAGGAAGCGGATCGGACGCGGGCTTGCCGCCATGAGCAGCACGGCATCGATGAAGCTGACGTGGTTGCACGCGACGATCGCGGCGCCGCGGGCCGGGATGTTGTCATCACCCACCACGCGATAGCGGTAGATGACGCGCGAGAGGAAGAAGGCCACGAAGCGCAGCAAGTACTCGGGCACCAACAGGAAGATGTAGGTCGCCACGACGGCGTTGAGGACGGCCGTCACGAGGAAGAGCTGCGGCACCGTGAGGCCGAGCTTGAGCAGGAGCGCGGCCATGAGGGCGCTCGTGATCATGAAGAGCGAGTTGAGGATGTTGTTGGCCGCGATCACGCGCGCGCGGTGGGTGGACAGCGAGCGCAACTGGATGAGCGCGTACATCGGCACGCTGAAGAGGCCAGCCGAAAGCGAGAGCAGCGCGAGGTCGGCCATGACCCGCCAGGACGCGCCGATCTTCACGAAGGCCATCGCGCTCACGAGCGTCCCGGCCGGCACGGTGCCCGTCGCGGCCGTCGCGGCAAAGTAGAGGTCGGTGCCGAACACGGTCATGCCGATCGCGCCGAGTGGCACGAGCCCGATCTCGACGTGTTTCTTCGAGAGCACCTCGCAGAGCAGCGAGCCCACGCCGATGCCCACCGAGAAGACCACGAGCAGCAGCGACGCCACCTGTTCGTCGCCCTGCAGAACGTCCTTGGCGAAGGCCGGAAACTCGGTGAGGAAGATCGCGCCGAAGAACCACATCCACGAAATACCGAGCAGCGAACGGAAGACGACGATGTTTTCCTTCGCAAGGCCGAGATTGCGCAGTGTCTCGGTGACGGGGTTCCAGTTGATCTTGAGACCAGGGTCCGTGCTCGGCGAGCTTGGCACGAAGTGCGCCGTGGTGCGGCCCAGCACGGCTATCCCCAGGCAGATGATGCCGACCAGCCGATCGCCGATCTGCGGCACGGCCACGAGCAGGCCACCCGCCACATTGCCCAGCAGGATCGAGACGAAGGTGCCCATCTCCACCATGCCGTTGCCGCCCGTGAGCTCGTGCTCGGTGAGGTGCTGCGGCAGGTAGGCGTACTTGACGGGCCCGAAGAGCGTGCTGTGCAGGCCCATGAGCATCACGCACGCCATGAGCAGCGGCACGCTCTGCACCCAGAAGCCGCCGAGTGCCGCGAGCATGATGCCGATCTCGAGCGACTTGACGAGGCGGATGAGCGTCGCCTTGTCGTACTTGTCGGCGAGCTGCCCGCTCGTGGCGCTGAAGACGAGGAACGGGAAGATGAAGAGCGCGCCGATGACGGGGCCGGCGAGCTCCGCCGGCAACCAGCTCACCCGCAGCTGGTAGGTGACCAGCACGGTGAAGGCGAACTTGAGCAGGTTGTCGTTTCCGGCGCCCAGAAACTGGGTCCAGAAGAACGGTGCGAAACGACGCTGCTTGAGGAGCGCGAACTGGTTCGGCGGGCCGTGGGGCGTGGGTGGGGTCACGCCCGGGAAACTACGTCGAAGGAGGTTGTGCTGCTGTTTACCGCTCGACCATCGCCTTCAACGCATCACGCACGCGCGGGTCGTCCACGCGTCCGAGCTGCGAGAGCACGCGGCGGCGGCGCTGCACCGACTCGGTCGGCGCACGCGCGATCTCGAGCAGCCAGTCGATGTTGGTGCGACCGCCCGCGTTCGCTACCGTCGAGATCACGGCGTCGCGCTCGCGATCCGAGTTGAGCTTGCCGTACAGCTCGCGCAGCGCGGCCAGGTCCGCTCCCGTGCCGTACTCGCCACCGAGGCCGTGAATGGCCTCGACGCGCTGCTCCTCGGCCAGGTCGGTGCGCTGCACCTGCTGGCGGATGAAGGTGCGTGCGCGCGGATCGCCGCCGTTGGCGAGCATGGAGAACGACTTGCGCGAGAGCCACGCGTCGTCGCTGCCGGCGTACGTGATGAGCGCGGGCACGCCATCCGCCACTTCGGTCCGTCCGAGTGACGAGAGCGCCATGCTGCGCACCGACTCCGTCTCGCCGCGGTCGCGCAGC
>JANYHJ010000098.1 GCA_025359135.1 Gemmatimonadota bacterium | reverse complement strand
CGTGGAGAATGCGGAGGTGGCGCGAGACGCCGCTCTGCCGGATCGCGACGCGCTCGACGAGGTCGCCGACGGCGCACTCGCGGCCGCGCATGGCTTCGACGATGCGGAGCCGGGTGGGGTCGCTCAAGGTCTGGAAGAATTCGGCGTTCACACGCATGTATATACATAGCAATGTATGCAACAGGGCGCAAGGGCTCGGGCGCGCGCCGGCGAACCCCCGACCGCCCCCCGACCGCACAACCGCCGTCGCCTCGGGGGACGGCTACGTTTGTCCGATGCGCTCAGCCCAAGTCACCGCGCCGGACTGGACGGCCGTGCAGGTGGAGACCGTCGCCCACCTCCAAGCGCTCATCCGCATCAACACGGTCAATCCGCCCGGCAACGAGCTCGCCGCGGCTCGATACCTGGTCGAGCAGTTCACCGCGGCGGGCATCGCGTCGCAGCTCTTCGAGCCAACGCCTGGCCGTGGCGCCGTGGTGGCGCGCATCCGTGGCAGCGGCGCGGCCCGCCCCGTGATCATCATGGGACACCTCGACGTCGTCGGCGTCGAGCCCGCGGGATGGAGCGTGGACCCCTTCGGTGGCGTCGTCCAGGACGGCTACCTGCTCGGACGCGGCGCGATCGACGACAAGGGGATGGTGACCGCGAACCTCATGACCATGCTGCTGCTCCAGCGTCATGTCGTGAACGCGGGCGGCGCCCTTTCGCGTGACGTGGTGTTCGTGGCCAACGCGGACGAGGAAGCGGGCGGCGAGTGGGGAATGGGCTGGCTGCTCGCACAGCACCCGGAGCTGCTCGACGCGGAGGTCGCGCTCAACGAGGGCGGACGCACGCGCATCGTGGCAGGGAAGGCGCTCTACGTGGCGGTGCAGAACACCGAGAAGGTGCCGCACGTCGTGACGGTCACGGCGAAGGGTCCCGGCGGCCACGCTGCGATTCCCCTCGAGGGCAACGCCATCGCGCGGCTCGGCCGAGCGCTCGCAGTCGTGGGCGCGCATCGCGAACCGCTCACGCTGACGCCGACGACGCGCGCGTTCTTCGGTGCCCTCGCGCGCGCGTGGCCCGTTGCGGACGAAGCGGCGGCGATGGCCGACGTCGCCAGCGACGACGCGGCACGCGCAGCGAAGGGCGACGCCCTGCTCGCGCGCATCCCCGTGTTCAACGCCGTGCTCCGTGCCGGCGTGTCCCCCGTGTTGCTGAGCGGCGGCATTCGCTCGAACGTCATTCCCACGGAAGCCACGGCCACGCTCAACATCCGCACGCTGCCCGGACAGTCGCTCGACGACGTCGTGGCGCGACTCGTGGCCGCGGTTGGCGATCCACTCGTGAGCTTCGCCGTCACGGAGCGCGGCGACGATGCGCCCGCATCCGATTTCCGCGCACCAATGTTCGAGGCGCTGCGCGAAGCCACCTTGCTTCTCGACCCCGACATGGTGGTGGTGCCGTACCTGAGCACCGGCGCGACCGACAGCGCGAGGCTGCGGCAGCTCGGGATGCAGGCGTTCGGCGTACTGCCATTCCCGATGACGCAGGACGACGAGGACCGGATGCACGGCAACGATGAGCGCGTGCCACTCGCGAGCCTCGCGTTTGGAACGCGGCTCATTTACGAGGCGATCGCGCGGGTGGCGGGCTCCTGAGCGGAGCGAAGGAACGCATTGCGAGAAGCAGGTTCTTCGCTTCGCTCAGGACGACAGCGCCGAGCGTGACACGCCCGTGTCGCCTTCGTGACCGCGAGACGACCGTGAGGCGACGCCACGACCGGAACACTCGTTTCCCCAATCGCCGCAACTCGCGTCGCCCAATCACGTTATCTGGCCCGCCCCAGAGCCGGACTGTAGATTCTCCCCGTGACTCGAACCTCCGCGCTCCACGGTGAGCGGGCACGCCCTGCAACGAGCGCTGCCCTGCCGGCCCAGCAAGAGCTGGGGGCCGTCCGCGAGATCGTGCACGCCTTCCTCACGGCCGACCGGCCTGCGGAAGTGTTCCAGTTCGCGCTCGATCGCGTGCTGCCACTCGTCGGTGCGTCCTTCGCGTCGGTCTACCTCGTCGATGGCGCGAGTGAGCTGATGCGCCTCGTGGCCGCGTCCAACTGGCCTGAGCAGTACCGCCCGTGGCTCGGCCAGATGCGCGTGCGCGTCGGTTTCGGGCCGAGTGGCGAAGCGGTGAGCGAGCGGCGCCCCATCGAAATTCCCGACATCAGCGCCGACCCGTCGCTCGAGGACTGGGCCGAAGTCGCCGAGGAGCTCGGCTTCCGCGCCCTGGTCGCGTTGCCGCTGCTGATCGGCCGTCAGGTGCTGGGTACCGCCACCTTCTACTTCGCGCAGCCGGGCAGCCCCGGACCCGAACGCCGCGCGCTGCTCAAGATGGTGTCGGAGCAACTGGCGGCCACGGCCGAAAAGGCGGTGCTGACCGAGGAGCTCTCGCGCGCCAAGGCGGCGCTCGCCGATGCGAATGAAGAGCTCGACGCGCAGTACGTGGCCGTGCGCGAGGCCAAGCGCGTGAAGGACGAATTCCTGGCGAATATCTCGCACGAGTTGCGCACGCCGCTCACCGCGGTGCTCGGCTACCTCGCGATCCTCGAGGAGGAAGTGAGTGGTCCGCTCACCGAGGAACAGCGGAGCGACCTGGGACAGGTGCGGATCTCGAGCGAGCGGCTGGTGGTCCTCATCAACAACCTGCTCGAGCTGACGTCGCTCAAGCAGGGCACGCTGCCGGTCTCGGTCGAGGAGTTCGATCCACGCGAAGCGCTGCGCGACGCGATCGCGATGACGCCGGGACGTTCGGTGGACGTGCTGCTGCGCGTGGACGAGCCCGATGGCGACCTCCCGCCGATGCGATCCGACAAGGGCAAGCTCGCGCGCATCCTCTGCGAGGTGCTCGGCAACGCGTACAAGTTCACGAGGCGCGGCGAGGTGACGGTGTCGGCCACCGTGGTGGATGGCCGCGGCCGCTACGTGGTGCAGGATACCGGCATCGGGATTCCGCTCGATGCGCAGGCAATGGTGTTCGACGAGTTCCGCCAGGTCGATGGGTCCGCGACGCGCCGTTACGGCGGGTCGGGACTCGGGCTCGCACTGGCGCGCCGGTTGGCCCGGCTGTTGGGTGGTGACATCGTCCTCGAGTCGGTCGAGGGCGCGGGCACCACTTTCACCCTCGAGCTTCCGCTCGAATACGAGGAGCCCCGGCGCGCCCGCGCGCTGGCGATGACCCCGCGATGACCGCACCGCACCTCCAGTCCAGTCGCACGATGCAGGTGGCCCGCACGTCGCTCGCGCCGAGCGCCGTGATGACGGCGGCCAAGGCCTTCTTTTCGGGCGCACAGAGCGTCTACGTGGCGTTCGTCGAGAAGGAGGGACCCGGTCACGTCGCGCTACGCGGGCAGGGCGGCGAGGAGATCGTGATTGCCGCGCGCGAGCTCGATGGCGCGACCGAGGTGACGGGTGGGAGCTACCTCTTCGACCAGCAGCTCGCGCGCTTCCTCTCGACGCTTCCTCCTGCGGTGACGACATGAGCGTCGATTTTCCCGACAGCCTGCGCACGCCGGGCACCGCCATCGTGCTGGCGCAGGGCGCGACGCCGCGCCTCACGCTGCGGGTGCAGCTGCTCGAAGCGTGGGACGCGGTGCTCGTCGACTGTCCCGTCAACGAGCCGGTGGTGGCGGTCAAGGTGGCGGCGCTCGCGGTGCTCGACCCCGCGGCGGATTTCCACGACGACTTCGTCGTCAAGCATCGCGGCGTGGAGGTGCGTGACGAGTCGCGTGGCCTCGCCGACGCGGGCATTCCGCCGCACGCGACGCTTTCGATTTCGCATCGCCGGCGCCGGACTGTACGGTAGGTGGGCGTGGCCGTCGGCTTCATATCGCACAGCGACTGCGGACGGCACGACACGGGCTGGGACCATCCGGAACATGTGGGGCGCTTGCGCGCGATCACGCGCGCACTGCGCGACGAGCCCGAGCTGATGCTCGCGCTGCACCATCACGAGGGGCGCCACGCGACCGTCGACGAACTCGCGCTCGCCCACGACCGCGCGTACATCGCGCGCGTCGAGACGCTCGCGGCCGCGGGCGGAGGCCGCCTCGACGGCGACACGTTGGTGAGCGACGGTTCATGGGACGCGGCCACCGCCGGCGCGGGCTGCCTGCTCGATGCGGTCGACTTGTGCGTGAGCGGCACCGCACTTCGCAGCTTCTGCGCAGTGCGCCCGCCCGGACACCATGCGCTGCGTGACGCGGGCATGGGCTTCTGCCTCTTCGGCAACGTCGCCCTCGCGGCTCACTACGCGCGCGCGCGGCACGGCCTCGAACGCGTGTTGATCGTGGACTGGGACGTGCACCACGGCAACGGCACGCAGGCGCTGGTGGAGCACGAGCCGGCCATCCGCTTCGTGTCGATGCACCAGTGGCCGTGGTATCCTGGCAGCGGCGCGGCGGACGATCGCGGGCCACACGAGTCGGTGTGGAACGTGCCGATGGCGGAGGGACTGCCTGCAGCGGCGTACGTCGAGGCGTTGGAGGGCGCAGTCCAGGCAGCCACTGCGGACTGGGCACCCGATCTCGTGCTCGTCTCGGCCGGCTTCGATTCGATGCTCGGCGATCCGCTCGGCGGCTTCACCTTGGGCGCCGACGACTACGTGCGCCTGACGCGCACGCTCGTGGCGCTCGCCGAGCGAACGGCTGGGGGACGGTTGGTGAGCGCGCTCGAGGGCGGATATGCGCCGAGCGCCGTGGGGGCTGCCGCGGTGGCCCACCTCAAGGCGCTGGCCTGAGGGGGGCAGGACGGTAGCTTTCTCCGGACCCGAATGAGCGCCCCCACCCTCACTCCTGATCGCGCCGACGACGCGGCTGCGCGCCCCGCGGCGCGCGGCCTGCGGTCGTGGATGCTCAAGGCGGACGGGCAGCTCGTGACCGACCTCGCGCCGCGCGACCTTGCGGCCGCGCGCACGAGCGGGGCGCCGCTCTGGGTGGATGTCGACGTCACCGACCGGCACCAGGTGGCATGTCTCGAGAACATCTTCGGCTTTCACCCGCTCTCGGTGGAAGATGCGCTCAATCCGCAGTCGCGCGTCAAGCTGGAGGAGTTTCCGCACTACCTCTTCGTGATCGTGCGCGGCGTGACGTACGTCGAGGCGACCGAGGATCCGTACGACATCGAGACGTACAACATCTGCTTCTTCCTCGGCCACGGCTTTCTCGTGACGACGCATGCCGGCAAGGCGGCGCCGATCGAGGAAATGGTGAGCCGGGTGACGCGCAACCCCGACGTGCTGGGCCGAGGCGCGGATCGCACGCTGCACGCAATGATGGACATGGCGGTGGACGCGTACTTCCCGGTGATGGACCGCGTCGACGAACTGCTCGACGGCCTCGAAGACCGCGTCGTGGCGAAGTTCGACGAGCGTGCGCTCGCCGACATCCTCGCGCTCAAGCGGCTCGTACTCTCGCTGCGCCGTCACCTCGCGCCGCAGCGCGAAGTGCTCTCGGTGCTGACCAACCGGCCGTGCGCCCTGCTCACGCCCGACATGCAGGTGTACTTCCGCGATGTGTACGATCACGTGCTGCGGATCAACGACAACCTCGACACGTATCGCGACCTGCTCTCGAGCACGCTCGACAGCTACCTCTCGCAGGTGAGCATCCGGCTGGGGCGGATCACGACGGGGCTTTCGGTGGTGGCGACGCTCTCGGTGCCCTTCGTGGTGATCAGCGGCATGTGGGGGATGAACTTCGAGCAGATTCCGCTCTCGCACACGCCGCACGGTTTCTGGTACATGCTCGCGCTGCAGCTCGGGCTCGGCGCAGCGTTGGTGGCTTTGCTCAAGTGGCGCCGGTGGCTCTAGTCTCGGGGAGGCGGTCCTAAGGATGTTCTGTCCTGATTGCGGCACCTGGAATCGCGCGCGCGCGACCAACTGCGTACGCTGCGCGACCGACCTGCCGATGCTGGCGGAGCCGCCGCTCGAGAAGCCCGACGAGGAGACGGGCGCGCTGCGCTTGGCGACCGGCAACCGCTACCGCATCGTCAAGCGGCTCGGCTCGGGTGGCATGGCGCACGTGTACTACGGCGAACACGAAGTGCTGGGCCGTCCGCTCGTGGTCAAGGTGCTGCACCAGTCGCTTGCGCGCGAAGAGGAGATGCGCGAGCGGTTCCGTCGCGAGGCCGAGGCCGCGAGCCGTCTCGTGCACCCGTTCATCTGCCCGATCGAGGAGTTCGGCGAGGCGGGGAACACGGTGTACCTGATCATGCCGTACCTGTCGGGCGGATCGCTCGCGGGCAAGCTGATGGCGACGCGCACGGTGACGCCGGAGAAGGCGGCGGCCGCGGGCGCGCAGGTGGCGGTGGCGCTCGACTATGCGCATCGCCGCGGTATCGTGCACCGAGACATCAAGCCGGACAACGTGCTCTTCGACGACGACGGCAACGCGCGGCTCACCGACTTCGGCATCGCCACCGCGCGCTTCCACGGGCGACTGACCGCTGGCGGTCGCGCGATGGGCACGCCGCACTACATGTCGCCGGAGCAGGCAATGGGCAAGCTCGTCGATGGCCGCTCCGACCTCTACGGCGTCGGCGTGATGCTCTACGAGTGCGTGGTCGGGTTTCCGCCATTCGATGGCGCGGATGCGTACTCGGTGGGCTACAAGCACGTGCACGAGGCACCGGTCGGGCCCGACACGGTGAACTCGGGCGTCCCCTCGGCGCTCGCGGCGATCATCATGCGATGCCTCGCCAAGAATCCCGACGACCGTTACCAGCGCGGCGCCGACCTCGCCGAGGCGCTGCTCCGCTATCTCGGTGCCGGCTCGGCCACCGACGCATGGCGCGCCGCCGGCGTCGCCTGGTCTCCCTTTGCCAACACCCCGACCCGTCCATGAAGATCACGCATGAAGTGCTGACGCTGACGACGACCCATCCGTTCATCATCGCGCGCGGTGGCCAGAGCACGTGGCGCTCGCTGATGGTGAAGGTCATGGACGACGACGGCCTCGTCGGCTGGGGCGAGGCGGCGCCGAGCGGGCTCTACGGCGAGACGGTGGACTCGAACATCGCGGTGCTCGAGCGGTTGCGGCCGATCGTCGAGGAGGCGGACACCTGGTCGATCGAGGCGCTCGAGGCGGCGATGCACAAGAACATCGCGGGCAACGGCGCGCTCAAGAGCGCGATCAGCGCGGCGGTGCACGACATCATCGGCAAGCGCCTCGGCATTCCGCTCTGGAAGCTGTGGGGGCTGGACCCGAAGGCGGCACCCAACTCGAGCTTCACGATCGGCATCGCGCCCGACATCGCCACGACGCGCGCGCGCGTGCGCGAGGCGAGCCAGTACCCGATCCTCAAGGTCAAGCTCGGCAGCGACCGCGACCGCCAGATCATCACCGCCGTGCGCGAGGAGGCGCCCGAGAAGATCATCCGCGTGGACGCCAACTGCGCGTGGACGCCCAAGCACACGCTGGCGATGATCCCGCTGCTGCAGGAGCTGCGTGTGGAGTTCGTCGAGCAGCCGCTGCCCGGGCACGACCTGCAGGGGATGAAGTTCGTGCGCGACCGCTCGGCGCTGCCGATCATCGCCGACGAGAGCTGCGTGACGAGCCGCGACATCAAGAACCTGGTCGGCGTCGTCGACGGCATCAACATCAAGGTGGCCAAGTGCGGCGGGCTCGGCGAGGCGATCAAGATGGTGCACATCGCGCGCGCGCATGACATGATCGTGATGACGGGCTGCATGATCGAGTCGTCGCTCGGCATTTCGGCGTCGGCGCACTTCGCGCCGTTGCTCGACGCGGTGGACATGGACGGCGCGGCGCTGCTCAAGGACGATCCGTTTGTCGGGGCAACGATCGTGAACGGCGTGACGACCCTGCCGGACGGACCGGGACTGGGCGTCACGCGCAAGAAGTAGGCGCGATGGACCCGGCGTGCGCGGTGCGAGCGCCCGCGCGGCGCCGCGTGTCCGCCGCGCTGCGCGCATGAGCGACGACGAACGGCTGGTTGCGGTGGCGCTGCCGGTGCCCCTGTTCGCGCCGTTCACGTATGCGGTGCCCGACTCGCTGGCGGCGCGCGTCGCGCCGGGCGCGCGCGTGGTGGTCCCGCTCCGCGGCGGGCGCGAGGTGGGCATCGTCGTGTCGCTCGATGCATCGCTGCCGGACGGCGTCAAGGCCAAGGCCATTCTCGACGCGCCCGACGCGGAGCCCGCACTCACGCCGCCGCTGCTCGAACTCGGGCGCTGGATCTCGGAGCGGTACGCCGCGCCGATGGGACTCGTGTACCGTGCCATGCTGCCGAGTGCGCTCGGCGTGGCGAGTCGCGCGGCGGCGCCTGGGCGCGAGATGTCGCACGTGAAGATCATGCGGGAGTTTCCGGCGCTGCTCGAACGCGAGGCATTCTTCAAGCGGGCGCCGGCGCAGCGCGCGGCGTACGAAGCGATCGAGGCGCTGGGCGGTCACGGGGCGATGTCGCACGTGACGGGACAGCTCGGAGTGGCGCGCGCGGTGATCACCGCGCTCGCCAAGCGCGGCGCCGTGATGATCACGAAGAGCGCGGTGATGCGCGATCCGTTCGCCGCACGCGCGGAGGTGCAGCGCGAAGCGGCGAAGGGCGTGGCGCCACTCGAACCGTCGGCAGCGCAGCGCGCAGCCATCGACGCGCTGATCGCATCGAAGCCCGGCGAGGTGGCACTGTTGCACGGCATCACGGGCAGCGGCAAGACGCTCGTCTACATCGAGCTGCTGCGTCACGTGCTCAACGTGCAGGGGAAGGGGGCCATCGTGCTCGTGCCCGAGATCGCGCTCACGCCTCAGACGGTCGATCGTTTCCGCGCGGCGTTCGGCGACAAGGTGGCCGTGCTGCACAGCGCGCTTTCGGATGGCGAACGGTTGGACGCGTGGCGTGCCCTGCATCGCGGCGAACGGCGCATCGCCGTGGGCGCGCGTTCGGCGATCTTCGCGCCGATCGCAGACCTGGGCGCGATCATCGTGGACGAGGAGCACGAGGCGTCGTACAAGCAGGTCGAGGCGCCGCGCTACCATGCGCGCGACGTGGCCATGGCCCGCGCACGACACGAGGGTGCGATTGCGGTGCTGGGGAGCGCGACGCCGTCGCTCGAGACGTGGCGCGCGGCAGAGGAAGGACGCACGCGCCGGCTTTCGCTGCCGATGCGCGCGGGCGCGGGTGAGCTGCCCAAGGTCGAGGTGGTGAACCTCGCGGGGCCGCAGCCGCCGAGCGTGGATCCGGTGCGCGTGGCGCTCTCGGTGGAGCTGGAGCGCGCGATCGGCGACACGTTGTCCAAGGGCGAGCAGGTGATCCTGCTGCTCAACAGGCGCGGCTTCGCGAGCTTCATCCAGTGTCCCGCGTGCGGGTGGGTGGCCGAGTGCCCCAACTGTTCGATCTCGCTCACGGCGCACAAGTCACCGGCGCGCTGGGTGTGCCACTATTGCCAGCACCAGGAAGCGCCGGCCACGCAGTGTCCGCGTTGCGCTACGCCCGTGCTGAGCATGCGCGGGCTCGGCACGCAGCAGGTGGAGCGGCTCGTCTCAGAGCGCTTTCCGAGCGCGACCGTGGCGCGCATGGACGTGGACACGACGAGCGGCAAGTGGGCGCACGTGGAGATCCTCGACCGCGTCGGCAGCGGCGAAGTCGACATCCTGCTCGGCACGCAGATGATCGCGAAGGGGCTCGACTTCGCGAACGTCACGCTCGTGGGCGTGATCGATGCGGACATCGGCATCAACCTGCCGGATTTCCGGTCGAGCGAGCGCACGTTCCAGCTGCTCGCGCAGGTGGCGGGACGCGCCGGGCGTGGCGCGAAGGCCGGTCGCGTCATCATCCAGACGCGCGCGCCCGCACATCACGCCGTGCGCTGCGCGATGACCCACGACTACGACGCGTTCGTGCGCGAGGAGTACGAGTCGCGGAAGCAGCCCGCGTATCCGCCGACGGTGCAGCTCGCGAACGTGCTCGTGAGTGGCGAGGACCAGCGCGCGGTGGCGAGCGCCGCGCAACTCACCGCCGATTGGCTCTCACGCCTGCTCACGTCCAAGAGCGTGGCCGGGCTGACGCTCGTCGGCCCAGCGCCCTGTCCGATCGAGCGCGTCGACAAGCGGTGGCGCTGGCACTTGCTGGTGAAGGCCACCAACGCGAAGGCGCTGACGCGCGTGGGGCGCTACTTCGCCGAGCGGTTTGCGCCGCCCGTGGCCGGCGTGCGCGTGAGCTGGGACCGCGATCCCGTCTCGCTGCTGTAGACGACGGCCGCCGCTTCAGTGCGGCGTGATGATGTTCGGATCGCGACGCGGCCGGGCGGGGGGCAGCACCGGCAGGTCGTGTCACTCGGACATCAGCTTTGTGAGGAAGCGCTGGCCTTCGGCGACCCGCTCGACCTCGAGGCCGATCGACTCCACGATCGCGTGCAGCAGCCGCACATGCTCCGGGCTCACCCCGGGTCGTGCAGCGGCCTTGAGCTCGACCAAGGCCGTGCGTGCAGCAAGGCGTGCCCCGACCCAGGCGCCCACGAAGCCCGCCACGAGGGCGACCGCGCCCGCCGAGGAGAAGAGGAGGGTTCGAAGGGGCCAAGGCGCCCAGCCGGTGGGCGAATCGCCTCAAGCGGCCACGCTGTCAGCCGAAACTGACAGACATGCCGCTGTTCCTCTCACGCCAGCCGATTTTCGACGCCAACGAGAACCTCGTGGCGTACGACCTGTCGTACCTGGCGCCGGATGATACGGTGCCCGACGACGTGGAGTCGGCGCTGGCGGCGGAGCGGATGCTCCTCGAAGCCTGCTTCGTGCAGGGGATCGATCGCGTGGCGGAAGGGCGGCCGGCGTTCCTGCCCGTGTCGCGATCGGTTGTCGTGCGCGGCTCCGTGCGCGTGGTGCATCCGCACCGTGCGGTGTTGTCGCTCGTGCCGGGCACGGTGGTGGACGCCGAGCTCGTGGCGACGTGCCAGCTGCTCGCCAAGGACGGCTACAAGATCGCCGCGCAGGCCACCGACGCGATCCGCTCGCCGGCGTTCATGCGCACGGTGCACATGCTGCGGCTCGACGTGTCGCAGTTGCCGACCAATTCCGTGGGGCGCGTCGCGGCCGGGCTTGGTACCCACGGTGCGCGGCTGTTGGCCACGGGCGTGCACAACCGTGCCATGCGCGACCGGTGCTTCGAGGCCGGGATCGAGCTCTTTCATGGTTACCGGCTGACGCGTCCCGAAGTGCTGCCGCGCCGCGACGTCGGCATCGATCACGTGGCCGCGTTCCGGTTGATGAAGTCGATCCGCGACACCTCGCTGAGCGATGTCGCCATCGAGGAAGGTTTTCGCCGCGACGTGGCGCTGACGTACAAGCTGCTGCGCCTGGTGAATGCGGCCTCGATGGGCGGGCGTGACATCCACACGATCGGCCACGCGATCCGGCTGCTCGGTCGCGAGACGCTCTATCGCTGGCTCTCGTTGCTGCTGGTGAGCGGAGCGGGAGAACGTGGCGTCGGCCGCGAGCTCGCGCACCTCTCGCTCACGCGCGCGCGGTTCTGCGAGTGGGTGGCCGACGCCTGCGGCATTCGCAAGGCGGGCGGTTCGTTGTTCATGGTGGGACTCTTCTCGATGCTCGACACACTGCTCTCGGCCGACATGGAGGAGCTGGTCGTGCGGCTCGAGCTGGCGCCCGACGTCGCGGCCGCGCTGACGCGACGCGCCGACTTCTACGGCGAGGTGCTGGCGCTCTCGGAAGCGTACGAGACGGGCGATTGGGCCACGGTGCAGTCGCTGTGCGCGAGTCTCGGGATGCAGCCGTCGGCGTTGCCGCCGCTGTACGTGGACGCCATCGGGTGGGCGCGCACGCAGCTCGCGGAGTCGGTGCAGCGTGACGAGACCAACGCGGTATTGCGCAAAGTGAGCGGGACGGCGAGGGCGCTGTCGGCCTGAGCGCGCGACCGACCCGGCGCGACCGGAATCACGATCGCAACACGAGAGCGCGTGTGCGGGCGTCCCGGCGAGATGCCGCACGCATGGCGATCACTTGCCGCGTGGCTTCCCATCGGTGAGTCGCCCCGCGAGTTCCGGCATGTCCAGCACCTTGAGCACAATCGTCTCGAGGCCGCCTGCCATCGGGTCCGCTTCCTCGACGATGATCGTGAACGCGCGCTCGATCGGATCGGCGCCCACACGGGCGAGCCCGGTCACGCTCAACCACTTGTCGCCGCTCTGCAGCAGCCCGTAGCTCGTGCTCGCGACGAGCGCCGCGCCATCGGCACCCTGCACGCGCAGTTGGCCCGTGATCGGCCCGCGTCCAGCCTGGCGTACCGTGAAGGTCAGCTGCACCTCACCGGAGGCCGTCGCGATGCGGCCGGTGGCCGAGAAGGTGCGCGTCCCCGGCTCACGCAGCGCGCGGCTCGGCATGTGCGCCGAACGCTCGAGTGCGCGACCGGCCTTGGCGCCCGTCGGCGCGCCGTCCTTGAGCGCGAAGGTGCCGTTGACGAGAACGTGGCGAATGCCATCGGACAATTCCGCGGGCTTCGCGTACGTCGCATGATCGATGACCGTGGCGGAATCGAAGACGACGACGTCTGCTATCATGCCAGCTGCGAGAAAGCCGCGATCGACCAGGCCGATCGTGCTCGCGGGCAGGCCTGTCATCTGGCGAATGGCCGCTTCCCATGTGAAGGCGTGCAGCTCGCGCACGTAGTGGCCGAGTACGCGCGGGAAGGTGCCGTAAAAACGCGGATGGATGCGGCGTTCGTCGGGTGGGACGGCGCCGCAGTCGCAGGCGATGCTCGCACCGGTGTACTGCATGAGGGCGATCAGGTCCGGTTCGGCGCCGAAGCGCGCGATCATGCCGGGGTCACCCGTTTCGAGCACGCGCACGACGGCTTCGCCGCCGGTGGTGAGGCCCAACTCCTTCTGCACGTCGGCGAGCTCGCGCTGCGTCTCGACGAGCGTGACGCCGGACGCGCCGCCCAGGCGCGCGGTCATTGCCTCGTCGGTTTCGCGGATGATGCGCGCGCGCAGCTCCGGATCCTTGAAGCGCTCGAGCATCTTCGCGCGGCCGCCGTCCTGCGCCCAGCCGGGAATGAGCAGCCCCGTGAGCGACGTCTGCCCCGCGAGGTACGGATAGATGTCGGTGGCGATGTAGCGTCCGCGTGACGCGCTCTCCTTCATCCACGCGAGCACCGCGCCCGACGTCCCCTGCTCCTTGCCCTGCACCTTCATGTGCGTGAAGAGCGGCAGGAGGCCGGCGCGTTCGGCGATGTCCTTCGTTTCCTCCATGGCCACGCGCGAGCTGTAGCCATGCTCGGGGGTGAGCCGGTCGTGGTTGGTGAAGTTGGTGCGCCAGGCGCGCGCGGGTTCGATGACCGCGACCACTTCGTCGGCCTTGGCGAAGTAGCCGGGCTTGTAGTCGAGCCCCGACGAGACGCCGAACGCGCCCGCTTCCATGCCGCGACGCACGAGCACGCGCATGCTGTCGATCTCGCCCGCGGTCGGACGCCGGTCGGTCTGGCCGACGACGCTCGCCCACACCGAGTTGAACCCGATGTAGGTGCCGATGTTGAGCGCGAGCCCGTTGGCCTGGAGCGACGCGCGCTGCTTGACGAGATCGAGCGGACTCTGGCCGTC
The DNA here is from genome assembly GCA_025359135.1 of Gemmatimonadota bacterium. Lineage (GTDB taxonomy): Bacteria > Gemmatimonadota > Gemmatimonadetes > Gemmatimonadales > Gemmatimonadaceae > JACPPC01. Next base: position 2,407 of record JANYHJ010000098.1, on the reverse strand, counting down.
GGCATTCATCAGCTCCGTCGTCACGCCCTGGGTCAGCATGTTGGCAGCGGTCGTGAGGCCGGCGGCCGACGCGTGCGAGTGCAGGTTGATGAAGCCGGGCGCGACCATCAGGCCGCGGATGTCGAGCTCCGTGCGCCCGCGCGCCTTCGCGAGGTCGCCGATGCGCACGATGCGGTCGCCGGTGATGGCGATGTCGGCCTGACGGCGCGGCGCGCCCGTTCCATCGATGAGCGTGCCGTGGCGGAGGATGAGGTCATAGCTGGCCGGCTGCTGGGCCGCTGCCGGTGCGGCGGCAAGCGACAGCACGAGAAGCACGGTGCGGAGCGACGGCATGCTGGGCGAGAGGCTTGGGAAACAGGACGGAGCGCAGCGACTTGAGGAGTCGCAAGAGACTTGCGGGCGACCACGAACTTCGCACGGAGTGGAGGCAGGTGGCTACCTTCCCTCCGATGAAACCGCCCGCCGCGCCGGCCGCGTATCCCTCCCCAGATCCTGACGCGGCCAGTGCCGATGCCGGGTTGGTCGCGCGCATGCGCGACCGGGACGAGCGGGCGCTCGGCGAGCTCTACGACCGGTGGTCGGGGCGCGTGCGGGCCGTCGCGCTCCGCATCGTACGAGAGCCCGCGGAGGCCGAAGACGTGGTCGAGGATGTGTTCTGGCAGGCATGGCGGCAGGCGGACCGCTTCGACGCGACCCGCGCCGGAGTGGGCACCTGGCTGATCACGCTCGCACGGAGCCGTGCCCTCGACCGGTTGCGGGTGCTCAAGCGCGATGCGGGCTTGGTGTCGCTCGACGACCCCGAGGGCAACGTCGCGCACGAGTCGCTCTCCACCGGTGACGTCGATCCGTTCGCGGTGGCGGAACACGGCGAGCGCGCGCAGCGCGTGGCGGCGGCATTCAGCGAGCTCAACGCGCAGCAGCGCGAAGCGCTCGAGCTGGCGTACTGGGGCGGGCTCTCGCAGTCGGAAATCGCCGAGCGTACCAACACGCCGCTCGGCACCGTCAAGACGCGCATGCGCCTCGGGCTCATCAAGCTGCGGGAACTGCTGGGCGCGAGCGGCGCGCAGGGAGGGTTCGCATGAGCGACGACGCGCTGGGCCCCGACGAGCATGAGGAGCTTGACGTGAACGCGGCTGAACTCGGCATGCTGCTCACGCCGGTGCCATCACCGGCGGGTGACGCGACGCGTGCACGCTTGCTCGCGCGCGCAGCGGCGGACAACGCGGCCGCGGGTGCGCGCCGCACGGCGCCCAGCGCGTCGGCCGGATCGGGTGCAGGTACCGCGCAGGACCAGGCCACGCGCGCCGTCCCGTCGTCGCCTTCCATGGTGCCACTCTCCAAGGGCATCGTGCTGCCGCGTTGGGCGATGGCGGCCGCGATGTTCGTGCCCGTGGTCGGGCTCGTGATGATGATGAAGTCGCGCGACGAGCTCGCGACGACGAGGGAAGTGTTCGCATCGGCTGATCGCGACAAGGCCAAGGTCATCGACTCGTTGACGAGCCGGCTGGCGGAGCGCGAGGCGCAGGTGGCCGCGCTCACGGGTGAGCGCGTGCACGTGGTGGACCTGGCCGACGCGCGTTCGCTCAAGCCGATGGGGCGGATGTTCTGGGATCAGGCGACGGATCGCTGGACGTTCACCGCGCATCACCTGCCGATGCCGCCGCAGGGCCGCACGTACCAGCTGTGGCTCGTGGTCGATGGGCAGAAGGTGAGCGTCGGTACGTTCATGCCCAACCAGGCCGGTGAAGCGCAGGTGCGGCAGACGTTCGCCGTGAAGCCCGGCATGCTGCAGGCCGTGGCCGTGACCGAGGAGCCGATGGGCGGCATGCCGCAGCCCACGGGCCCGATGGTCGTGCTCGGCAAGGCCGCGCAGTAGCCGCTTTGTAAGCACGCTCCACACCCGCCGCCACCCCGGCGGGGGGGCGCTGAGCCCCGCATGCGGCGGCTATCTTTCGAGGGTGACGGCCTTCTCCCCTCCTGATTTCACCGCGCCGCAGTTTGTCAGCGCGCCCGACGCGCGGTTCGCGCGCGTCGAGCAGGATGGTGTGCTCCCCGACGGTTTCTTCACGACCACCAACCTGCCGACTTACGTGCGCGTCAACGGTGCGTGGACGCTGCCGCGCGAACCCCGCATGGACTCGGCCGTGCTACGAGATGCCGCGGGCGCGCTGTGGGTGCGCGAAGGGCGTCGCGTGTGCGCCGGCGACATGGTGGCCGTCGGCGCGAAGGAAGACGGCAGCGAGGGGATCTTCGTGCACGCCGACGCGTTCCTCGGCGGTGGCAACGAGGGCGAGTTCCAGTTCATGTCGAGCGAGGTTTCGCGCGAGAAGCCGATCGACTACGTCGAGATGGCGCGGATCCTCGTCGAGCAGCGGGATCGCGGCGGCTATCCGATCTGGGTGACGGG
>JANYHJ010000187.1 GCA_025359135.1 Gemmatimonadota bacterium | reverse complement strand
GGGCGGCCCGCGGTGATCTTCTCGGCCGCCTCGATGCCGGAACCATCGGGCATGTGCACGTCGAGCAGCACAACATCGGGACTGAGCGCGAGCGCTCGCTCGACGGCCTCGCGTCCCGTGCTGACCTGCGCGACAACGATGTGCCCGCACGCGACGAGCACTTGGGCCAACAGCGCACGCGCACCGACGTCGTCTTCCGCCAACAACACTCGAATCTGCGTCATCTCGTCCAGGTGGGCGAAATGAGCCACGGCGATCCGCTGGACGACGCCATTGCCGTCACAACGCGATGAATGACTGCAGGATCAGGTGATCACCCCAGCGTGCGGGTGTTCAACCGGCGATCCGGTCAAGCAACTCGGTGGCGGCGAGTGGCTTACGAAGCATGAAGTCTGCATTCACGGACGGGGGTGGCGCTAGTTCCCATCCGGTAATCAAGCCGATCCGCATCGTCGACGAGATGCGGCGCACGTCGACCACGAGCTCCCATCCGTATCCATCCGGCAGGAAGACGTCGGTGACTATGACGTCAATGGATGGGGCATTTGCACTAGTTCCCAGAATCGCGCGCGCACTCGCGAGGTCGTTCACCTCGATCACCTCATGCCCGGCGTTCGCGAGCACCTCACGCACCGTGCGACGGCCCTCGGGCTGGTCCTCGACGAGCAGGATGCGCTTGGGCAGCCACGGCGCCCGCACGACGGGCGGCTCGACCGTGCCCCCCTGCGCGAGCGGAAAGCGCAGCCGCACCGTCGTGCCACGTCCCGGCGCCGACGTGAGCTCCGCCGTTCCGCGATGCCGGCGCATGATGCCGTACACCTCGGAGAGTCCGAGTCCCGAACCGGCGGTGCCCTTGGTCGAGAAGAACGGATCGAAGGCCTGCTCGCGCACTTCGTCGCTCATGCCGACCCCCGAATCCTCGATCTCGAGCCACCCTTCCTTCGACGCCGCACGCACGCGAATGCGGAGCGTACCGCCCGACGGCATGGCGTCGAGCGCGTTGCTGACGAGGTTGAGCACCGCCTCGCGCACTTCACCGGCCACTCCCTCCACGGCGAGCCCCGGATCGAGCACGCGCTCCATCGAGATGCGAGTGGCGGGACCGCGCTGCGTCCACGTCGGCTCCGCGATCGCGATGGCATCGGCCACCACATGCGCGAGGTCGAAGCGCGCCTCGCGACCATCGGCCACGGGGTCCTGGCGAATGAAACGACCGACGCGCGACGCGGTCGCCGCACCGGTCTCTGCCGCCTTCCGGATCCGGTCCGCGTACTCGCGCACCTTGGCCGGATCCTCGGCGTGCCGCTCGAGCAGCCACGCGGCGAGCATGACGGGATTGAGCGCGTTGTTGACGTCGTGCATGACGCCGGCGGCGAGCTGGCCGAGCGCGGCGAGACGCCGGTCGCGCGACCGGGCGGCCTCGAGGCGCAGCAGCTCGCCCGAGCGCGCCACCACCATCTTCTCGAGCCTATCGGCCTCGGTGGAGACGTGCGCGAACAGCGCGCTGCCGATGCGCACCTGCTCCTCGAGCTCCTGTGAGAGGCGGATGCGCTCGGTCACGTCACGCTCGATCGCGATCGCGCCGCGGATCTTCCCGTCGGGGCCGCGCAGCGCAACCGCGTTCACTTCCACCGTGGCCTCGCCGTCGCTGCGATTGACGATGAACGTCTCGGCCACCACGTGCTCACCGCGCAGCGCGCGCGTCACCGGCGTCTGCTCGAGCGCGATGCGCACATGCTGGAGCGTGCGCGGGCCGTAGTGCTGCCAGAGGTCGCGCAACGAGAGCGCGGAGCGTCCCGGCGCCGACTTCTCGGCCAGTGCGTTCGCGCGCACGAGGCGGCCATTCGCGTCGTAGACGCGCACCGCATCGGGGAGCCCATCGAAGATCGCGGTCAACTGCGAGACGCTCTCCGCCAGGTGTGCGCGCAGTTCTTCGCGCTCGGTCACGTCGGTGCCAATCACTGACACGCCGCGACCGATGGCGAGCGGCACAAGCACCGCTTGCACCTCGATGAGGCGCATGCCGTCGGCGTCGTGGGCCTCGAGCACGTGCGTGCGCGCGATGCCGGTGGTGCGCACTTCCGCGGCGAGCGACGGCAGGTCGACCGCGGTTCGCGGAAAGTGCACGAACCCGTCAACCGCCGACATGCCCGTGAGCTGGCGATAGCGGAGGTTCGCGAAGCGCAGCCGCATCGCCCCATCGAAGATCGCGTACGCCATCGGCAGCGCGTCGAGCGCCACCTGGTCAGTGGCGATGTGCGCGAGGAACTCGCCGATGTCGGAGCGCGAGAACGGCGTGTACGGCGAACCGGTGGCGTCAGTCGCGTCAGTCATGGTCGTGCGGGGCAAGGTACCGCGCACACCGGCCGCTCACGAGAGGGCGTCAGGGCGTAGGGATGCGGAACTCGCCCGTGTGGCGCTGCCGAGCCTCCTCGTCGCCTCGCTCGCGTCCGGTGATGAGCCGCGCGCCGCGCTGGAACGTGATGTAGGCGTACGCCCATTGCACGAGCACCGCCACGCGGTTGCGGAAGCCGACCAGGTACATGATGTGCAGGAAGAGCCAGAAGAGCCACGCGATCGTGCCCGCGACCTTGAGCGGACCGATCTCGGCGATCGCGCGACGGCGTCCGATCGTCGCGAGGTTTCCCTTGTTGAGGTAGCGGAACGGAGCGCGGGCAGCTCCGCGCAGCGAGGCCAGGATCTGCTTGCCCACGTGGTGTCCGCCCTGCATGGCCGCAGGCGCCACGCCCGGCACGAGTGCGCCCGTCGCGTCCTTGACCGCGGCCGCATCGCCGACCACGAACACTTCCGGGTGACCGGGAATCGAGAGATCGGGCTCGACGATCACGCGCCCCGCGCGATCGGTGGGCACGCCGAGTCGCTTGGCTATGGATGAAGCGCGATTGCC
>JANYHJ010000070.1 GCA_025359135.1 Gemmatimonadota bacterium | reverse complement strand
AAGCGAAGGATATGCTGTTGGCGAAGGGCACAAGCAGGTCCTTCGCTTCGCTCAGGACGACCTGAGAGCTATGGCGTGAGTCCCAGGTTCGCGCAGCCCGCGAGTGTGCCAACGTCGTTGCCCGAGTCACGGACATTGACGTGGAAGGATCCCGGCGCGGGGAGCTCGAGGGCGACGTCCTGCGCGGCGTTGGCGTGACCTTCGTCATCGAGGACGGCAATGGCCGTGGCCTTGGTGGGCACCATGAAGCGATCGTCGCCGCACTTGCCGAGGTAGAGCTGGAACGCGTGGCTCTCACCGGGCGCGCCGTGCTGGATGTGCAACACGAGCGTGGCATGGCCGGGTCCGTCGGCGACGAGCGCGACCGTACCGTGCACGGAGAATTCACCCGTGCCCTCGGGCGGCGGCGCGAGGATACCGGCGAGCGCGGGCACGGAATCGGCGAGGAAGGCCGCCGTGGCGGCGCGGAGTGCGGGCGCACCAGTGACGGCGACCTGTGCAGCGAGCATGGCGTGGAGTAGTGGCAGCATGCGACCCCCCGGCGGTATGGCCGGCTTTTGAGAGCGATTGGTTGTGGCGAAGTGGACGACGCACGCGCCGTCGCAGGGAGAGACGCGGGACCCCGAGCAAGCGTTAGTCGGTTCCTCGTTGGGTTCGTGCTAACCGGGAAGCAGCGAACCCCCGGAATCGTGCGTACCTTGGCCGGAGTCCCGAGTGACGTTCACATGAAATCCGCCTCAAGATGACGACTACGCGCCGAGAATTCGTGGCGACGACTGCTGCGGCCGCAGCGGGAATCGCGCTGGGTCCATCGTTGCTGAGTGCGACGCCACGGTACCTCGCGACGCCGGGGATCGATCCGTTCGAGGAAGACTTGGCGGCCGAGGCGCTGGGTGCCGCGCGCGACGCGGGGGCGAGCTACTGCGACGTGCGCATCGGGCGCTACCGAAGGCAGCAGGTGTCGGCGCGTGAGCGGCAGATCCAGGCCGTGAGCGATACGGAATCGTACGGCGTGGGGGTGCGCGTGCTCGTGCAGGGGAGCTGGGGATTCGCGGCCACGAGCGAGCTGAGCAAGGCTGGCGTGGTGAAGGCCGCGCGCGAGGCGGTGGTGATCGCGAAGGCCGCGCGCACGCTGCAGCGGCGCCCGGTGGAACTCGCGCCCGTCAAGCCGATCACGGGCACGTGGATGACGCCGGTGATGAAGGATCCGATCGAGGTGCCGATCGAGGAGAAGGTGGCGCTGCTGCTCGCGGCCAACGAGGCCGCGCTCAAGGTGGGGAAGATCCGCTTCGCCAATTCGGGGATGGGGCTGCTGCGCGAGGTCAAGACGCTCGCGACGAGCGAAGGCACGATGACGACGCAGACGTTCATTCGCGTGGGGCCGACGTTCAGCGCCACGGCGGTCGGTGGCGGCGACTTCCAGCAGTACAATGAAGAGCTCGCACCGCGCGGCTCGGGGTGGGAATACATCGAGCAGCTCGACATGCCGGGCAACGCGGCCAAGTGGGCGGGGCTCGCCGCGGAGAAGCTGGGCGCGAAGACGGTGGAACCTGGCCGCTACGACCTGATCCTCGATCCGACGAATTTGTGGCTCACGATTCACGAGAGCGTGGGGCATCCCACCGAGCTCGATCGTGCGACGGGGCAGGAGGCCAACTACGCCGGCACGAGCTTCGTGGCGCCGCCGGAGAAGATGATCGGCAAGCTCAAGTACGGCACGCCGCTGATGACGATCCAAGCCGACCGGCTGCAGGCCGAGTCGCTGGCGCGCTGCGCATGGGATGATGAAGGGGTGCCGGCCGAGCAGTGGAACGTGATCGAGAAGGGGACGTTCAAGGACTACCAGACGACGCGCGAGCAGGCCGCGTGGATCGCGGGGCTCACCGGGGTGAAGCGCTCGCACGGCTGTTCGTTCGCGGACTCGTGGAGCTCGGCGCAGTTCCAGCGCATGCCCAACATCTCGCTCATGCCCGGCGACAAGGACATCGGCATGGACGACATCGTGGCCGCGACCGACCGCGGCATCATCGTCAAGAATCGCGGCTCGTGGTCGATCGACAACCAGCGCTACAACTTCCAGTTCTCGGGCCAGGTGTTCTACGAGGTGAAGGGCGGCAAGATCACCGGCATGCTCAAGGACGTCGCGTACCAGAGCACGACGCCGGTGTTCTGGAATGCGATGGACATGATCGGCGGGAAGAAGTCGTACTGGCTGGGCGGCACGTTCACCGACGGCAAGGGTGAACCGGGACAGGTGAACTCGGTGAGTCATGGCTGTCCGCCGGCGCGTTTCCGCGGCGTCAACATCCTCAACACGGGGAGGGCGTCGTGACCCCCTTCAACCGTCGTCCTGAGCGAAGCGAAGGAGCTGCATTCGCTGTTGAGGAACAGGCAGGTCCTTCGCTTCGCTCAGGACCACAACTGGACGAAGCCGATGCGCGCGCCATCACGCAGCGCGTCATCGCCATGGCCTCGGCCGACGGCGTGCGCGTCAACCTGAATTCGAGCTGGCAGGGCAACACGCGCTTCGCCACGAGCCAGATCACGACGTCGGGCGGCATCACCGACACGACGGTCAACGTCAGCGTCACCGTGGGCAAGCGCCGCGCGTCGGCGAGCACCAACGTGCTCGATGATGCGTCGCTCAAGCGCACGGTGGAGCTGGCCGAACGGCTGGCGAGGCTGAGCCCCGAAGATGCGGAGCTGATGCAGGAGCTGGGGCCTCAGCAGTACGCGAAGGTCGAGGCCTACAACGAGGCCACCGCGTCACTCGCGCCGGACCTGCGCGCCAAGGCGGTGCAGTCGCTCATGCAGGCCGCGCGCGCTGAGGAGGGGAGCGCGGGCGAACTTGCGATTGCCGGCTTTCTTGAAGCGCAAGCCGGCGTGACGTGCGTGGCCACCAAGTCGGGGCTCTTCGCGTATCACCGGGCCACTCAAGTGTCGCTCTCGTGTACGGCGCGCACCCCGGATGGCACGGGCTCCGGGTGGGCGAGCGGCGGCGCGCGCGACTGGGCGCAGCTCGATGCCGCGGCCCTCGGTCGCACCGCAGCGCGGAAGGCGGTGTCGAGCCGCAACCCGCAGGCGATCGAGCCCGGCATGTACACGGTGGTGCTCGAGCCGCAGGCGGTGGCCGACATGATTCCCGCGTTGGCGGGTTCGCTCAACGCGCGGCAGGCGGACGAAGGGCGGAGCGCCTTCAGCAAGAAGGGCGGCGGCACGCGTGTGGGCGAGACGATCGCGGATGCGCGTGTGACGCTGCTCTCGGATCCGGCCGATCCCGAGTTGTTGACGCAGCCGTTCGACGGCGAAGGGCAACCGGTACCACGCCGGGTGTGGGTGGAGAACGGCGTGCTCAAGGAGCTCTCGTACTCGCGCTACTGGGCGCAAAGCCAAGGCAAGGCGCCCACGGGCGGCGGCGGTGGCGGCGGTGGAGGTGGCGGCTTCGGCGTGCCCGGCGGACTCAAGATGGTGGGCGGCACGAAGAGCACGGCCGAGCTGATCGCGAGCACGGAACGTGGCGTGCTGGTGACGCACATGTTCTACATCCGGCCGCTCGATCCGCGCACGGTGCTGCTCACCGGCCTCACGCGTGACGGTACCTTCCTGATCGAGAAGGGGAAGGTGACGAAGGCGCTCAAGAACTTCCGCTGGAACGAGAGCCCGCTGCTGATGCTCAACCGCGTGGAGGAGATCGGCGTGGCGGAGCGCACGGCGCGCGGGCAAGTGATGCCGGCGCTCAAGATCAAGGACTTCAACTTCACGTCGTTGTCGGACGCGGTGTAAGCGCGCGCGCGATAACGGAAACGAGACGGGCCGGCGCGGGGTGCGCTGGCCCGTCGTGAGATGAACCTCGCACGCACAGGTCCTCCTCCGCTCTCGATGTCGACTGACCGTTCGCTCCTCCGCCGCGACTTCCTCGCCGACCTCGCGCGCTACGCCGCACTCGCGGCAGGCGCGCCCTCCGCGTGGCGTATCGCGCGACACTTCGCCTTCGCTGCCGATCCGTTCGCGCTCGGGATCGCCTCGGGCGATCCGACGCCTACGGGCATGGTGCTCTGGACACGGCTCGCGCCACAACCGCTCGAACCACTGGGCGGCCTTGGCGACGCGCGCATCGAGGTGAAGTGGGAAGTCGCCGATGATCCTGCGTTCAAGAAGGTCGTGCAGAAGGGCACCGCCACGGCGATCCCCGAACTCGCGCACTCGGTGCACGCCGAGGTGAACGGGCTCGCGCCGGGGCGCTGGTATCACTACCGATTCCTCACGGCCGACGGACCGAGTGCGGTCGGGCGCACGCGCACCGCGCCGGCGCTCACGGCCGATGCGCCGCTCGCGTTCAGCGTCGCGAGCTGCCAGCACTTCGAGTACGGCCACTACACTGCATATGAGCACATGGCGGCCGAGGAGCTCGACCTCGTGCTCTTCCTCGGCGACTACATCTACGAGCAGGGCGGCATCGCGGGACGCGTGCGCATGCACGCGGGGCCCGAGTGCACGACGCTCGACGGCTACCGCCAGCGCTACGCGCAGTACAAGGCCGACGCGAGGCTGCAGCGCGCGCACGCGCGTAGCCCGTGGCTCATCACGTGGGACGATCACGAGGTGAGCAACAACTACGCGCAGGACATCGGCCAGTTCGACAAGGGACCGACCGAGGCGACCGCGAAGCGTCGCACGGCCGCGTACCAGTCGTGGTGGGAGCACATGCCCGTGCGCGTGCCGCGCGCGACGAACTGGCACGACCTCACGGTCTACCAGCGCACCGGATGGGGACGCATGGCGGATGTGCACATGCTCGACGCGCGGCAGTATCGCACCGACCAGGCGTGTGGCGACGGCAACAAGGCCATTCCTTGCGGCGACTGGAACGATCCTGCGCGCACCATGCTCGGCGAGACGCAGGAGCGTTGGCTCATCGACGGTCTCAAGAATTCGAAGGCGCGCTGGCAGGTGGTGGGCAACCCGGTGATGCTCGCCGCGCCAGACGTGCAGCCCAAGGACGGCACGATCGTCTACATGGATGCGTGGTCGGGGTATCCCGCGGCGCGTGACCGCCTGCTGCGCGCGATTGCCGATCATGGGTCGGGACGCACGGCGATCGTCACCGGCGACATCCACGCGAACTACATCTGGGACGTGCGCACCGGATTCGACCAGAGTGAGCGGCCGATTGTCGCGGCGGAGTTCGTGGGCACGTCGATCACGAGCGAGGGCGACGGACAGGAGCTCTCGAAGTACTACTATCCGTACAAGATCAGCGCGGCGCAGTCACTCCGGTGGCACAGCGCGCGCCGTGGCTATCTCTCATGCCGCGTGAGTGCCGACGAGTTCACCTGCAGCGTGAAGTCACTGGCGTACGTGTCGCGCGAGGGCGCGCCAGTCACGGACGCGAGCCGCTGGCGGTTGGTGCACGGCAAGGGCGGGCTCGAGCAGGTGGGCACGTGAGCGCAGAAGGTCGCGGCGGCCTCTCGGTCACCCCCGCGGGCGATGATGCGGACGGATGGCTCGCGTTCGTGGCGGAGACACGAGCGCTGGTGAACGGTCGCGATCCCCTCGCGCTCATGGCCGACGCACCGGCGAGGTTGACGCGTGCGATTTCCGGGGTGAGTGAGTCGCAGCTGACGACGCACGAGGGCCCGGGGCAGTGGAGCATGGCGCAGGTGGTGTCGCACCTCGCCGACGTGGAGATGGCGTGGGGCGTGCGCATCCGGCAGATCCTCACGATGGACGCCTACACGATGGACGGCTTCGACCAGGCCGACTGGGCGGCGCGGCTGCCGTACAACGCGTGGAACGCCGCGGAGTCGATGTCGTTGTTCACGCTGCAGCGTGAGCGCAGCCTGAGCATCTGGCGGTCACTCTCGGAGGCGGACTGGCAGCGCGAAGCCCGGCACACCCATCGTCCCGGCGGCGAATCGCTGCGGAGCATCGCGCAGTTGATCGCGGGCCACGACTTGCGGCACGACGCGCAGCTCGCGCGAATCCGGGCGTCGCTCGCGCGTGACGCGTGAGCGGATGACAGCACAGCGCGCCACGTCGATGACGCCGCTCACCATCGTCCTCACGGGCGCGACGAGCGGCATCGGCCGGCAGGCTGCGCTCGCACTCGGCGGCGCCGGCCACCAGCTGCTCGTGGTCGGTCGCAACCCCGCGCTGCTCGACGCCCTCGCGCATGACCTCGCGGAACGCAACGCGCCCACGCCGCGCACCTTCCGCGCCGACCTCTCGTTGCAGGCGGAGGTGCGGCGCGTCGCGGCCGAGCTCGCGGCGGCCGCCCCGGTCATCGACGTCCTCGTGAACAACGCCGGCGCAATCTTCGACGAACGCAAGGTGACCGCCGACGGACTCGAGATGACCTTCGCGCTCAATCACGTGGCGTACTGGCTGATGACGCGGCTGCTGATGCCGAATGTCGCCGCGTCGCAAGACGGCCGCATCGTGAGCACCGCGAGCCGCGCGCACATGCGCGGCACGCTCGACTTCGCTGACCTGCAATCGACGACGCGCTATACGGGTTGGGGCGCGTACGGCGCGTCGAAGCTCGCCAACATCGGCTTCACGCGCGAGCTCGCACGACGCCTGCGCTCGGATCCGGCCACGGCGCACGTGAGTGCGAGTTGCCTGCATCCGGGTTTCGTCGCCACGAAGTTCGGCGACTCGAACAGCTTCCTCTTCAGCAGCGTGCTCAAGGCTGCGAAGCTCGTGACCGCGCTCACCGAGGCCAAGGGCGCCGACACGCTCACGTGGCTCTGCACGGCGCCGGGCGCGGCCGAGCGCAACGGTGGCTACTTCGAGAAGCGGAAGCCGGCGAAGCTGTCGCGCGAAGCCGAGGATGACGCAGTGGCGCGACGGCTGTGGGACGCGACGGCCGCCCTGGTTGGGGAGACTCCTTAGAGAGGTGACGGAGGGGAACAGAGGGCACGGAGCACGCCGCCCCATCATCAAGCGCTGTTCTCTGTGCACCGCTGTGTACTCTGTGTCTCCATTCCCCGCACCTCTCCGTGCCCTCCGTGCCCTACGTTCCCCTCCAGCGAAACCCCCGCTACACTCAACCGCATGCGCACGGACCCCGTCCTCCCCTCCGCCGACCTCGACGACACCGTCGAGTTCTACGCCTCCCTCGGCTTCGAGATCGGCTACGATGACCGTGAGGGCGATGGCTACGTCATCATGAGCATGGATGGCGCCGCGATCCACTTCTTCTACCACGATTCGCTCGACGCCACCGGCAGCGACGCCGGCTGCTACTTGCACGTGGACGACGCGGCCGCGCTGCACGCGCGCTGGGCGGCGCTGGGCCTGGGCCCCGAGGACCTCCCTCGGCTGACCGCCATCGAGGACCAGGCCTGGGGGAAGCGGGAGTTCGCCGTCGTCGACCCCGACGGCAACCTGATCCGGGTCGGCCAGGACATCCCGCCCGCCTGAGCCCCTCCCATCCGGGTCGGCCAGGACCTCCCGCCGGCCGGAGCCTCTCGGAGCCGGAAACAATCCGGGGGTTCGTAGCTATATGTGACGGGCAGGGGCTCAAGTGGCTGCCGAAGGACGGCGGCCGGCCCAGCTGCCTCGAACGCCAGGAACCGACCATGACCGCCGACAACCGCACGTTCAACAAGCCCACGGACGCCGAGCTCAAGCAGTCGCTCTCGCCACTGCAGTACAAGGTGACGCAGCACGAAGGCACCGAGTCGCCGTTCAACAACGAGTATTGGGACACCCACGACGAGGGGATCTACGTCGACGTCGTGAGCGGTGAGCCGCTCTTCTCGTCGCGCGACAAGTTCGATTCGGGCACCGGCTGGCCGAGCTTCACGAAGCCGATCAGCGCCGAGATGGTGAAGACGCACGAGGACCGCAAGTTCTTCATGCGCCGCGTCGAGGTGAAGAGCGCCATCGCGGGCTCGCACCTGGGCCACGTCTTCGAAGACGGCCCGCAGCCGACCGGCATGCGCTTCTGCCTGAACTCGGCGGCGCTGCGCTTCATTCCCGTCGCGAAGCTCGAGGCCGAGGGCTACGGCACCTTCCTTCCGCTGTTCGCGCCGGAGGCCAAGTGACCACCACCGAAGTTGCCACGCTGGGCGGCGGCTGCTTCTGGTGCCTCGAGGCGGTGTACAAGGAGTGTCGCGGCGTGCTCAGCGTGCAGAGCGGCTACTCGGGCGGTCACGTGGCCAACCCGACGTACGCACAGGTCTGCGGCAAGAAGACGGGGCACATCGAGGTCGTACAGCTGACCTTCGATCCGGAGCAGGTGAGCTTCAAGGAGCTGCTGCAGGTCTTCTTCACGATCCATGATCCCACCACGATGGATCGGCAGGGGAACGACGCGGGGCCGCAGTACCGGAGCGCCGTGCTCGTGCACGACGCCGCGCAGGAG
>JANYHJ010000020.1 GCA_025359135.1 Gemmatimonadota bacterium | reverse complement strand
CGGCGGCGCGCCGCGTGAGGTCCTGTCGCTTCGCATCGAGATCGTCGTCGGTCACGAACCACTCGCTCGCGGGCACGGCGTTGGGCGCAGGAGGAGGCGGCTCGCTCATGCCCGGCGCCGCGACCGTGACGAGCACGCGGTAGCGGCCCTTGGGCGGGTTGGCGGCTGCGGCTGGCAGCGGCACGTCGATGGGCGCGCCGACCTGTGCGCGGGCCGCGAGTGCGATCGTGGTGGCGGCGAGTTCACGGCCGCCGTCGCTCACGACGCGTACGCCGAAGCTGGTGACGGCGCTGCTGGACGTGTCAGCCAGGGCATAGAGGGGCACGACCCGCAGGGTGACGGGCCCACCCACCGTGCGCCGGTAGACGTGTGGCTCGATCGTGGCGCGGATCGCGAACGCGGAGGTACCCGGGGGTGCGCCGGGTGCGAGCAGTTCGGCGATGACGGCGTGGATGCTGCGAACCGCGTCGGCGTTCCGGCCGGCGAAGAAGGCGAGCGTGGCCTGATCGAAGCGCTGGCTGAGCGGCCCGAGCTTGTCGGCGGACGGCGGGTGCTCGCTGAACGCGCGGTCGAACGTGAGGTACGCGAGCGCGAGATCGGCGCGCGTGACGATCGCCTGTGGATTCGGCGGCGGCGCGGTGTTGGGCTGCGCGCGCAGCGGCGCTGGGGGTGAGAGCGCGGTGGCAGCGAAGACCGCCAGCAGGGCAGAAGCGCGTCGCATCATGCGGGCGAAGCTACCCGCATGCGGGTGCGGCGGCCATCACGCGGGGGGGCGCATGGGTCGAGACTACGGCACAGCAGCGGGGCCGTCAGGTCCCGGGCAGCTTGGCCACGGTGCCGATGAAGAGGATCGCGCCGGAGAATCGCTCACGGATGGCGAACACGAAGGCACGGTCGACGACGAATGACGGCGGCCCCGATGTGGCGCCAATGCCGACGCTCGTTGCCGCGCGCGCATCGAGTCGCGCGTGGCGCCGGCCGCCCCGTTGAGCGCCATACCCAGCGCAAATGTTGCGCTAAGCGGCGAGAGGATCACGTTCTCGCCGGGACGCTCGCGGCTCACGGCGCGGAAGAGGTCGAGGCCGAAGCGCGTGCTCCCCGCGAGCGCATCCTGCTCCGCGGCCGTGAGCGCGCGCGGCAAGCCACGCAAGGCATCGGGCGGCCCGTTAGGCGCCGTGGCGTCCTGGCACGCCATGAGCGTAACCAGCGGGATCAGCATGCGGAGTCGCATGGACGGCGTGATCGGGAGAGACGGTGCGTCACGGGGGCGTAACTTGCCATCCCCCGTCATGCGCTGGCGCGTCACGAGTCGGGTTCCCACATTGCCACGCATGACCCCGCCACGCGACCCGCTGCTCGAACTCGAAGCCCACGACCGCGGCCGCGATCCCGCGCTCCTCGCGCGCAAGCACGACCGCATGCGCGCGTCGCCCTTCGCGTTCCTGCGTGGCAGCTGCCGTCTCTTCTACGAGCAGCTGACCCCCGGCAGCGGGCGCGAACCGCTCGTCTGGGGGTGCGGCGACCTGCACCTCGAGAACTTCGGCAGCTACAAGGGCGACAACCGGCTCGTCTACTTCGACCTCAACGACTTCGACGATGCCGCACGCTTCCCGGCCACGGCCGAGCTCGTGCGCATGGTGGCGAGCATCCTGCTTGCTGCGGACGAGGTGGGGTTGACACCCAAGGACGGCCCGGGGCTCGCCCGCGATTTTCTCGAGGCGCATCGCCACGCGCTCCTGCAGGGACACGCACGCTGGATCGAGCGCGATTGCTCGAGCGGCATCGTGCGCGCGCTGCTGGACCAGGCGCGACTCCGTTCGCGCAAGACGCTCCTCGCGAAGCGAACAGTCGGGCGCGGACTGGCACGGCGCATCCGCATCGATGGCGAACGCCAGCTCGAGGTGGACGTCACGATCCGCAAGCGCGTCAAGCAGGCGCTGCTCAACACCTTCGAGGGCGATCCGGACTGGGGCAAGCTGCGCATCCTTGACGTCGCGCACCGCGTGGCCGGCATCGGTTCGCTGGGCGTCGAGCGCTACATCGCGCTCGTGAGGCCGCGCGCCACGCGCAAGACGCTCCTGCTCGACCTCAAGGAAGTCGAGCCGGCCGACGCCGTGGTGAAGGGGGTGCGGAGGCCGCACTTCACGAGCGAAGTCGAGCGCGTCATCACGCTGCAGGCCCGCTTGCAGGCGGTTCCGCCCGCCCTGTTGCGCGGCGTCACGATCAACGG
>JANYHJ010000204.1 GCA_025359135.1 Gemmatimonadota bacterium | reverse complement strand
CGAAGGGCGTCGCGTGTGCGCCGGCGACATGGTGGCCGTCGGCGCGAAGGAAGACGGCAGCGAGGGGATCTTCGTGCACGCCGACGCGTTCCTCGGCGGCGGTAACGAGGGCGAGTTCCAGTTCATGTCGAGCGAGGTTTCGCGCGAGAAGCCGATCGACTACGTCGAGATGGCGCGCATCCTCATCGAGCAGCGCGATCGCGGCGGCTATCCGATCTGGGTCACGGGCCCCGCGCTCGTGCACTCGCGCGCGCGCGCCGACATGGTCTGGTTCATCGAGAACGGGTTCGTGGGCGCGTTGCTCGCGGGCAACGCGGTGGCCGTGCACGACATCGAGGCGTCGATCTACGGCACCACGCTCGGCATGACGGGGCAAGGGGTGCCAAGCGCGGGGGGACACGGGCTGCACATGCGCGCGATCAACCTTGTGCGGCGCGCGGGCTCGATCGCGAACGCGGTGGAGCAGGGGATCGTGACGAACGGCATCATGCACGCGCTCGTGAAGAAGCGCGTGCCGTTCGTGCTCACCGGATCGATTCGCGATGATGGTCCGCTGCCGGACGTGATCACGGACGCGGTGCTGGGCCAGGACGCGATGCGCGCCCATGCGGTGAAAGCCACGATGGCGGTGCTGATCGCGACGGCGCTGCACGCGATCGCGACGGGCAACATGCTCCCCGCCTTCACGCAGGACGAGGACGGCACGCTCCGGCAGCTGGCGACCATCTGCGTGGACTCGAGCGAGTTCGTGGTCAGCAAACTCAAGGATCGCGGCACGCATCAGGCCTTCGGCGTGGTGACGAACGCGCAGGATTTCATGCACATTCTCCGACTCTTCGTCGAGCGCGAGCTCGATGCCCGCAAGGCGGCCACCGCCTCCACGACCATTCCGGACGTTGCGCGATGATGACCGAAACGCAGCAGAAGTTCCTTCGCGCCGTGGCCGTGACGCTCGCCGCCGATCGCGTGGTCGAGGTGCACCTCTTCACCCCGCGCCGTCAGGGGCAGGCCGAGACGGGGGTGGCGGTGATCGCGGTGGCGCCCGTCGAGGGCGCGGTGGAGGAGCGGCACGCGGTGTACACGGCGCGCTACCGGCTACTGATCAAGGGGCCGGAGCGCGGACGCTGGGAGTTCGACTGCAAGCCCGAAGCCGATGCCCCGCTCGTGACCGTCGAGACCGTCGTGCTCGGCGTCAAGGAGCGCTCGGGCGATGAAGGCGATCCGGCGCGACTCGACCAGGCGGCGTGGCGTGCGGCGCTCGAGGACGGGGCATGGGCGACCCCCGCGTAACCGACGCGTTCGCAACCTACCTGCGGTCGCACAATCTGCCGGTCACCGAGCAGCGGCTCGCGGTGGCCGACGTGGTGCTCTCCGCCGATGAACACCTCTCGGCGGAGGAAGTCGAGACGCGCCTCGCGGGACGCGGCGTGAGCGTGGGCACGGCCACCGTCTATCGCACGCTCGACGTGCTGGTGAAGAGCGGGCTCGTGGTCGAGCGCGACTTCGGCGAGGGATTTCGCCGTTTCGAGTCGGCGCGCGGGATGCCGCACCACGAGCACCTCATCTGCACGGTGTGCGGACAAGTGGCTGAGTTCCGTGATGAGCGGTTGGAGCGGATGACGACGTTGGTGGCGGAGGCGCACGGGTATGTGCGGCAGCGGCACCGGTTGGTGATCTACGGCGTGTGCGCGAAGTGCAGGGGTTGAGCGCTACGGCACCGTCTTCGGCGCCAGCTTCTCCTTCACCCACTCCACCCACAGCTTCGTCCGCTCGCGCGCATTGACCGGGTCACCGCTCGCGTGCGTGCGCCCCTGGAACCCGACGAACTTCGTCTCGACGCCGTTGTCCTTCATCGCGCGATAGAGCGCCATCGCCTGCGTCGGCGGCACGCGGAAGTCTTCCATGTTCGACATCACGAGCGTCGGCGCCTTGATCTTCCGCGCATACGTGACCGGCGACTGCGCCTGGTACGCCTTCTCGCGCCCTTCCGTCCACGGTGAACCGCCGAACTGGTGGCGGATCGTGAGCGAGCCGTCGGCCAGGTTGTACATCTCCTCCCAGTTGGTCACCGGCGCGCCGGCCATCGCGGCGGTCCACTCGTTGGGATAGTTGCCGATGAGCCAGCTCGTCATGTAACCACCGTAGCTCCAGCCCGTGACGGCGGTGCGCGTGCGATCGATGAACGGCTTGGCGCGGAGCATCGCGACACCCGCCACCACGTCGCGGCCCGGGCCTGCGCCGGCGTCGTTCCAGATGGCGGTCTGGTAGGCGTTGCCGAGGTTGTCCGAGCCGCGATAGTTGGGCTGGAAGACGATCATCCCTTCCGCCGCCATGAGCTGCGGCATCGAATTGAACGAGAGCTTGGACGCCGACGTCGGACCACCGTGGATGACGAGCACGAGCGGATACTTCTTGTTCGCATCGAAACCCGGAGGGTAGGTCAACGTGCCGTCCGCCTCGAACTGTTCGGCCTTCCACGTCACGCGTTCCATCTTTCCGAGCGCGACCTCGCTGATCCAGGCGTTGAAGTCCGTGAGGCGTCGCGGCTTGGACGTCGGCGCGTCCATCACGTAGAGCTCGCTCGGGCGATTGGGCGACGTCGCGGTGAAGACGAGCGCGCCCGATTTCGCCATGGTGATGTCGTAGCCGAACGCACCGTTGACCACGAGGTCGCCGAAGTCGACGCGACGCGCGGCCCCGTCGAGCGGCTGGATCCAGACACCGGTGCTCGTGCGATCGTTGCCCGCCACGAGCAGCGACGTGCCATCCGGCATCCACTCGGCGCCGAACAGGTTGCGGTCGATGCCGCGCGTGATGCTGCGCCCCGTGCCGCCGCTCGCGCTCACGACGTGCACCTCGTTGACGTAGCCGAGTGCGCCCTTGGCGTCGCGTGGCTGCCAGTAAGCAATGGTGCGGCCGTCGCGCGACCAGACCGGATTGTTCTCGAACATGCGCGCGCTCGTGAGCGGCGTGATCGTGCCCGTGGCGACGTCGACGATGGCGATGTGTGTCGAGTCGAGCTTGCCGCTCTCGGGCGCGACCGTCTGCGCGAAGGCGATCTTGCTGCCATCGGGCGACCACGAGAGGCCGG